>NZ_JARVSN010000007.1:0-326958 GCF_030209165.1 Pseudomonas sp. fls2-241-R2A-110 | reverse complement strand
GGGCTTTTCCAAGTGACCCGCCGTCAGGGCGGAACCCTAAGCCGCCGTTACCGCACCAACGGATATGCCCCCAACAACCCATAAAAAAACCCGGCACGAGGCCGGGTTTGTTTAACCACTCAACTGAGCATCAATGCAGAATCTGGCTCAAGAACAACTTAGTCCGCTCATTCTGCGGATTATCGAAGAAGTCGTTCGGCGCAGCCTGTTCAACGATTTCACCCTTGTCCATAAAGATCACGCGGTTAGCCACGGTGCGGGCGAAGCCCATTTCGTGGGTCACGCAAAGCATGGTCATGCCGTCTTCGGCCAGACCGATCATGGTGTCGAGCACCTCTTTCACCATCTCCGGGTCGAGTGCTGAAGTCGGTTCATCGAACAGCATGATTTTCGGCTTCATGCACAACGCACGGGCAATCGCCACACGCTGCTGCTGACCACCGGACAATTGGCCCGGGAATTTATGCGCCTGCTCCGGAATGCGGACGCGTTCCAGGTAATGCATGGCGATTTCTTCGGCCTGGCGCTTGGGCATCTTGCGCACCCACATCGGCGCCAGCGTGCAGTTCTGCAGGATGGTCAGGTGCGGGAACAGGTTGAAGTGCTGGAACACCATGCCGACTTCACGGCGCACCGACTCGATCTGCTTGAGGTCGTTGGTCAGCTCCACGCCATCAACCACGATGCGACCCTGCTGGTGTTCTTCCAGACGGTTGAGGCAACGAATGGTGGTGGACTTGCCGGAACCCGACGGGCCGCACAGCACGATACGCTCGCCCTGCTTGACGTTCAGGTTGATGTCTTTCAACACGTGAAACTGGCCGTACCACTTGTTCACGCCCTGCATCTGAATAATGCCTTCAGGGCTCACAGGCTTTTTGATTGCTTCGCTCATTACAGAACTCCTAACGCTTGTGGCCAGTGTCGAGCTTGCGTTCCAGATGCATGGAATAGCGCGACATACCAAAACAGAAAATCCAGAACACCAGGGCCGCGAACACATAACCTTCAGTGGCCATACCCAACCATTTCGGGTCGGCGGCGGCTTGCTTGACGCTGTTGAGCAGGTCGAACAGGCCGATGATGATCACCAGGCTTGTGTCCTTGAACAGCGCAATGAAGGTGTTGACGATGCCAGGGATCACCAGCTTCAGGGCTTGCGGCAGAATCACCAGGCCCATGCTGCGCCAGTAACCGAGGCCCATCGCGGCGGCCGCTTCGTACTGACCTTTGGGGATCGCTTGCAGACCACCGCGCACCACTTCGGCGACGTAGGCCGACTGGAACAGGATCACGCCGATCAGCGCCCGCAGCAGTTTGTCGAAGTTCATGCCTTCGGGCAGGAACAGCGGCAGCATCACCGAGGACATGAACAGCACGGTGATCAACGGCACGCCGCGCCAGAACTCGATGAAGGTCACGCAGACCACTCGAATCGCCGGCATGTTCGAACGACGGCCCAGGGCCAGGACGATCCCCAGTGGCAAGGCACCGGCAATACCGACGGTGGCGATCACCAGGGTCAGCATCAAGCCGCCCCATTGGCTGGTCGCAACGTTGGTCAAACCAAAGACGCCGCCATGCAACAGGAAGTAGGCAATGATCGGGTACAGCACCAGGAAGCTCAGCCCGTACACCGCTTTACGGTGAAAGCGCGAGATGAACAGGGGTGCGATGCCGATGACTGCCAGCCACACGGTCAGGTCCACGCGCCAGCGCAGCTCCGGCGGGTAGTAGCCGTACATGAACTGACCGAAACGCTGCTGGATGAACACCCAGCAGGCGCCCTCCTTGGTGCAGTCGGCGCGAGTAGTGCCGACCCAGTTGGCGTCCAGGATCGCCCAATGCAGGATCGGCGGAACCACCAGGTAAATCAGATAGAACGCGAACAGGGTCAGCAGCGTGTTCAGCCAGCTGGAGAACATGTTCGCGCGCATCCACGCCACCGGCCCGAAGACTTTGCTCGGTGGCGGCATATCAGGCTTGAAAGTATGAGTACTCATGCGCTTTTCCTTACCGCTCGATCAGCGCAATGCGCTTGTTGTACCAGTTCATCAGCAGGGAAATGCTGATACTGATCGCCAGGTACACGCTCATGGTGATGGCAATGACTTCGATCGCCTGCCCGGTCTGGTTCAGCACCGTGCCGGCAAACAACGACACCATCTCCGGGTAACCGATACCGGCCGCCAGCGAGGAGTTCTTCGCCAGGTTCAGGTATTGGCTGGTCAGCGGCGGGATGATCACGCGCAGGGCTTGCGGGATGATCACCTTGCGCAGGGTCGGGCCGTTGCGCAAACCCAGCGAGTGCGCCGCTTCGGTCTGGCCGTGGCTGACCGACTTGATACCCGAGCGCACGATCTCGGCGATGAACGCCGCGGTGTACACCGTGAGGGCCAGGGTCAGCGCCAGCAGTTCCGGGATCAGCACCCAGCCACCGACAAAGTTGAAGCCTTGCAGCTTGGGCATTTCCCAGTGCAGTGGCGCGCCGAAGATCAGCGCGCACAGCGCCGGGATCGCCAGGAACATTGCCAGACCGACCCAGAACTTATGGAACGGTACGCCGGTTGCTTCGAAGCGCTTGGTGGCCCAGCGACTCATCAGCACGATGGCGACAATGGCCACGACAATGCTGGCCACAAACGGCCAGAAACCGTCCGCCACCAACGCCGCGGGCATGTTCAGGCCTCGGCTGCTGACGAAGAAGGTGTCACCGAAGTTGTGGCTGTTGCGCGGCCCCGGCATGGTCAGGAACACCGCGAAGTACCAGAACAGGATTTGCAGCAGCGGTGGAATATTGCGGAAGACTTCCACATAGACCGTCGCCAGCTTGCTGATGATCCAGTTCTTCGACAACCGTGAAACACCAACGATGAACCCGAGGATCGTCGCCAGGATTACGCCGATAAAGGTCACCAGCAGCGTGTTGAGCAGGCCGATGACAAACACTCGGGCATAGGTGTCCGATTCGGTGTAGTCGATCAGGTGTTGAGCGATGCCGAAACCGGCACTGCGCTCCAGAAAGCTGAAACCGGAGGTAATGCCCCGGTGTTGAAGGTTGGTCTGCGTGTTGTCGAACAGATACCAACCCATCGAGACCACCGCCACAACGGTGATGATCTGAAATAGCCACGCACGCACTTTGGGATCGCTGAGGCTGAGCCTCTGCTTTGGTGCGCCGATTGAATTTTGCATGAAGTGCCCCGGATGTAATGGAACAGAACATCACCCGGTGGTTGGCCCACCGGGTGATAGAACCATCAGCGCACTGGTGGTGCGTATTGAATGCCGCCGTTGTTCCACAGAGCGTTCAGCCCGCGGTCGATTTCCAGCGGAGTGCTCTTGCCCAGGTTTCTGTCGAACACTTCGCCGTAGTTACCGACTTGTTTGACGATTTGCACGACCCAGTCTTTCTTCACTTTCAGGTCTTTGCCGTATTCGCCATCAGTGCCCAGCAGACGAGCTACGTCAGGGTTTTTGGTGGCTTTGGCTTCGGCTTCGACGTTCTTCGAAGTGATGCCGGCTTCTTCAGCGTTGAGCATGGCGTAGCCAGTCCAGCGCACGATGGCCAGCCACTCGTCGTCGCCATTACGCACGACCGGGCCCAGTGGTTCCTTGGAAATGGTTTCCGGCAGAACGACGTAGTCCTTCGGCGACGCCAGCTTGCTGCGCTGGGCGAACAGTTGGGATTTGTCGGAGGTCAGCACGTCGCAACGACCGGATTCCAGCGACTTGGCGCTTTCGTCGGAGGTGTCGAAGGTGATCGGGGTGTACTTCAGACCGTTGCCGCGGAAGTAGTCGGAAACGTTCAGCTCGGTGGTGGTACCGGCCTGGATGCAGATGGTTGCACCGTCCAGTTCCTTCGCACTTTTAACGCCCAGCTTGTTGTTTACCAGGAAGCCGATGCCGTCGTAGTAAGTGATGAAGCCAGGAAACTTCAGGCCCATACCCGCATCACGGGAGCTGGTCATGGTGGTGTTGCGCGACAGAATGTCGATTTCGCCAGACTGCAGCGCGGTGAAGCGCTCCTTGGCGTTCAACTGACTGAACTTGACCTTGGTCGCGTCGCCAAAAACGGCAGCCGCCACAGCGCGGCAGAAGTCCGCGTCGATCCCCAGAATCTTGCCGGTAGCGTCTGGAACCGAGAAGCCCGGCAGACCATCACTGACACCGCACTGTACGAAACCTTTTTTCTGCACTGCATCCAGGGTTGCACCCGCCTGAGCGAACCCACTGACACCAAGCACTGCAGCAGCAGTCACGATAGCCAGGGTGGATTTCAACATCTTCATTCAAACCTCCAGTTTTGCTCTTGTTGTGTCGGAGCTTGAGTCCAGTCGCACCCTTATGAGGCGTAATTGACCCGTGTTGGTTTTTTTTGGGGTCAACCGACGTAGGACCTGCGCTATGAGTCTAGTAGGAGAAAATCCACATCATGGACCACTCACTTCTCACCAATCGGCCGAACGGGCGGTAGCCCTTTCACGTTCGCGAAGCCCGTAGCGGCCACTGGCGAACATCCATCACCGGATTTTTTGCTATCCCACCACTAACAATGGCCTGATAGTGTTACCGACAGGCGTGGGATTTTTCGTACAGGCTTCCCATAGCAAAGCCCGTACCAGACCGCTCGCTAAAGCGATTCAGCGACAGGTCAATAGCAAAACTTGTAGCCTTGCGACATCTTCGTAACTGATCAACCTGACGCGCACTCACATCTCGCACTCAATGAGAGCGCATGCACACTATTGGAGCAGCCATGACCGAGCCCTTGATTCTTCAACCCGTCAAGCCCGCAGACGCCTGCGTAATCTGGCTGCACGGCCTGGGCGCCGACCGCTACGACTTCCTGCCGGTGGCCGAAGCGCTGCAGGAAAATTTGCTGACCACCCGTTTTGTCCTGCCGCAGGCACCGACCCGCGCGGTCACTATTAATGGTGGCTACGAGATGCCCAGCTGGTACGACATATTGGCCATGAGCCCGGCACGCGCGATCAGTCGCGAGCAGCTGGAGGAGTCCGCGCAACGGGTCATCGATTTGATAGAAGAGCAGAAGGCCAGCGGAATAGACGCTTCGCGGATCTTTCTCGCCGGTTTTTCCCAAGGCGGCGCCGTGGTATTGCACGCAGCCTTTCTTAAATGGCAGGGACCGTTGGGCGGCGTACTTGCGCTCTCGACTTATGCACCGACCTTCAGCGATGAACTGGAGCTTTCGGCCAGCCAGCAGCGCATTCCCGTGCTGTCTTTGCACGGCCAGTACGATGACGTGGTGCAAAACTCCATGGGTCGCACCGCCTACGAGTATTTAAAGCAGCATGGTGTCACCGTGACATGGCAGGAATACCCAATGGGTCACGAAGTGTTACCCGAAGAAATTCGCGACATAGGCGTCTGGCTTGCCGAGCGCTTGGGTTAACCCTTGACGTTAAAAACCGCCCATTGATCATCCCACTACGCCGCGCCCGATTCTTGCATTACACTGGCCGGCGTACATTCCTTAACCAATTGATGAGATGACCGTGCTCAAAGCACTCAAGAAAATGTTCGGTAAGAGCGAGGCTGAGCAGCTCGCGCCAGTCTCCAGCGCTCCGTCTCACATCCCCAGCCACCGCACCGACGGTATTCAGCCTGGCCAGACCGCAACCGTAGCGGCACCGAAACACGAGCCGATGACCACACCGGCCGCCCCATCCGCCCCGGCCATTGCCTCTGAACAGCCGAGCAGCGAAGCCCAGAAACCTGCGAAACCACGTCGCGAACCCAAGCCAAAGGCACCGGTTATCCCGTGGAAACTCGAAGACTTCGCCGTCGAACCCCTGGAAGGCAAAACCCGCTTCCACGATTTCAAACTCGCCCCGGAACTGATGCACGCCATCCAGGACCTGGGCTTCCCGTACTGCACGCCGATCCAGGCGCAGGTGCTTGGCTTCACCCTCGCGGGTAAAGACGCCATCGGTCGCGCTCAGACCGGCACCGGCAAAACCGCTGCGTTCCTGATCTCGATCATCACTCAGCTGCTGGAAACCCCGCCACCCAAAGAGCGCTACATGGGTGAGCCCCGCGCGTTGATCATCGCGCCCACCCGGGAACTGGTGGTGCAGATCGCCAAGGACGCCGCCGACCTGACCAAGTACACCGGCCTCAACGTGATGACGTTTGTCGGCGGCATGGACTTCGACAAGCAGCTCAAGCACCTCGAAGCCCGCCATTGCGACATCCTCGTGGCCACCCCGGGCCGTCTGCTCGACTTCAACCAGCGTGGCGACGTGCACCTGGACATGGTCGAAGTGATGGTGCTGGACGAAGCCGACCGGATGCTCGACATGGGTTTCATCCCACAAGTGCGTCAGATCATTCGCCAGACACCGCCGAAGAACGAGCGTCAGACGCTGCTGTTCTCCGCGACGTTCACCGAAGACGTGATGAACCTGGCCAAGCAATGGACCACCGACCCGTCGATCGTCGAGATCGAGTCGCAGAACGTGGCCAGCGAAAATGTCGAGCAACACATCTACGCCGTGGCCGGCGCCGACAAATACAAACTGCTCTACAACCTGGTCAACGACAACGGTTGGGAGCGGGTGATGGTGTTCGCCAACCGCAAGGATGAAGTGCGGCGCATTGAAGAGCGCCTGGTGCGTGATGGCGTCAACGCCGCGCAACTGTCTGGCGATGTCCCGCAGCACAAACGCATCAAGACCCTGGAAGGTTTCCGCGAAGGCAAGATCCGCGTCCTGGTCGCCACCGATGTTGCCGGTCGCGGCATCCACATCGATGGCATCAGCCACGTGATCAACTTCACGCTGCCGGAAGTCCCTGACGATTACGTGCACCGCATCGGCCGTACCGGTCGCGCAGGCGCTGATGGCGTGTCCATCAGTTTTGCCGGTGAAGATGACTCCTACCAGCTACCGTCCATCGAGGCGTTGCTGGGTCGCAAAATCAGTTGTGAAACGCCGCCGACGCATCTACTGCGGGCGGTAGAGCGTAAGCGCCCATAACACGGGCCTTTAGCGAAAGAGGCGCAGCCGGAAACGGACTGCGCTTTTTTTTCGCCTCGATGTTGCTCAAGACAACTAAAAGTCCATAATGGACAAATTAGTTTACTTTAGCTCGGAGCCGACCATGTCCAGTACGCCCTACGTGATCAACCAATCTCAGGCCCGCGAGCTGCTGGCACAGGTGGATGTGCCGAAGATCCTGCGCAAACTGTTTCGCGACCTGGCTGCCGGTCAAGCTGTGCAACCATCTCAACAACTGGTGGAATTCCCCCAAGGCGCCGGTGATTTCATCAACTATCTGGGCGTGTTGGCCGAAGACGGCGTTTACGGGGTCAAGACTTCGCCTTACATCGTCCGTGAGCAGGGTCCGCTGGTGACTGCATGGACGTTGTTGATGTCGATGCAGACCGGCCAACCGCTGTTGCTATGCGATGCCGGCGAACTGACCACCGCTCGCACAGCCGCAACGACCGCCGTCGCCATCGACGCCCTCGCCCCACCGCAAGCACAACGCCTGGCGATTATCGGCAGCGGCAAAGTGGCTCAGGCACACCTGCATTACGTCAAGGATCTGCGCGAATGGCAGAGCATCAGCCTTTATTCGCCAGGCTTGAGCGAACTGGATTGCGAGGCACTGGCACAGCTCAAAAACCTCGATCCACGCCTCACACTCGTCGACAGTCGTGAAGCCGCCGTTCACGATGCGGATGTCATCATGCTCTGCACCTCCTCCGCAGGTCCGGTGATCGATCCGGCAAGCCTGAGCAAACCGGCACTGATCACGTCCATCAGCACCAATGCGCCGCGCGCCCATGAAGTGCCGCCGCAGAGCCTCAAGGACATGCACGTGTTCTGCGACTATCGCCTGACCACTCCGGGCTCGGCGGGTGAAATGCTGATCGCAGGCGAGCAACATGGCTGGGACAAAAGCTCGATCATCGGCGACTTGCCCGATCTGCTCAGTGAAAAAGTGCAACGGCCTGACTACGATCGCCATGTGTTCTTCCGCTCCATCGGCCTGGGCCTGGAAGACATCGCGCTGGCAAACGCCATTTACCGCCTACAGTACTAACCCCCCTAGCCCCTGTGGGAGCGAGCTTGCTCGCGATAGCGGCCTGCCATTCAGCAATGATGTTGACTGAATTTCCGCCATCGCGAGCAAGCTCGCTCCCACAAGGGATCTCCAATATTTCGGCATTTACGCCCCACAGGAGACGTTCATGAGCCAGGCAGACTTCATCATCATCGGCGGCGGGATTGCCGGCGCTTCCACCGGTTTCTGGTTGTCGCAGCACGCCCGCGTGATTGTGCTCGAACGCGAATCCCATCCGGCCTATCACTCCACCGGACGCTCCGCCGCACTGTATACCGCAGCCTATGGCACGCCGCAGGTGCGGGCGCTGACCCAGGCCAGTCGCGAGTTCTTCGACGCACCACCGACAGGTTTCTGCGAACACCCGCTGCTGACCCAGCGCGGCGAGATGACCGTGGACTTCACCGGCGATCCGGCCGAACTGAACAACCAATACTTGAGCGCCAAAGCCACGGTGCCTGAGATGCAACTGCTCAATGCCGACGAAGCCTGCGCGCGCCTGCCGATCCTGCGCCGGGAAAAAGTCCACGGTGCCATTTACGACCCGACCGCCAGCGACATCGACACCGATGCCCTGCACCAGGGTTATCTGCGCGGCATTCGTCGCAACAAAGGCGAAGTCCACACCGACAGCGAAGTGCTGGGTCTGAGCCGTGATGCCGCAGGTCTGTGGCAGGTTCAAACCAACGGCGCGACCTTCACTGCGCCGATTCTCATCAATGCCGCCGGTGCGTGGGCCGACAAGATCGGTGAACTGGCCGGCGCCAAACCGCTGGGCCTGCAACCGAAACGGCGCGCGGCGTTCATCTTCGCCGGTCCCGAGGGCGTGGACATTCACCATTGGCCGATGCTGGTCAGCCTCGATGAATCCTTCTACATGAAACCCGACGCAGGGATGTTCCTTGGCTCGCCGGCCAATGCCGACCCGGTCGAGCCCCACGACGTACAGCCTGAAGAGTTGGACATCGCCATGGGCATCTATCAGATCGAAGAAGCCACCACCTTGACCATCCGCCGCCCGACCCGCACCTGGGCCGGCCTGCGCAGCTTCGTCAGCGATGGCGATTTGATCAGCGGCTTCGATCCGCAAGTGCCGGGGCTATTCTGGGTCGCGGCACAAGGCGGTTATGGCATCCAGACTTCACCGGCCATGGGCCAGGCCAGCGCGGCGCTGGTACGCGGCGAAGCCTTGCCCGAGCCGCTCACTCGTTTCGGTCTGGATGCCGAGATGCTATCCCCCGCTCGCCTGGGCTGATTTCGTCCTCAGGTGACGTGCCGACACGATTGCGGCAAACTTCCAGCGCCCTTTTTGCAGGGCGCTGACGCTGCCTGGAGCTCCACCGTATGAATGCACCTGAAAAAGACCCGGCCCTGGACAACTACCGCGCGATCGCCGATGCCATCGCCACCCTGTTCTTCCCCCACGCCGAGGTGGTGCTGCACGACCTGCGCACGCAAAAAATCGACTACATCGCCAACAACCTGTCCAAGCGGGAAGTCGGCGATGACGCCGCGCTGGAAGACATGCTCAGCGACGACATCAGCGAACGAAACATCGGGCCGTACGAAAAGCTCAATTGGGATGGTCAGAAGATTCGCAGTCTGAGCAGCGTGCTACGCGACAGCGAAGGTCATCCGCTGGCGGTGCTGTGCATCAATCTGAATATTTCACTGTTTGAAAACGCGAAAGCGGCGCTGGATTTGTTCCTGTCGCCAAGCAAGCTCATCCCGCAACCGGACGCACTGTTTCGCGATGACTGGCAGGAGCGGATCAATACGTTCCTGCACGCATGGCTGCGTGAACGTCAGCTGAGCCTGAACCTGCTGACACGCGACCACAAACGCGAACTGGTGCTGGCATTGCACGCCGAAGGGGCCTTCAAGGGCAAAAGCGCATCGAACTATGTGGCCAATGTGCTGAACATGGGACGTGCGACTGTTTACAAGCATTTGAAGGAATTGAAGGGCTAAGATTTTTATTGGCTGATCGGGCCCCATCGCGAGCAAGCTCGCTCCCACATTAGTCCTGCTACACAGGTCCATTGTGGGAGCGAGCTTGCTCGCGATAGCTATCGATTAGTCGCCGTAGATGTCGGACTTGAAGTATTTCTCGGAAATCTTCTGGTATTGACCACTCGCGCGGATGCCGTCGATGGCGGTGTTCAGTTCACTGACCAACTCGGTATTGCCCTTGCGTACCGCAATCCCCGCACCTTCGCCGACGTATTTCGGGTCCTTGAGTTCCGGCCCGACAAAGGCATAGCCCTTGCCACGCGGCATCGACAGAAAGTCACTCAATGGAATGGTGTCGGCAAAAATGGCGTCGAGGCGACCCGCTGCCAGGTCCATGTAGATTTCTTCGTTGTTACCGTAGCGCTTGACGTTGATACCCTTGGGTTCGAAAACCTCGGTCGCGTAACGGTCGGTGGTGGTTGCACGCTGAACGCCCACTGTCTTGCCTTTGAGGCTGGCGTATTGGTCATCGACAACCGCGCCGTCCTTCATCACCAGGCGCGATGAAGTGAAGTAGTACTTGTGGGTGAAATCCACCGACTTCTTGCGGTCTTCGTTGATGGTCATGGACGACAGCGCCATGTCGATTTTCTTCACTTTCAGCGAAGGAATCAGGCCGTCGAACTCGCCTTCGACCCACACGCATTTGACCTTCATCTGCGCGCACAGGGCGTTGCCGATGTCATAGTCGAAACCCACGATCTCGCCGGTGTCGGTTTTGGATGCGAATGGCGGATAGGCGGCTTCGATGCCAATGCGCAGGGTTTTGTCAGCGGCGAACACAGAGCTGCACGCCAACAGGCTCAGCGCCAGACCGGTGATGAGGGGGAATTTCTTCATGTTCGTTCTCTCGCGGGTTGTTGTTGGTTTGGCAAGACAGAAGAAAGAGCAGAAACGGGAAACGCCTTTTTTGTACTTATAATTCCATACTGGACTTTTATGTATAGATCGTCAATCGGCTGAACAGGGTTGAGCCTGGCCGATGGTCGGGTGAGAAGTCAGGAAGTTATTCAGTGATGCGGATGGCCTCATCGCGAGCAGGCTCACTCCCACAGTTGACCGCATTCCAATGTGGGAGCGAGCCTGCTCGCGATGGCGTACTTGAGAACTCTGAAGATCTACTGCTTCCAGCGATCTGCCGCCGCATGATCGCTGTCACGCCCTTCCACCCATCTCGGCCCCTCACGGGTGTTTTCTTTCTTCCAGAACGGCGCACGGGTCTTCAGGTAGTCCATGACAAAGGCGCAGGCATCGAACGCAGCCTGGCGGTGGGCGCTGGCGGCGCCAACGAAGACGATCGGCTCGCCCGGCTCCAGGGCGCCGATTCGGTGCAGTACTTCGAGCTTGAGCAACGGCCATCGCTGCTCAGCCTCAAGGGCAATCTTGGCGAGCGCCTTTTCGGTCATGCCCGGGTAGTGCTCAAGGAACATCCCGGCCACGTCGAGCCCGTCATTGAAGTCGCGCACGTAACCGACAAAACTCACCACCGCGCCGACGCCGACATTGGCGGCGTGCATCGCATTGACTTCAGCACCCGGATCGAATGCCGTGGACTGCACGCGAATGGCCATGATCAGCCCCCCGTCACGGTCGGAAAGAACGCCACTTCATCACCGTCCGCCACCGGTTCATCGAGCTGACACAGGTCTTCATTACGGGCGCACATCAGGTTCTGCTCGCTCAGCACCTCGGCACCGTCACGCTGGGCGAGCAATGCGCGCACATCATCGACCGTGGCGAAATTGCCTTCAACGTCCAACGAATCCATTCCGAGCGCTTCGCGGTAACGGGCAAAAAACTTCACGGTGAGGTTCATGGCTGATCCGCCTGGAAATGGCCGCTCTTGCCGCCGACTTTCTCCAGCAGCCGCACACTTTCAATGGTCATGCCCCGATCGACGGCTTTGCACATGTCGTAGATCGTCAGTGCGGCAACGCTGGCAGCGGTCAGTGCTTCCATCTCGACGCCGGTCTGCCCGGACAACTTGCAACGCGCGACGATGCGCACCGTGTCCTCGCCTTCGGCACTGAGTTCGACTTTGACACCGGTCAGCATCAGCGGATGGCACAAGGGAATCAAATCGCTGGTTTTCTTCGCGGCCTGGATGCCGGCGATGCGCGCCACGGCGAACACATCGCCTTTGGGATGACCGCCGCTGACGATCATTTGCAGGGTTTCGGGCAGCATGCGCACCAGCGCTTGGGCCGTCGCTTCACGGAACGTCACGGCTTTTTCAGTGACGTCGACCATGTTGGCGCGACCTTGGGAATCGAGATGAGTCAGCACAGGGATACTCCTGATCAGGAGCGTCGATTGTAAACCTGCGGGTCAATTTTCCGCACGCACGATTATCCGATCACATTGAATCCTGTGGGAGTGAGCCTGCTCGCGATAGCGGAGTGACAGTCACCTCCACGTCGACTGACAGTCCGCTATCGCGAGCAGGCTCACTCCCACATTTTGAATTGTGCTGAGCATAAAAAAACCGGGCGACTGTGAGGTCGCCCGGTTCGTTGATGAACGTTACAGATGCGATTCGGCGTATTCGGCCAGAATCGAACGAGGCACCCCTTGCAGGGTGATGTGGACACCGTTGGGGAAGTCTTTGAAGCGTTCGGTCAGGTACGTCAGCCCGGAACTGGTCGCGGACAGGTAAGGGGTGTCGATTTGCGCCAGGTTGCCCAGGCACACCACTTTAGAGCCGGCGCCGGCACGGGTGATGATGGTTTTCATCTGGTGCGGCGTCAGGTTCTGGCATTCATCGATCAAAATCAGGCTTTGCTGGAAGCTGCGACCTCGAATGTAGTTGAGGGATTTGAACTGCAACGGCACTTTGCTGAGGATGTAATCGACGCTGCCATGGGTGTTTTCATCGTCCATGTGCAAGGCTTCGAGGTTATCGGTGATAGCGCCCAGCCAAGGCTCCATTTTTTCCGCTTCGGTGCCAGGCAGGAAACCGATCTCCTGATCCAGGCCCTGCACGCTACGGGTCGCGATGATCCGGCGGTAGCGCTTGCTGACCATGGTCTGCTCGATCGCCGCCGCCAGGGCCAGGATGGTTTTACCGGAACCGGCGGCGCCGGTCAGGTTGACCAGGTGGATATCCGGATCCAGCAAGGCATACAGCGCCAGGCTTTGATAGATGTCACGCGGTTTCAGTCCCCAGGCTTCCTGGTGCAACAGGGGTTCCTGATGCAGGTCGAGAATCAGCAGGCGGTCTTCCTCGATCTCCTTGATCCAGCCGACAAACCCCTGTTCGTCGATGATGAATTCATTGACATGCACAGCCGGCAGGTTGTCGATCAGTTGCACCTGATGCCAGGTGCGACCGTGGTCCTGACGGGTTTCGACATTCTTCACGCGATCCCAGAACGAGCCGTCCATGGTGTGATAACCATTGGGCAGCAGCGATACGTCATCAACCAGTTGGTCAGTGCTGTAGTCCTCGGCCGCGATCCCGCACGCGCGGGCCTTGAGGCGCATGTTGATATCTTTGGTGACCAGCACCACGGGCAGCTTGGGCTCGCGCGCGTGCAGGTCAATCAACTGGTTGATGATGATGTTGTCGTTCAGGTGTTCCGGAAGAATGATGTTCGGCTCGGCACGCTTGCTCATCAGAATTGACAGCAAACCCTTGGGCCCGCCTTTGCCACGCTGAATCGGCACACCCAGCTCGACATCTTCAGGGCTGGCATCGCCCAGGGTCTTGTCGATCAGGCGAATCGCCTGACGGCATTCCGCGGCCACGCTGTGATGCCCGCTCTTGAGCTTGTCCAGCTCCTCAAGCACGGTCATCGGAATGGCAACGTGGTGTTCTTCGAAGTTAAGCAGGGCGTTTGGATCGTGAATCAATACGTTGGTATCGAGTACATAAAGGATTGGCTGGTTGGAGGAAGAACTACGTCCGTGATCATCCATACTCGGTCACCTTTGTGGGAGCCATTCGACGCAATACCTTGACAGTGCTGCGCCTCGAAGTGACTGCCGAATTCACCTGCGAGGACTCAAGTGAACTGCACACAAATGGGGGTCTTGGAAGACGCCACCTGTCTGCAGGTTTCGGCGGTCTGTCTTCGTAATACTCCAAAACCCATGACAGAAAAAAGTACTTTGACGTTTTTTTGATGTTTATTTTTCAGAGTGACCAATAACACTAGGCGGATGGCCATCACCCCGTTAAAGTCGGAAGTCCGCCTGCACCGAAATCCTCTGAAAAATCACCCCTCCTGGCCATCATCCCCAATGATTGCTGGCTTTCTCGCGTTCAGCGAAAGGCGTCCTGACAGTCCTCCCAACCGATCCCGCTTTGCGCCGTTTGCGTGATGAGCCAGGGCATCGCCGTTTTCACCGCATCCTGCTTCACATTGAAATTAATCACCCCGTGCCGCCACAACAGCATCAGCGTCAACACGCGTTGCGCGCTCGCGCTGCCCTTGAGCTTGCCAGCGCCGTCCTGGGCATCGATGTCCCACAAGCCCACCTGCAAGCCCTGAGCCTTGAAGAAGCTTTCGGCATCCGAGCGTCGCTGTCCGTCGGGTGGGCGAAACAGCGGCACATAGTTTTCCGGAAGTTTGCTTTTGACCAGTTCGACGCTGCGACGCACGGAATCCTGCCAGTCCTGCCAATGGCTGTGGGAGCGAAACTCCCAGCCTTGCACACCGATGCACTGCGTGGAGTACGTCGCTTGCAGACTGGCCACCGAGCGCTCGGCCAGACGCGCCTGAATATCCTTGCCCAGCACGAAGAACGTGCCGCTCATGTTGGCCTTGCGCAGGTATTGCGCCACCCAGTCGGTGTTGTCCGGCGTGGCATTGGCGGCACTGTCGAACGTCAGCAAAAACAGGCGGTCATGCATCTCGTCGCCGTTGCGCTCATAGTCGCCAAAACGATCGACTTCACTGCTGACTTGTGGGAACAGCGCGGCCTTGCGCAACTGTTCGTCAAGGTACTGGGCATGGAACAAACGGCTCGGTTCGGACCACTTGATGTAATAGCTGTCATCGCTGAGCTGAAACTTGGCCGCTTGCTGGCGCAGGGTGTCCAGGTCTTCGACCAGGAAACAGAACGAGGCGTCCTGATCGCAGCTGCGCTGGGCGAAGTTGTAGTTGGCGAGCAGGCGCTGCCACAGGCGCTGGCGCAGGTTGTTGACCGATTCGAGGTTGATCGTGCGCAACCCCAGGCGCTGGGCCAGAGCGGGCTCATCCAGCGATTCGCTGGCCAGCAGTACGCGCGCAAACATGAGGATCTCAGCCCGCGAAGCGACATCGAACAGCGTCGGGTTATTGAGCTGTTCAGGCCAGGTGCTGCGATCAAGTGTCGCCACGTCGCCCGGTGCCGCCATGGCGCCGAAACTCAAGAGCCAGGCCGAGAATAGAAAAACGATACGCAATGGGATGTCTCCATAACAAAACCCGCGCGGCACTATAGCTGATCCGGCCCGCATTCCCGCAGCACTGTGGGAGCGAGCTTGCTCGCGATTGCGGCGTATCAGGCGACATCGATATTGAGGGTGCCGCCGTCATCGCGAGCAAGCCCGCTCCCACAAGGTTCGTGGATGGCCACCGATCACCTATGAACGTGATAGCTGGAGTCAACCGGCCCAACCCCCTAGAATCGGCGCCACGATTAAAGGAGACGACTTCATGCTGATGGTGATTTCCCCCGCCAAGACCCTCGATTACGAAACACCGCCGGCCACCCAGCGTTTCACCCAGCCGCAATACCTCGATCACTCCCAGGAGTTGATTCTGCAACTGCGCGACCTGACGCCCGCACAGATCAGCGAGTTGATGCACGTCTCCGACAAGATCGGCGGGCTCAACGCGGCGCGTTTCGGCAGCTGGACTCCGGCCTTCACCCCGGACAACGCCAAACAGGCATTGCTGGCCTTCAAGGGTGATGTCTACACCGGGTTGAACGCACAAACCTTCAGCGAAGCCGATTTCGATTACGCCCAACAGCATTTGCGCATGTTGTCCGGCCTGTACGGCTTGCTGCGCCCACTGGACCTGATGCAACCGTATCGCCTGGAAATGGGCACCAAACTGGCGAATGCCCGTGGCAAGGACTTGTATGCCTTCTGGGGCACGCGGATCAGCGAATGGCTGAACGAAGCCCTGGCCGATCAGGGTGATGACGTGCTGCTGAACCTGGCCTCCAACGAGTACTTCTCGGCGGTCAAGCGCAGCGCCCTGAACGCGCGCATCGTCAACACCGAGTTCAAGGACTGGAAGAACGGCCAATACAAGATCATCAGCTTCTATGCGAAGAAGGCGCGCGGCATGATGAGCCGTTACGTCATTGAAGAGCGGATCAACGATCCGGCAGACCTGAAAGAGTTTGATATTGAAGGTTATCGGTACAGCGCCGAACAGTCTAAACCGGACAATCTGGTATTCCTGCGCAACCCCACTTCAGAGTAAGCATTTGATCGGTGTGCGACTTGCAAAACAGTCGTGCGCCGACGCTTGATCGTCTAACAATCCCCCGCCTATTCGTCGACCTCTTGACGCCAAAAAAACCACACTCCGATTTCTAACTTTTGTTTCACTCGACTTCCATGATTTTTTTCAGTAGTGGCACTGAAAATTTTTTTCAGTAGTGGCACAAAACTACCAAGCCGAGAATTAGCCAATATATAAAGGGCCAAACCGACATTGCTATCAGTGTGAAAGCAGTGCCATCTTCTTCAATATTTCAAGAAATTTCAGAAATCGCGATGGGTGGACAGGAACTATGTCCAAATGCGTAGTTCATACCACCGGTAACGATTATCTCAATGCGTGTACGAGATAACTTACGCAGAGAAGAGATCCACCTAGCAAAGTTGTCACATTAACTTCAGCAGACTGATCTTTGATTTTGGCAACACATTTAAGGACAGGAGATACGCCTATGACTATCCCCTTTCAAGGCCAAGGCTGCGCCCCTATAAACGTGCTCGCCTGAGCACTAAACCGCTTGATTTACGGGCTTCACGGCCTGGCTTTGAGCGCGCAAGACCTTTGCACGTTGTCTTCTGACTGGAAGACCGGCTGCATAACAGGGCACATCAGAATAATAAGGCCTAGTTGCGCACATTTTGAGTGATCTTATTTAGACGCTCGGAACTTTGTATGCCTGCACGCGGCATTGTGGCGCCTATAAGCCGCACTTGCGCGTGCACTATGACCGCTGAACACCATTAACTCCGGCCATGTAATGGCTTGATAAAACACTGAGGTAATTGCGATGCGCATCAGCATATTTGGTTTGGGTTACGTCGGCGCAGTCTGTGCCGGTTGCCTGTCTGCACGGGGCCATGACGTCATTGGCGTCGATGTTGCCAAAGACAAAATCGATATGATCAACGCTGGCAAATCGCCAATCGTTGAACCGGGTCTGGGCGAACTTCTGCAGAAGGGTATCGCGACAGGCAAACTGCGCGGCACGACCAACTTCGCCGAAGCGATTCGTGACACCGACCTGTCGATGATCTGCGTCGGCACGCCGAGCAAGAAGAACGGCGATCTGGAACTGAACTACATCGAAGCCGTGTGCCGCGAGATCGGTTTTGTCCTGCGTGACAAGACCACCCGCCACACCATCGTGGTTCGCAGCACCGTCCTGCCGGGCACTGTCGCAAACGTTGTCATCCCGATCCTCGAAGACTGCTCCGGCAAAAAAGCCGGTATCGACTTCGGTGTTGCCGTGAACCCTGAGTTCCTGCGTGAAAGCACCGCGATCGCCGACTACGACCTGCCGCCAATGACCGTTATCGGCGAGTTCGACAAAGCGTCGGGCGACGTTCTGCAATCGCTGTACGAAGAACTCGACGCACCGATCATCCGCAAGGACATCGCTGTCGCCGAGATGATCAAATACACCTGCAACGTGTGGCACGCCACCAAGGTGACCTTCGCCAACGAGATCGGCAACATCGCCAAGGCGTGTGGCGTCGACGGTCGCGAAGTGATGGAAGTGGTCTGCCAGGACAAAACACTGAACCTGTCCCAGTACTACATGCGCCCAGGCTTCGCGTTCGGCGGCTCGTGCCTGCCAAAAGACGTGCGCGCCCTGACCTACCGCGCCGGTGCCCTGGACGTGGAATCGCCGCTGCTGAACTCGCTGATGCGCAGTAACGAGTCCCAGGTGCAGAACGCCTTCGACATCGTTTCCAGCCACGACAAACGCAAAGTCGCCCTGCTCGGCTTGAGCTTCAAGGCCGGCACCGATGACCTGCGCGAAAGCCCGCTGGTTGATCTGGCGGAAATGCTGATCGGCAAGGGTTACGACCTGAGCATCTACGACAGCAACGTCGAATACGCCCGTGTCCACGGCGCGAACAAGGACTACATCGAGTCGAAGATCCCTCACGTCTCGTCCTTGCTCAACTCGGACTTCGACGACGTGATCGCCAACTCCGACGTGATCATCCTTGGTAACCGTGACGAGAAATTCCGCGCCCTGGCGCAGGAAGCTCCAGCCGGCAAACAAGTGGTCGACCTGGTCGGCTTCATGTCCAAAGCCACCAGCGTGAGTGGCCGGACTGAAGGCATCTGCTGGTAACAAGCGGTATCGGGAGGGTTTGCGGTGCTCGATGAGACTGCAAACCCTCCCGGCTTTTTCGCCTGCCTTAACCCCATCGGGCCACCCCACAGGCTCGCCCGAGATAGAGACGGATGCAGATTATGCACAGGCTAAAGCACGGCCTACTTCAGGCCGCCGGTTGGCTGTTTTACCTAAGTTTACTGATGGGCATCGCCATGGTGTTGCCTACGTCCACGTTCGACTCCGAGTCGAAGGACTTTATCTTCCTGATCGGCTTCATCGGGATCTGGCGTTACTCGATGGGTGCCACGCACTTTCTGCGCGGGATGCTGTTTCTGTACGTGGTTTATCCGCACCTGCGGCGCAAAGTGCGCAAGCTGGGCGCAGCGGCAAACCCGTCTCATGTCTATTTGATGGTGACCAGTTTTCGCATCGACGCGCTGACCACGGCGCAGGTGTACAGCTCGGTGATCCGCGAAGCGATTGACTGCGGTCTGCCCGCCACCATGGTTTGCTCCATCGTCGAAATGTCCGATGAGCTGTTGGTGAAAAGCCTTTGGGCCCGGATGAATCCACCGGATCGGGTCAAGCTCGATTTCGTGCGCATTCCCGGCACCGGCAAACGCGATGGCCTGGCCTACGGTTTCCGCGCCATCTCCCGCCACTTGCCGGACGACCGTGCTGTTGTGGCCGTGATCGATGGCGACACCGTGCTCGCCCCTGGCGTCGTACTCAAGACCGTGCCGTGGTTCCAGCTGTTCGGCAACGTCGGCGGCCTGACCACCAACGAGTTCTGCGAAGTGCGTGGCGGTTACGTCATGGCCGAATGGCACAAACTGCGATTTGCCCAGCGCCACATCAACATGTGCTCGATGGCCTTGTCCAAGCGCGTACTGACCATGACCGGCCGGATGTCGGTGTTTCGCGCGACGGTCGTTACCAACCCGGACTTCATCGCCGACGTGGAAAGCGACTCGCTGCAACATTGGCGCCTGGGTCGCTTCAAGTTCCTGACCGGTGACGACAAGTCGAGCTGGTTCAGCCTGATGCGTCTGGGTTACGACACGTTCTACGTGCCCGACGCCGCGATCCACACCGTGGAACACCCGCCGGAAAAAAGCTTCATCAAGGCCAGCCGCAAACTGATGTTCCGCTGGTACGGCAACAACTTGCGCCAGAACGCCCGTGCCCTGGGCCTGGGGGTTAAACGCCTCGGTTTGTTCACCTCGGTAGTGCTGTTCGATCAGCGCGTGTCGATGTGGACTTCATTGCTGGGCCTGACGGTGGCGATCATTGCCAGCTTCAAGTACGGCACCGCGTTCATCCTGGTTTACCTGCTGTGGATCGGCATTACCCGCCTGATCCTGACCCTGCTGCTGTCGTTGTCCGGTCACCGGATCGGCCCGGCCTACCCGGCGATTCTCTATTACAACCAGATCGTCGGCGCGATGGTGAAGATCTACGTGTTCTTCCGCCTCGACCGACAGTCCTGGAGTCGCCAGCCCACTTCCCTGACCCGTGATCTCGCCAGCTTTCAAGGTTGGTTCAACACTTGGTCGTCTCGGACCATGACCTTCTCCGCCGGCAGCATTTTTGTTGCCGTGCTGCTGATGATGGTCTGACCGAACTCGCCTGAATTAACTAGGAAATCGCCCATATGAATACCGCCGTCAACGCCAACGTAGTGCATGAGTCAGAAGCCCAGCGCCAACACGCCCGAGTGAAAATTCCGGCCAAGCTGCGCTTCTTCGGTCCTGACCGGACCCCGATGGAAGCTCGAGTGCTCGACCTCTCCGCGGGTGGCCTGTCCTTCAACGCCGGTCAGATGCCACTGAAAATCGGCGACGTGTACAAGGCTCGCCTGCAATTCGTCATCGACAACCTCGGCCTGGCCATGGACGTGGAGCTGCAAGTGCGCTCCATCGACCGCCCGACCGGCCGTGTCGGTTGCCAGTTCCAGAACCTCGAACCGCAAGACATCTCGACCCTGCGCCACCTGATCACCTCTCACCTGGCCGGCGACATCGTCAGCATGGGTGAAGTGCTGGCGACCCTGCAGCGCGACAACTTCACCAAGGCGCGCAAGATGAAGGACGGCGGCCATGGCATGACCGCGTTCGGTCGTCTGCGTGCAGTGACCTTCAGCCTGGCGATTTTCCTCGTCGGTCTGGCGGCGTTCGGTTTCATCTTCAAGTCGGTGTACGGCATGTACTTCGTCAGCCACGCACAGGCAGGCCTTGTCAGCGTGCAGGGCATGAACATCACCATGCCGCGTGACGGCACCGTGCAAAGCCTGATCAAAGCGGACGGCGTCGCCGCCAAAGGCGCGCCACTGGCGACCTTCAGCACCAGCATGCTCGACGTACTCAAGGGCCATCTGGACGAAGACCAGCTGCAACCGGCCAAGGTTGAAGAGCTGTTCGGCAAGCAAATGACCGGCACCCTGACCTCGCCGTGCGATTGCACCGTGGCGCAACAAATGGTCGCCAACGGTCAGTACGCCAGCAAAGGCGACGTGATCTTCCAACTGGTGCCGCGCAACAGCGAAGCCAACGTAGAAGCCCGCTTCTCCTATCGCCAGTTCGCCGACGTGCTGCCAGGCAGCTCGGTGCGCTTCCTGATTGCCGGCGAGAACAAATCCCGCACCGGCAAGATCGTCAGCAGCACCAGCCTGAAAAGCGCCGACCTGTCGTCCGACATTCGCGTCCTGATTCAGCCTGACGAGCCGCTGGACAGCAAGTTCGCCGGTCGCCCTGTTGAAGTGAACAGCGATCGTGGCCCGAACCTGAACTGGTTGATCGACAAAGCCATGGCTTCCGGTCTTTAAGTAGAGGACATGCCCGTGACTAGCCCACTCAGAATCCTGCCGGTCCCGCTGACACTGGCCATGGCAATTGCCTTGGCCGGTTGCGCCGGCCTGCCCGACCAGCGTCTGGCCAATGAAGCCCTCAAGCGCGGCGACACCGCGCTGGCGCAGCAGAACTACAAGCAACTGGCAGACCTGGGCTATAGCGAAGCACAGGTTGGCCTCGCCGATATCCAGGTCGACAGCCATGACCCGGCGCAGATCAAGCAGGCCGAGGCGACTTATCGCGCCGCGGCCGATGTCTCGCCGCGCGCCCAGGCTCGCCTCGGTCGTCTGCTGGTGGCCAAACCCGGTTCTACCGAAGCCGAACAGCACGAAGCCGAAGGCCTGTTGAAAAAAGCCGCGGCCAATGGCGAAGGCAATACGCTGATCCCGCTGGCGATGCTGTACCTGCAATACCCGCACAGTTTCCCGAACATCAACGCGCAAAAGCAGATCAGCCAATGGCGCGCCGAAGGCAAGCCGGAAGCGGGTCTGGCCCAAGTGCTGCTCTATCGCACCCAAGGCACTTACGACCAGCACCTGGCCGAAGTCGAAAGCATCTGCAAAGCCGCGTTGAACACCACTGACATCTGCTACGTCGAATTGGCCACCGTTTACCAGAAACAGGCCAAGCCTGAGAAGCAAGCTGAGCTGATCAAGCAGATGCAAGCAGCTCATGCCCGTGGCACCGTTTCCGCTCAGCGCGTCGACAGCGTCGCTCGCGTACTCGGCGATGCAACCCTGGGCAAGACCGACGAGAAAACCGCTCAGTCGCTGCTCGAAGGCATCGCTCCGGGCTACCCCGCCTCCTGGGTCAGCCTCGCGCAATTGCTTTACGACTTCCCGGAACTGGGCGACGTCGACACGATGATGAAGTATCTGAACAACGGCCGCGCCGCCGACCAGCCGCGAGCCGAATTGTTGCTCGGCAAGTTGTATTACGAAGGCAAATGGGTCCCGGCCGACGCCAAAGTCGCCGAAGAACATTTCCAGAAAGCCGTCGGCAAAGAAGTGGCCGCCGATTACTACCTCGGCCAGATCTACCGTCGTGGCTACCTGGGCAAGGTCTATTCGCAAAAAGCGCTGGATCACCTGCTCAAAGCCGCACGTAGTGGCCAGAACAGCGCCGATTTCGCCATTGCCCAATTGTTCTCCCAAGGCCGGGGCACCAAGCCCAACCCGCTTAACGCCTATGTCTTCAGCCAATTGGCCAAGGCTCAGGACACCCCGCAAGCCACCGAGCTTGCAACAACACTTGAAGCCCAACTTCCGCCTGCCCAGCTCGCCGAGGCCCAACGCCTGTTGAAACAAGAACAGGCCGTTCGTGGTTCCTTGAGCCAGAACACGCTGGATATGCATGCCCTGCAAGAAGAAGACGGCGAGGAATCCCTATGAAGTTGAATCCATTCATGAAGGCCGGCATCGGCCTCACGTTCGCGCTGATCTGGTCTTGCCCGACGCTGGCCGCGATCACTGAAACCAAAAACTTCGGCCTCGAAGTGAAAGTTACCGGCCAGTCCGAAGCCGACAGCGACCTCGGCACCAAGAGCGGCGGCGACGTCAACGGCGTCGGCCTCGACCTGCGTCCATGGGTCTATGGCGAGAGCGGCGCGTGGAGCGCCTACGCCATGGGCCAGGCAGTGACCGCCACCGACATCATCGAGACGGACACCTTGCAGGGGACCGCCAGCGACGGCACCACGCCGACCACCAGCAATGATCGCAAGACCAAGAAAAACTACCTGGCGATGCGTGAATTCTGGGTCGGCTACAGCGGCCTCACGCCGTATCCCGGCGAGATGCTCAAGCTCGGTCGTCAACGCCTGCACAACGCCGACGGCCAATGGCGCGACACCAACATCGAAGCCCTGAACTGGACCTTCGACACCACCCTGTTGCGCGCCAACGTCGGCGTCGCCGAGCGCTTCAGTGAGTACCGCACCGACCTCACGGAACTGGCCCCTAAAGACAAGGATCGCCTGCACGTCTACGCCGATGCGGACTATCAGTGGACACCGGGCAACTGGGTCGGCATTCGCGGTCATCACACCCACGATGACGGCAAGCTCGACTACCCACAACCAGGTGTTCCCACCGATTCGCTGGACAAGAAACAGAACGGTGATATCACCTGGCTGGGCCTGACCGCTGACAGTGACGCCTACAACTGGCGCAACACCAACACTGTCAATTACTGGGGCAGCATCACCGGCATGAGCGGCGACACCGACACGGTCAACCCGCTGAACGCCAACGGCACGCCTCCGACCGAAGCCAAACGCGGTCAAGACCTCAATGGCTGGGCCACGGATGTCGGCGTGCGTCTGCGCCTCGATCCGCAATGGCAAGTCGGTGCTGCCTATGCCCGCGCCAGCGCCGAGTACGAACAGAACGGCCTGGAAAGCAACCGCTCGAACTACACCGGTACCCGTTCGCGGGTTCACCGTTTCGGCGAAGCCTACCGTGGCGAAATGCAGAACATGCAGACCGCGACCCTGTTTGGTTCGTGGATGCTCAACGACGAATACGACGCCAGCCTGATCTACCACAAATTCTGGCGCGTCGACGGCAACAAGCCGGTTGGCAGCAACGGCATCAATGCGGTCGAGGACAACACCGACCCTACCGGCGCGATTCTTTCCACCACGTCCCTGCCACTGAACGATGGTGAAAAAGACCTCGGTCAGGAGATGGACCTTGTCGTCACCAAGTACTTCAAGCAAGGCCTGCTGCCTGCCGCGTTGAGCCAGTCGATCGATGAGCCGTCGGCCCTCGTGCGCTTCCGTGGCGGCGTGTTCAAGCCGGGCGATGCCTATGGCAAAGAAGTCGATTCCTACATGCACCGCGCATTCATCGACGTGATCTGGCGCTTCTGATGCGAACCGCGAAGGGAGTGCCCGACATGAACAGTGCAAAGCGAGGTTCGCTAACGCTACTGGCCGGCGCAATGCTGCTGGCCAGCGCCGCAGCCTTCGCCACCGTCGAACCGGTGGTGAAACCGGCTACAACGGCCAAAGGTCTGCAACAGGCCAAGAACTATACCGTCAGCAGCGCGCCAATCGCGCCGCTGGAGCTGGCCAAACCGACACTGCCGGACACTTCCGGCTACACCGCCGAAGCGATTGCCAAAAAGATCGTGCGCACCAAGGCCGGCAAGATCAGCGTGCGCCGGATGATGCAGGAAGACACCCTCAAGGACTTCATCGGCGGCGACAACAAGATGGCTGAGTGGGTGGTGCGTCAGCACGGCATCCCGCAGGCGATCTTTATCGACGACGGCTACATGAACCTCAAGGACCTGACGAAGAAGCTGCCTAAACAGTACTTCAGCGAAACGTCGCCGGGCGTGTTCCTGGCGAAGTTGCCGATCGTGGTTGGCCGTCATGGCATCCTCGAAATCGACAAACAGACCCAGGAATTGCGCCTGTCCCAAGAGTCCGGTTCGTTCCTGGTCAACGACGGCCAGCTGTTTGTGCGCGACACCAAAATCACTGGCTGGCGCGAGAAGGACAATGGGCCGGCGACGTTCAATTCGCCCAAGGAATTCCGTCCGTTCCTGCTGTCCTGGGGCGGCACCGAGACCTACATCGCCAACAGCAAGATCGCCAGTTTCGGTTACGCCAACAGTAAGTCCTACGGCGTGAGTATTTCCCAGTACACGCCGAACATGGCCAAGGTGCTCAAGCGTCCCGAGCCGACTGGCTGGATCGTCGGTTCCGAGTTCTCGGACATGTGGTACGGCTTCTACTGCTATGAAACCCGAGACTTCGTGGTCAAGGGCAACACCTACAAAGACAACATCGTCTACGGCATTGACCCGCATGACCGTTCCCACGGTCTGATCATTGCCGACAACACGGTGTACGGCACGAAGAAGAAGCACGGGATCATCATTTCCCGTGAGGTCAACGACAGCTTCATCTTCAACAACCGCAGCTACGACAACAAGCTTTCGGGTCTGGTGATCGACCGTAACAGCGTCAACAACCTGATCGCCTACAACGAGATCTACAAGAACCACACAGACGGCATCACCCTTTACGAGAGTGCCGACAATCTGCTGTACGGCAACAAGGTGATCAGCAACCGTCGCCACGGCATACGGGTTCGTAACAGCGTGAACATCCGCCTCTACGAAAACCTGTCGATGGCCAACGGCTTGACCGGCGTCTACGGCCACATCAAAGACCTGAGCGACACCGACCGTAACATCAAGCTCGATCCGTTCGACGCCCAGGTGTCGCTGATCGTGGTCGGCGGCGAACTGGCCGGTAACGGCAGCGGCCCGCTGTCCATCGACTCACCGCTGAGCGTCGAGTTGTATCGCGTGTCCATGCTCGCACCGACCAAATCCAGCGGCATCAGCTTCAGCGGGATTCTCGGCGAGCGTCAGGACGAAATTCTCGACCTGCTGGTGCGCCAGCAGAAAGCCGTGCTGATCGACCCTGTCGAACGCCAGACTGAAATGCGGGACTGAGGATAATTTTATGCACTCACACTTGATCAAATTACTCAGCCTGTCGGCCCTGACCGCCGGCATTCTCGCGGCCAGCGGCGGTGTTCGCGCCGACGATGTCCAGGCACCGACATTCAGCGCCGAACCGTGCTGCAACCTGTGCCCTGAAGCGCATGACGCGAAAAACTACACCACGCGTTACCAGCAGAACTTCACCACGCTGGTACAGGCCCAGGGCGATTGGTTGTTCCGTACGCAAGAAGACTTGCGCACCGAATTCGACACCTCCCCCGCCGGCTACAAACGCATGAAAGAACTGCACGATGCGTTCAAGAGCAAAGGCGTGGAGCTCGTTGTTGTTTATCAACCTACTCGTGGCTTGGTGAACCGCAACAAACTGAACCCGGAAGAAAAAGCCAAATACGATTTCGACAAGGCCCTGAAAAACTACAAGGCCATGCTGGGGCGTTTCGCCGCCATGGGCTACGTGGTGCCGGACCTGTCGCCGCTGACCAACGAATCGCTACCTGACACCCTGCCAGCCCACGACTTCTACTTCCGCGGCGACCAGCACTGGACGCCGTATGGCGCCCAGCGCACGGCAAAAATCGTCGGTGAGAAAATCAAGCAAATGCCTGAATTTGCGGGCATTCCAAAACGCGAATTCGAGAGCCACAGGTCGGGTCGCATGGGCAAGACCGGAACGTTACACAACATGGCCGGTCAACTCTGTGGCACCAGCTACGCGATCCAGTACATGGATCAATTCACCACCGAGCCAAAGGGTGAAGCAGCGGATGGCGACCTGTTCGGAGACTCCGGCAATCCGGAGATCACCCTGGTCGGCACCAGCCACAGTGGCAAGAATTACAACTTCGCCGGTTTCCTCGAAGAGGCCATCGGCGCCGACATCCTCAACGTGGCGTTCCCCGGCGGTGGCCTGGAAGGTTCGATGCTGCAGTACCTGGGCAGCGAAGAGTTCCAGACCAAGCCACCCAAGATTCTGATCTGGGAATTCTCGCCGCTCTATCGCCTCGACCAGGAAACCATCTACCGCCAGATGATGGCGCT
Source organism: Pseudomonas sp. fls2-241-R2A-110 (assembly GCF_030209165.1). Classification (NCBI taxonomy): domain Bacteria; kingdom Pseudomonadati; phylum Pseudomonadota; class Gammaproteobacteria; order Pseudomonadales; family Pseudomonadaceae; genus Pseudomonas; species Pseudomonas sp. fls2-241-R2A-110. Next base: position 299,947 of record NZ_JARVSN010000007.1, on the reverse strand, counting down.
GCTGGACAACGGTTGCGAAGGAAAGGATGCACAGATGACCGCCAGCACCACATTGAAACCGGGCAAGAACGAATTGTTGGTCAACAGCACGAACCTGAACCTGCAAAACAGCGGTCACCAGGTCGATATCCGTTTCGCCGATCCATCGGTGAAAAAGCTGCAAGCCACCCTCTGGTACATGAACGGTCGCCACGAGGACATCAAGATCGAAAAACCGGAAACCTCCGACACCGACGGGCGTTTCGCCTTTGAGTTGCGCACGGACGATGACTGGGCCTCGCAGAATCTGCTGGCCATCGAAGTCCAGGGCCCTGAAGCAGGTACCGCGCCACAGAAAGTCGAAACGAAAATCTGCAAACGCAACGTGTTCCCTGGCACTGGGCAACGTACCGCTCAGGTTGGGCAATGAGGCAATCTCTTATGACATGCATGCAAACCCGAATGTTGAAAAAACTGATCGCACCCTCCCTGTTGAGTCTGGCGATGTTTGCCGGCGCGACTCAGGCCGCCGCGCCGTTGCGTCCGCCACAGGGTTACTTCGCGCCGATTGAAAAAGTCAAAACCGGCGACAAGAGCGAAGGCTGTGATGCCATGCCGACGCCGTACACCGGCTCGCTGCAATTTCGCAGCAAGTACGAAGGCTCCGACAAGGCCCGTTCGACCCTGAACGAGGTCTCGGAAAAAGCCTTCCGCGACAGCACCGCCGACATCACCAAACTGGAGCGCGGCACCAGCAAGCGCGTGATGCAGTTCATGCGTGACGGTCGCCCGGAACAGCTCGAATGCACCCTGAACTGGTTGACGTCCTGGGCCAAGGCCGACGCGTTGATGTCCAAGGACTTCAACCACACCGGCAAATCCATGCGCAAGTGGGCATTGGGCAGCATGGCGTCTGCGTACATTCGCCTGAAGTTCTCCGACTCGCATCCGTTGGCAACCCATCAGCAAGAGTCGCAGTTGATCGAGGCCTGGTTCAGCAAAATGGCTGATCAGGTGGTCAGCGATTGGGACAACTTGCCGCTGGAACAAACCAACAATCACTCGTACTGGGCTGCCTGGTCGGTGATGGCAACTTCGGTCGCCACCAACCGCCGCGACCTGTTCGACTGGTCGGTGAAGGAATACAAGGTCGGCGCCAATCAGGTCGACGCCCAGGGTTTCCTGCCCAACGAACTCAAGCGCCAACAGCGCGCCCTCGCCTATCACAACTATGCCTTGCCGCCGCTGGCGATGATCGCCAGTTTCGCCCAGGTCAACGGTGTGGACTTGCGTCAGGAAAACAACGGTGCCTTGAAACGCTTGGGTGATCAGGTGCTGGCCGGGGTTAAAGACCCGGCGATCTTCGAGAAGAAGAACGGCAAGGAACAGGACATGACCGATCTCAAGATCGACTCGAAATTTGCCTGGCTCGAACCGTTCTGCACGCTCTACACCTGCCCGGCCGATGTGCTGGAACAGAAGCACAAGATGCAGCCGTTCAAGACCTTCCGCCTCGGCGGTGACCTGACCAAGGTCTTCGACCCGGCCAACGAAAAAGGCAACAAGGGCTCCTAGGAAAAATACAAAACCTGTGGGAGCGGGCTTGCCCGCGATGGCGGTCTGACATTCAACATTGATGTCGACTGATCCACCGCTATCGCGGGCAAGCCCGCTCCCACAGGTTCAGTGTCGAGTTTGAGTTTTGTGTGTTACGCCCTCCGGATTTCGGTGGGGGGTTTGGGGGGGCTGCGGCCCTTGACTGTTGGTTAAACACGGAGAGATCGGGATGGTATTTTCATCCAACGTATTCCTGTTTTTGTTCTTGCCGATCTTTCTCGGCTTGTACTATTTGAGCGGAATACGCTATCGCAACCTGCTGCTGCTGATCGCCAGCTATGTGTTCTATGCCTGGTGGCGCGTGGACTTCCTTGCGCTGTTCGCGGCCGTCACGCTATGGAACTACTGGATCGGCCTCAAAGTCGGTGCCGCGGGCGTTCGGACCAAACCGGCCCAACGCTGGCTGCTGCTCGGCGTGGCAGTCGACTTGTGCATCCTGGGCTACTTCAAGTACGCCAACTTCGGCGTCGACAGCATCAACGCGATGATGACTTCGGTCGGTCTGTCGCCGTTCATCCTGACCCACGTGCTGTTGCCGATCGGGATCTCGTTCTACATCTTCGAGTCCATCAGCTACATCATCGACGTGTACCGTGGCGACACCCCGGCCACTCGCAACCTGATCGACTTTGCCGCTTTCGTGGCGATCTTCCCGCACCTGATCGCCGGCCCGGTCCTGCGTTTCCGCGACCTCGCCGACCAGTTCAACAACCGCACCCACACCCTCGACAAGTTCTCCGAGGGCTGCACGCGGTTCATGCAGGGTTTCATCAAGAAGGTCTTCATCGCCGACACCCTCGCGGTGGTGGCTGACCATTGCTTCGCCTTGCAACACCCGACCACGGGCGATGCCTGGCTCGGCGCGCTGGCCTACACCGCGCAGCTGTATTTCGACTTCTCCGGTTACAGCGACATGGCCATCGGCCTGGGCTTGATGATGGGTTTCCGCTTCATGGAAAACTTCAAGCAGCCGTACATCAGCCAGTCGATCACCGAGTTCTGGCGCCGCTGGCACATCAGTCTGTCCACCTGGCTGCGTGACTACCTGTACATCACGCTGGGCGGCAACCGCAAAGGCACGCTGATGACCTATCGCAACCTGTTCCTGACCATGCTGCTCGGTGGTCTGTGGCACGGCGCGAACATCACCTACATCGTCTGGGGTGCGTGGCACGGCATGTGGCTGGCGATCGAGAAGGCCCTGGGCCTGAACACTTCGCCGCGCAGCATCAACCCGATCCGCTGGGCGCTGACGTTCCTGCTCGTGGTGATGGGCTGGGTGATCTTCCGCTCGGAAAACCTGCACGTTGCCGGTCGCATGTACGGCGCAATGTTCAGCTTCGGCGAATGGTCGCTGTCGGAACTCAACCAGGCCAGCCTCACTGGTCTGCAAATCGCAACCCTGGTGGTGGCGTACGTGACCCTGGCGTTCTTCGGCATCCGCGATTTCTACACCAACCGGCCGCCTGAGAAGACCAAACCTGTTGTGAACGTCGAGGCTGACGGCCCGGCCACGGCAACACCTGGAATGATCAAAGCGGCACCGGGCGAGAACCCGGCGAGCATCCACGAACCTGGCTACACCGTCGGTGTTGAAGCGACTGTGCAACCGGCCTACTGGACCGCGGACTGGTCACGCTACGTGATGCGCACGCTGGTACTGGTGCTGTTCATCGCTTCGATTTTCAAACTCTCGGCGCAAAGCTTCTCGCCGTTCCTTTACTTCCAGTTCTGAGGGATCTGACCATGACCCGCTCATTACGCATCCTCTACATCGCCCTGTTCCTGCTGATTCTGCTGGTGCTGGGCGTGTGGTCCACGCGCAGTTTCTTCGGCTTCAATACGTCGGCCGAAACCACAGTGCTCAATGGTCGCTGGACCAAAGCCGTCGAGACTCACTACGACGCCGAGTTCCCGATCAAGCGTCTTGGCACCAACCTCTGGGCCGCGCTGGATTTCAAACTGTTCAACGAAGGTCGTCCAGGCGTTGTGCTCGGTCGCGATCAGTGGTTGTACAGCGATGAAGAATTCAACCCGATCGTCAACGAAGAGTTGAACCTGCAAGGCAACTACGCACTCGTAGAAGGCGTGCGCCAGGAACTGAAAGCCAAGGGCGTGAAACTGGTGATGGCGATTGTGCCGGCCAAGACTCGCCTGTACCCGGAACACCTGGGCGAGGTGAAGCCTTCAAGCATTCACGCCAACCTCTATGAAGACTTCCACGCTCGCGTGGCAGCCGACAAGATCCTTGCGCCCGACCTCTATGGCCCGATGCTCAAGGCCAAGCTGGACGGTCAGCAAGTGTTCCTGCGCACCGACACCCACTGGACTCCACAAGGCGCGCAAATCGCCGCCGAGACCCTGGCCAAAACGATTACTGACGAAGCCCCGCTTAGCGGCGAGCCGCAAAACTTCGTGACGACACCTGCGGAGAACGTGACACACAAGGGCGACCTGCGCTTGTTCCTGCCACTGGACCCGTTGTTCGAAAACATGATGCCGGCGCAAGAACCACTGCAAAAGCGCAACACCGTTGCGGTTGATGCTCAGCCTGCCGGCGACGACGCGCTGTTTGCCAACACCGACGTGCCGGTGGCCCTGATCGGCACCAGCTACAGCGCCAACCCTAACTGGAACTTCGTCGGTGCGCTGAAACAAGCGCTGCACAGCGACGTGGTCAATTACGCCGAAGACGGCCACGGTCCGATTCTGCCGATGCTCAGCTATCTGAAAAGCGACGCTTTCAAGAACAGCCCGCCTCAGGTGCTGATCTGGGAATTTCCTGAACGTTATCTGCCTGTGAACAACGAAATTGGTGACGCCGACCCGCAGTGGGTCGCAGAGCTCAAAGAAGCTGGCGTTCGCCAACAAAACGTAGCTGCAAACACTAAATCCGAGACGCCCGACCGGGCGCAAAACTGAAAGAGAGGTACTACCATGACTTTCACTACTACTCCTCGCCGTCTCGCCAAGACTCTTGCTCTGGTTGCTGGCATGAGCGTGCTGTCCATGCAGGCTTTCGCCGGTGGCGACTCCGCACTCTACGGCCCGACCGCACCGAAAGGTTCGAGCTTTGTGCGTATCTACAACGCCGGTAACGCTGAAGTCAGCGCCACCGTCGGCACTACCAACCTGAGCGACGTCGCGCCGTTGTCCAGCAGCGACTTCAGCTTCATGCCGGGCGGCGACTACAGCGCCAAGGTCGGCAGCCAGACCCTGCCAGTGAAACTGGCCGGCGATCACTATTACACCCTGGTCAACAACGCCAGCGGCGCGCCACAACTGATCGAAGAACCGCCGTTCAAGAACAAGCAGAAATCCCTGGTTCGTGTGCAGAACCTGAGCGACAAGGCACTGACCCTGAAAACCGCCGACGGCAAGACCGAAGTGGTTCCCTCCGTTGCGGCCAAGAGTCGTGGCGAGCGTGAAATCAACCCGGTGAAAGTCAGCCTGGCGCTGTATGACGGCGCGACCAAAGTCGGCGACGTGAAGCCGGTTGCGCTGGAACGCGGTGAGGCCGCCGTGCTGTACGTCACCGGCAGCGGCAGCAGCCTGTCGCCAGTCTGGGTTAAACGCCCGGTCTCGACGCGCTAAGCATTTTGCCCGACTGACGCAGCTCCCAATGTGGGAGCGAGCCTGCTCGCGATTGCGGTCTGACATCCAACATCGATGTCGACTGGCATTCAGTCATCGCGAGCAGGCTCACTCCTACAAGGAGCGAGGTGTCAGTCGGGACACGGAATAAGAACAAGAGTGAAACGACAGAACGCAGTAGCTCTGACCCATACGATTTTCAAGGAGTAACAACATGATTCCAGTGATCTTGTCCGGTGGTAGTGGCTCACGTCTTTGGCCGCTTTCCCGTAAACAGTTCCCTAAGCAATTCCTGGCCCTGACCGGCGAGCACACGCTGTTCCAGCAAACCCTGGAACGCCTGGTATTCGAAGGCATGGACACCCCGATCGTGGTCTGCAACAAGGACCATCGCTTCATCGTCAACGAGCAACTGGCCAACCGCAAGCTGGAAACCCAGCGCATCCTGATGGAACCGTTCGGCCGCAACACCGCGCCGGCAGTGGCCCTGACCGCGATGATGCTGATCAATGAAGGCCGTGACGAGTTGATGCTGGTGCTGCCGGCCGACCACGTGCTGGAAGACCAGAAAGCCCTGCAACGCGCCCTGGCCCTGGCCACTGTCGCTGCCGAAAACGGCGAAATGGTACTGTTCGGCGTACCGGCCACCAAACCGGAAACCGGTTACGGCTACATCAAGTCGACCAATGATTCGCTGCTGCCGGAAGGCGTCAGCCGTGTCTCGCATTTCGTCGAAAAACCAGACGTCAAGCGCGCCACCGAATTCGTCCAGTCCGGCGGCTACTTCTGGAACAGCGGCATGTTCCTGTTCCGCGCCAGCCGCTTCCTGGAAGAACTGAAAAAACACGATCCGGACATCTACGACACCTGCCTGCTGACCCTTGAGCGCAGCGAACAGGATGCCGACACCATCACCATCGACGAAGCTACCTTCGCCTGCTGCCCGGACAATTCCATCGACTACTCGGTGATGGAAAAAACCCAGCGCGCCTGCGTCGTGCCACTGACCGCTGGCTGGAGCGATGTCGGTTGCTGGGCATCGCTGTGGGAAGTGAATGAAAAAGATGCCAACGGCAACGTCACCAAAGGCGACGTGGTCATCCAGGACAGCAAAAACTGCATGATCCACGGCAACGGCAAACTGGTGTCGGTGATCGGCCTGGAAAACATCGTGGTCGTCGAAACCAAGGACGCCATGATGATCGCCCACAAGGACTCGGTCCAAGGCGTGAAACAAATGGTCAACACCCTCAACGCGCAGGGCCGTACCGAAACCCAGAACCACTGCGAAGTCTATCGTCCGTGGGGCTCCTACGATTCGGTGGACATGGGTGGCCGCTTCCAGGTCAAGCACATCTCGGTCAAACCGGGCGCGTGCCTGTCGCTGCAAATGCACCACCACCGCGCCGAACACTGGATCGTGGTCAGCGGCACGGCTGAAGTGACCTGCGACGACAACGTGTTCCTGCTCTGCGAGAACCAGTCGACCTACATCCCGATCGCTTCGGTTCACCGTCTGCGCAACCCGGGCAAGATTCCACTCGAGATCATCGAAGTGCAATCGGGCAGCTATCTGGGTGAAGACGATATCGAGCGTTTTGAAGATATCTACGGTCGCTCGACCCCGGTCGAACGCGGCGTGTCGGTGAAAACCATCGCGCAGTAAGCGTCAAGTAAACTAAAAGCCCCCGTCCAGTCCGCTGCGAATCCCCATCCGCAGCGGGTTGGTCGGGGGCTTTTTACATCTGGGTCGTTATCGTTAAAAAGGTTTCCACTCGGTGCTTTTCGCCTCCCTGTAGGCAACGATGTAGGCACTCGGAATCGGTGTAATAAAGGTCATTTCCACTGTCATCGGCGGAATCATCGCCACGAATTTCGACTGGTCAAGGGTTGACCCGCTCATCAAAAGTCTCGCATGCAGTCGGCCTTTGGGTATGAATTCGAAGGACGTATTGAGCCCCAGCGTCTGATCATTGATGGCTCGCTCCGCAAGACCCGGAATTTCCATCCGGTACAGGTAGGCCCTTGTGTCACCGTAACCCCCTGAATTTTCATCCATGCCAGTGGATACGTACCCGGGAACAGGACTTCTAACGTGCTCCTGGGACAAAGTGTTCATGGATTTGCCCACCACGGCCTGTCTGAACTCATCCTTGATTTCGGGTCCCCTGTTATCTCTCGGGAAAAAACCACCCGCTTTACGGATTGTCTCGGGGGAACGATCGTCCCCCCTCATGGCGATGACGGCGCCTGATGGGCCAAGCAACAATTGATGTGAGCCCGCATTCATTGAACCACCGGCATAGGCAGGAAGCGCTCTATTTGACTTGACCGCGGTCGGCAGCGATATCGGTGGCGGTCTTTGAGGTGCGACCGCTGCACTCGAGGGCTGAACCGTCAATGCCGAATGGGGCCGAAACGGCCGCAATGGCACCACCGGCTTAACTGCAACCGGTGCATTAACAGACGATTGGGGAGGCCATGCGGGGACCCGAGGCTTATCGTTATTGGGTGCGAGCCCATCCGGATCGACCAACCCTGTCGGATTGTTTCGAACCATGCAGTAAAGGTTGAGACCGTCAATGGCCAAGGCCGGATCGGGACTGAGCCAACGCTGCAACCACGATATGTAGTATCGAAAACCGTAGTAATAAAGACTTGTCGCATCGCGTTCCTTACCCGAATAGCGAATGGTTTTATAGTCGACGTCCGAACCGGTAAACCATGCAGTTTCGCCGAAGGGATAAAAGACTTCCTGACTGATGATGTGTGCATCATCGGTCAATTCCACCGTGCAAGACGTCAGGTGATCGACCAGGTTGTACCGGTATTGATCGTTGACCCCGGACGGTGGGTCGCTTTCCCAATGCAACACCCGAACCGTATTGAGTCCGGCCTGCGCGGTGATGACGTGCAACACTTCTCCAGTGCCACTGTCAGTGCGCAGTTCCAACCCTTGCAGGTAACGCACTTCGGCTTTTACGGTGCGGGCATTGGTCTGCAATGAACGAATCTTGCGCACTCGCTGGCCGCCGGTATCGTAGAAATAATATTCACAGTCATTACGTTCGGAGTCACGTTCCACCGGGCTGACCGAGTGCAATTGATTGCGCAGGTCCCACGTCAAAAACCGTCCCTGATCCAGCTCCAGTAAATTGCCCCGGGCGTCGAATGCCGCTGCGATGTCGTCTTCGGACGGCGGTCTGCCGTTGCGCCAGGGAAGACAGCGATTGCTGTACCGGGCAGCTTCTAGTTGACGCCCCGGGTTTTGTGCGCCGACGTGTTCCAGCTTCACCAAGTTGTCGCCGTCGTCATAGCTGTAGGTCTGGCTGTAGGTACTGAGCGCCGCAGGATCGTTGCGCCCCACCGATGCAGGCCCTTTGTTGGGAGCTCCCGCCTCCCGGCCCGTCGAGCCGATCAATCGGCCAAGGCTGTCATAGATAAAGCGACTGACAGGATTAATACGCTGGTTGTTGAAAAAACGCACCGCCTGCGCCTTGTCTTCGATACTCAGAACATTGCCCATGCGGTCATAGGCGTAGACCAGATGTTGCAGCGCGTCGGTGTGCTCGCCGTGCGTGCGCAGCTCCATCAGGCGACCGTCTTCAGGACTATATTTTAGGGCGGTGCTTATGTTTTTACCCGACACTTGGTGAGTGATCTTCCCCTGGGCGTTGTACTCAATCTCCCGGACCAGCGTTTGCCACGTGAGCTTGCCGGCCAGTTTGAGTGCGCTCTGGCGCAACCGACCATCACGGGTGAAGGCAAACCTCTGGGTATTCTGCCGGGCATCGATACTTTCCAGCACATCACCATGCGGCCCGTAACGCCACGTCGAGATTGCGCCCTCGCCCGGCTCCAGTAATGCCTGACGCTCGACAATCGGCTCCGGCCAATCAGGGGCAACGGCGTCCAAAGTGAAGTGTTGAACCTGCCTTGTGCACGGGCCAGTGATCGCGAACGACTCAAACAGCACGGTCCCGCCCGGGCCATCCTGGCGAATCAGTTGCCCGCATTGGTTATGATCCTGGGCGCTCGGTTCGGCACGACCATATTCCATGCGTTCAGCACAACGTCGTGGTTCGGTGGCCAGGTGTTCGAACACCGCGATAGGCCGAAGCAGGTCGTCGTATTCGACCTCGCGTCGTATCCCGCGACTGTCCCAGCTGAACAGCACCTGATCGGCCAGGCCAAACAGACTGACTGTCGAGCCGGCATCGACACTGTTCGTGCAAACGGGATGGCCAAGCAGCGAATGCACTGTCGTGAGGTTGGCGGGGACTGCGGGGTCGTCCTTGTGTAACGCCCACAGCCGAGGGTCCCACTGTTTTATCGGGAAACCCGCGGCATCGTGGAGCATGCGATTGAATCGCGCCTGAGCGCAGATGCCTTCAACCTCACGCCAATAATCAACCGAACAGACGGCCAATCCCCGCGGATCGAAAACAGACACTTTGGGTGTGTTGTAGTGCATTCCCATCGTCGAGGCCGGCATGCCCTGGACGTCCTTTTTTTGCCAATGGCCATCTAATCGTCGCGGTGATGGCCTGGCTACTGTCAGAAATTACAGTAGCGACCAACGGTACATCCACTTGAACCGCGAATGTCCATTCCCGCGGCCCTTCGGTAGGATGGTGGTCATGAGTTCAAGGAGCGATAAAACATGTTCATCGGCGTCTTGCTGGTCATTACCTGGCTGATCCTGTTGCTGCGCTACCCGGCCAAGGCATTGCCGGTCTCTGTGGCGGCCGCCATCGGGCTGGGCCTGGTGGCCACGTGGGTAATCTGGTTGGACAACCGCGAGGTCAAGCAACTGGCACGCCTTGAACTGCGCATTACCTACGCCCCCGAGCAATGCCCGGCCGACCGTCCCTTGCAACTGAAAATGAACAATGGCAACGACGTGCCGCTCACCGAGTTGCGCTGGCGCATCGCCGCGTACGCGCCGGGCGATACGGTCAACCTGGCCGACAATCAATACGCCGCACCGCGCTATCGCGGCCCCGGCGAACTGCAGGCCGGCGCCAACTGGGAAGACTGTCTGCCGTTGCCGCCGCTGCGCCCCGGTTATCGCCCGCAAACCCTGGAGTTTCGCGCCGAACATTTGCAAGGTAGTTTCTCGGACTAATCTTCCCTATTTCTATTGCACAAGGACCGCGCCATGCCTGTTGCGTTGATTACCGGTTGTTCCAGTGGCATTGGCCGCGCCCTGGCCGATGTGTTCAAAAGTGCCGGATACGAAGTCTGGGCCAGTGCGCGCAAGACTGAAGACGTCGCGGCGCTGACCGCCGCCGGTTTTACGGCCGTGCAACTGGACGTCAACGACGCCGCCGCGCTTGAACAACTGAGCGAGCAGATCAATCAACAACGTGGCGGCCTTGACGTGCTGATCAACAACGCCGGTTACGGCGCCATGGGCCCGTTGCTCGACGGCGGTGTGCCGGCGATGCAGCGGCAGTTCGAAACCAACGTCTTTGCCATTGTCGGCGTGACCCGGGCAATGTTCCCGGTGCTGCGCCGCGCCAAAGGCCTGGTGGTGAACATCGGCAGCGTTTCCGGGGTGTTGGTCACGCCGTTCGCCGGTGCGTATTGCGCCTCTAAAGCGGCGGTGCATGCCTTGAGCGATGCGTTGCGCATGGAGCTGGCGCCGTTCGGGGTTCGCGTGATGGAGGTCCAGCCGGGCGCCATCGAATCCAGTTTCGCCAAGAATGCCGGCCATGAAGCGGAACAATTGATCACCGAACAATCGCCGTGGTTTCCGCTGCGTGAAGGCATTCGCGCGAGGGCCAAGGCCTCTCAGGATAAACCGACACCGGCCAGGGAATTTGCCGAGGGTTTGCTCAAAGCCGTGCAACACAGCAACCCGCCGCGCCTGATTCGCCTGGGCAATGGCAGCCGGGCGTTGCCGCTGTTGGCCGGGTTGTTGCCCAAAGGGTTGTTGCAGGCGGGGTTGATGAAGCGGTTTGGGTTGCGCGGGCAGTTGTAAGCAATTACAGCCACCACCTGATAAAACGCCGAGGGGATGCCATAATCGACGCCTTTGTATCAACCGACTGACCCTAAAAGGGCAACGTGATGGAAATCAAAAAAATCCGACTGAGTAATGTCGGACGTTTTACCGATCTGGAAGTTGCCTTTGCGCCGACGGACACGCTCGTTTCGAAAGTGACGGTGTTTGTCGGCAATAACGGCTGCGGTAAAACAACGATTCTGACGTCACTGGCGACATCGCTCAGTTGGTTGGTGGCGAGGATTCGCTCACAACGCAGCAAAGGAGTTTTGATTGATCAGGACTGCATCAACAATGACGCTAGCACTGCATCAATCACCCTCGACGTACACGAACCTGGATACTTCAATCTCCCACACGAGCAGGACTTTAGCTGGACGCTCGTGCGGTTACGTCCAGGCCATGTTGCGCTAGACAAAGGTAACCTGGCGGGCGCTGCAGATTTGGCTCACTGCTACGGTGAGATGCTATCTATCGCCGAAGTAGCAGCATCATTACCCTTGATTGTTTACTACCCGGTAGAAAGATCAGTACTGGACATCCCGCTGGAATTGACCTCACGCACCGATTTCAATCAGCTTGAGGGTTACGAGAATGCACTTGGACAAGGAGTCGATTTCACTCGTTTCTTCGAATGGTTCAGACAACGCGAAGATATTGAAAATGAATCTGGCATATCGAGCGTGCTGTTGAGTGACATCAAAAAAGCCATTGCAACCCCCGATAAGAAAATCATTCAAGAAATCGAGCGCATGCATGCTTCGTCTCGCGACAAACAGCTCAATGCCGTGCGCAAGGCCATCTCGGCATTCATGCCGGGCTTCGATAACCTTCGCGTACAACGCAAACCTCGTTTGCTGATGGCGATAGACAAGGGGGGCAAAACCCTCAACGTCGCTCAACTGTCGCAAGGGGAAAAGTCGATGATGGCGCTAGTAGGGGATATTGCACGCAGATTAGCGATGATGAATCCCGGGTTGGAGAACCCACTCGAAGGTAACGGCGTAGTACTGATCGACGAAGTCGACATGCACTTGCATCCCCGGTGGCAACGTCGGTTGATCCATCAATTGACAGAAACCTTCCCCAACTGCCAATTCATTCTTACAACCCATTCACCGCTGGTCATCAGCGATAGCAAAGACGTTCTGTGCTATGTCCTGGATGACGGAAAACTGGTCGAGAAAAAAGGTTTGTATGGACTGGATGCAAACCAGGTCCTCCTCAGCGTGATGGAAACCGAAGTTCGCAACACGGACGTTCAAGAGCGTCTGGATCAACTGCTTGATCTACTTCAGGACAAGAAGCTAAAAGCTGCAAAGACGCTATTTGAAGCACTCTCCGGCGAACTACCAGCCGGCCACATTGAATTGGCCAAAGCCGCCTTATTGATCCGCAAAATGGAGCTGCGTAGTGCGTAAGATTCACAAAGGCAAAGAGCCCGAATCACTTGGACAGTGGAAACGCGGCAACCCAGGAAAACGCTACAACGACCTACCCTACGCGCAGAGGCAAGCCATACGCGAGGCCTGCCTTGAAGAACAATTTGGATTATGTGCGTATTGTTGCCATGCAATCGCTATCGATACAGCGCACAACGAACATGTCGATGCGCAAGATTCGGCCCCGAATCGTACGATGAATTTTTCCAACATTGTTGCCAGCTGCAACCATCCAAATCAATGTGGCGATGCTCACAAATCCCAACCGCTTGCGCTCACCGCCCTGATGGATGAATGCGAAACCGAGCTTAAGTTCTACCTCTCTGGCGCAGTAGAAGGCCTCACCCCCAGAGCAGTTGGCGCGATAAAAGTGCTCAACCTGGGTGATACGCGCAAAAACAATCTGGCGTTGTTTAACACGCGTAAAACACTCATTGAGTCACTCCTGTTTACGCAATGCATCGAGCCATCGGAGCTCAAAATTGAAAGTGACGAAGTCCTTTCGATCTTGCTTGAAGAGTTACAACTCCCCGATCAAGACAATCGGTTGCAGCCCTTCTCTCCAGTCCTTGTCAACGTCCTCCGCCAAATCCAGCGCTGAGCCTATTGGCTCTACCTATATCGGAAGAACTCCATGACCGACTACAGCGAATATTTTGACGAAGTCATCCAGGCTCACATAGCTATCGAAAAATGGTTGGCCCTGGAACTGGACGAGTCTGTGCTTGAACAACTGCTGGCGCGTTTTTCGCCGCAATTTTCCATGATCTCGCCGTTGGGCCGGGTGCTGGATTTCGACGCATTGAGCGAGTTGTTCATGCTGGCGGGCGGCAGGAAACTCGGGTTCAGGATTGAGCTCAGCGAGCTGCGCGGCATTGTGCTCTACGACGGTGGAGCGACCGTGAGTTATCGCGAACGGCAGACCGATGCAACCGGCCTGCATTCTGATCGACGCTCGACGGTGGTGTTCGAGAAGCAGGCCGACGGCAAGGTGCTTTGGCGTCATTTGCATGAGACGTTTTGCAAGGGCTAAGTCCGCGTCGCGCCCATCGCGAGCAGGCTCGCTCCCACATTGATCGAGCCCGCCGCAGATTCTGCAAACACCACAAATCCCCTGTGAGATGCGGCGAACACCACAAATCCCTGTGGGAGCGAGCCTGCTCGCGATGGCCGCAACTCGGTCCAACGTCTAGTTAACCACCACCGTGCACGTAATCCCCGCCGCCAACAGCACTCCTTCCGGCACTTCATCGATGTGAATCCGCACCGGCACTCGCTGCGCCAGGCGCACCCAGTTGAACGTCGGGTTCACGTCGGCAATCAGCTCGCGACTTTCCGGGTTATCGCGGTCATAAATACCGCGCGAAATGCTCTCCACATGCCCCTTCAACACTTCGCCGCTCATCAACTGCATGTCGGCTTTGTCGCCCACCCGCACATGCGGCAGTTTGGTCTCTTCGAAGAAGCCATACACCCAGAACGAGTTCATATCGACCACGGCCATTTTCGCTTCGCCCATGCGCGCGTAGTCGCCGCGATGCACGTTCAGGTTGGTGACGTAACCGTCCACCGCCGCACGGACTTCGGTGCGCTTGAGGTTGAGTTCGGCCGCTTCAAGTTGTGCCTGTGCGTGCTGATAATCGGCCAGCGCCGAGTCGGCGATGTTGCTGGCGTCGTCGCGGTTTTCCTTGGAGATCACCAAGGCATCCATGTCAGCGCGGCGATGGGCGTTGACCTTGCGCATCTCCCACGTCGACTTGCGTGAGGCCACCAGCGCTTGTGCTTGTTTGACCGCGATGCGGTAGTGCTCGGGGTCGATCTGCATCAGCAAATCGCCCTTCTTCACCTGTTGGTTGTCGCGCACCGGAACGTCCACCACTTCGCCGGTGACATCGGCGGCGACGTTGATGATGTCGGCGCGCACCCGACCGTCGCGGGTCCACGGCGTGTCCATGTAATGCACCCACAGGGTCCGGCCGATCCATAGCGCGAGGGCCAGTACCAGCAGGGTGGCGAGGAGGCTGAAAAGCTTTTTCATCAGGGCCTTCTTCAGTGATAGAGAGTCAGTGATAAACAGTCAGCGCCAGGGCGCCGAACAGACAGGTAAACAAACTCAGGCGCAACAGCGCCGGGTGCCAGAAGAAGCGGTACAAGTCGAAACCCGACAGGAACCGGTCCAGCGCCCAGGCGAGCGCCGCGGCGATGAAAAACATCAGCGTCATGGTCGGCATGTACACGCCGTGGAAGGCGATTTCACGAGGCATGTTCAAGTCCTTGGGGCTTGGCGACAGCGCTGGCCTTCAGGTAGCCGGCGAGCGGTGATTGCGGGTCCAGCAGTGAGGTGCGGATGAAGTGCAGGTAGCTCTTCACCCGGCGCAAGGCCGAGGTGTCGAAGTGCGGCGCGAACGGTTCGTCGGTGGCTTGCACGCGGCTGATCGCATGGTCGACCGCGATCAATCCACGTTCCAGATTGCTCTGGCTCGGCTGCAGAAACAGCCGCACCAGCGAACGTCCCATCACGCGGATCGCCTGGCGCCACGGCTGGGATTCGGCATAGGCCGGGTGCACCGGCAGGATCGCCTGTTCCTTGCGCAACTCGATGATCGCGTGACCGACCTCCAGCACCACGAACATCCAGCGCAGCAAGTTTCGTTGCACCTGCGGCTGTCCCGCCGCGAGACCGTAGGCCTGGTGCAGCAGGTCCCGCGTACTGCTTTCAAACCCCGACGTCAAACCCTTGAGCTTGCCGCTGATGGCGTACACCACTTGCCCGCGCAGATCCTGCTCCAGTCGCCGCCACAACCAGCGACTGTTGGGCGGCAGGATGATCGCCCCGGCCGCCGCGCACACCAGCATGCCCAGCACCATGGCGATGTAGTCATTGATGAACGCGTAAGGGTTGTAGACAGTGAGATTGTCTGGCACCGAACCGGTGCTGAAGAAGATCAGCAAGCCGAGGCCGACACCGGCGTATTGCGGCCGCGAAGTGAGGAACGACCCGAGCACGATCACCGGCGCGAGCATCACGCACAGCAGTGGAAAACCATCGATCAACGGGAAGATAAAAAACATCTCGAAGAAGCCGATCAGCGCCCCGAGAAATGTCCCGCAGGCCATTTGAAACGCCATGCGCTTGGGGTTCGGCGTGGCCGCAGAAAGGCCCACGGTGGCTGCGGCGATCAGGGTCATGGTCGCCCCGCTCGGCCACGCCGTCGCCACCCAATAGCTGCCCAGCACCACCAGAATGAACGCCGCGCGAATGCCCGACGCGGCCGAGGCCATCCAGTTGGTTTGCGGGGTGAACGGCTCGTCCCATTGCTCCCGCGCATGGCTGTGATCGGCCAGCGAGGCGTGGGTCTGTGCATAACTGTGCAACTCATCGACGAAGCGATACAGCAGCTCGTACGCGGTGTGGAAATCGAGCTGCTCGGCGTCGCTCGGCTCGCTCTCCTGAAACGTCGCCCGAAGGCTCCGGACCCGGGCCGGCAGGTTTTCCTTGTAGCTCGCCAAGGCGTTCGTAAGGCGGGCAGCGTCGGGGCTGGTCAAGGCGCGACCGCTGAAGCCGTCGAGCAATTCGGCGAGGTCCTGCAGCCCCGGTTTGATCGCCGCGACCACATGATCCGCACCACTGCTGCGCAAGCGTTCGAGCAATTGATGCAAGGCGTTGAACCGCGTGGTGATGCCCATGAATTCGCTGTTCAGGCGACTGAGGCGGCCGTTGCGCCGACGCATGTGCGGGTCTTCGAACACGGTGACGCTGCGCAGCCCTTCGAGCCCGACAGCCTCGGCGATAAAGCGCACGTTGCTCGCCTCAAAAGCCTCGGGTTTGCTGCGACCGCGCAAGCCGTCGGTGACGAACAAGGCGAACACGCCGAAGCGTTGATACAAGGCGTTGCGCATCGCCGCGCTGGCGGTTTGCGGCAGGATCGCGGCGCTGACCACGGTTGCGCAGAGAATCCCCAGCGAGATTTCCAGCACCCGCCAGACCGCCGCCATGAACGCGCCATCCGGGTGCGCCAGCGCCGGCAGACCGACCATCGCGGCGGTGTACCCGGCCAGCACAAAACCATAGGCGCGAAAGTTGCGATACCGCGCGGCGCCAGCCGAACAGATGCCGACCCAGATCGCCAGCGAGCCGAGGAACAGTTCAGTGTTCTGCGCAAACAAGGCAATCAGCGCGACCATCACCGCCGACCCGGTCAGGGTGCCAAGGAAGCGATAGAAACTCTTGGCGAACACCTGGCCGCTTTGCGGCTGCATGACGATGAACACGGTGATCATCGCCGTGCGCGGTTGTGGCAACTCCAGACGCATGGCCAGCCACAACGTCAGGAACGCGGCGAACAACACCTTGAAAATGTACACCCAGGTCACGCCGTCGCTGCGTGCCCAGTCGAACAAACCCCGGCGCCATTCAAGGGAGTACAGCCAGCGCAAAGGTGCGGGCAAGGGAGTCATGGAATCCTGCTCACTGTAATTCAGTCAGGTAGAGAACCTGTGGGAGCCAGCCTGCTGGCGATGGCGGTGTGTCAGTCAATGCTGATGTCACCTGACCCACCGCCATCGCCAGCAGGCTGGCTCCCACAGGTGTTGTGTTCACTTGAGAAGCACCGGGGTTTTCGGAGCCTGGGTCTGGCTGTCTTTGGGCACATCGTCGCCCGCACCGAGTCCACCGCCGAGCGCCGTCACCAGTTCAGCGTGGGCGCTCAGCCGTGCGGCCTGCACCTGTTGCTGGACTTGCTGCTGCTTGAACAACAAGGTCTGGGCGTTGAGCACGTTGAGGTAATCGGTGAGCCCGCGTTGATAGGCGATCATCGCGATGTCGTAGGTCTTTTGCGCCATCGCCACCGACTCGGCGGCGAAGGCTTGCTGCTTGTCCATGGATTCGCGACGGATCAACTGGTCCGAAATGTTTTTCAGCGCATTGACCAGGGTCTGGTTGTACTTGGCGACAGCGATATCAAACCCGGCCGAGGCTTCACCCAGCTCCGAACGCAAACGGCCGCCATCAAAGATCGGCAGCGAAATCGCCGGGCCGACGCTGTAGTTGAGTTTCTTGCCGGTCAAAAACTCCAGCGCCCCGCCGCCGGTGGCCATGTAGCCAAGGCTGCCGACCAGATCGACGTTGGGATAAAAACCGGCGTGAGCGACATCAATCCCACGTGCCTGGGCCGCCACTTGCCAGCGACTGGCGACCACGTCCGGGCGTTGACCGAGCAATTGCGCGGGCAATGACGACGGCAGTTTCAGCGGCGCGGCCAACGACAGCGTCGGGCGTTGCAACTGCGCACCCTCCCCCGGTCCCTTGCCCGCCAACGCGGCGAGTTGATTGCGGCTCAGGGCGATTTCTTCGTCCAGGGCGTCAATCTGGCGGTGGGTTTCCGGCAGCGGCGCTTGCGCCTGACTGACCTCGAAATGGGTGCCGATGCCGCCATTCAGGCGTTTCTGCGCCAGGTCGAGGATTTGCTCTTGCTGCTTCAGGGTGGCCTCGACGATGTCCCGTTGCGCGTAGTGCAACGACAGTTCGATGTAGGCGCGCACGATGTTGTTCTGCAATTCGAGCTGGGCCAGACGCGCTTCGGCGGCGCTCATGTGCGCCATGTCCACAGCACGCTCGGTGGCGTTGCTTTCCCGACCCCAAAGGTCAAGGGCATAGCTGAAGCCCAACGCGGCGTTGTTGTCCCAGGTCGTGGTGTTGGCCAACTCGCCCGGCCCGTAGAACTGATCGGTGGGCCAGTTGTGGCGCTTGAGGGTGGACTCGCCATTGATCTGCAATGATTCGGCGGACTCGGCAACCCCCGCCATGGCCTTGGCCTGACGCACACGAGCGGCGGCCATGGCCATGCTCGGGCTGCCTTGCACGGCGAGGTCGATCCAACGGTTGAGTTGCGAGTCGCCATAGGCCTGCCACCATCGGGCGGTGGGCCAGTGAGCGTCTTGCGCGGCGCTCTGGATAGCTTCGTCGGTGGCCAATGAATTGGCCTCCAGTGCCTTGCCCTGCGGGGCAATACCTCCGGTTCCGATGCAGCCGCTGATGGTCAGGGTTAAAGCCAAAACACTGAGCGTCTGAAGCGCTCTGCTGATGCGACGCGGCACTGCTGAAAATTCCTGAGGTGGGGAGTTGTTCCTGAGGCCGCAATTCTAGGGGGGGGCTTTGTTGGCGATAAGCTGGGAATCCTGTGAATCTTTGTTACCGTTAACGCGATAATCCGTTGGTCGGGGTCACCGCCCCCGTAACTTCGTGTCACAATTTGCCATCGCACCCGAGAGCACCCCATGGACACTTTGCAAAACATGCGCGCCTTCAGTTACGTGGCCGAGGCCGGCAGCTTCACCGCCGCCGCCGTGCAACTGGACACCACCACGGCCAACGTTTCGCGCGCGGTCTCCAATCTGGAAGCCCATCTGCAAACCCGCCTGCTCAACCGCACCACCCGCCGCATCGCCCTGACCGAGGCCGGCAAGCGCTACCTGTTGCGCTGCGAGCAGATCCTGGCCTACGTCGAAGAAGCCGAAGCCGAAGCCAGCGACGCCCACGCCCGCCCCGCCGGGCAGCTCAAAGTGCACACCATGACCGGCATCGGCCAGCACTTCGTGATCGACGCCATCGCCCGCTACCGCAGAACCCATCCCGACGTGACCTTCGACCTGACCATGGCCAACCGCGTGCCGGACTTGCTCGACGAAGGCTACGACGTGTCCATCGTGCTCGCCAGCGAACTGCCGGACTCGGGTTTCGTGTCCCAGCGCCTGGGCATCACCTACAGCATCGTCTGCGCCTCACCGGCGTACGTGAAAGCCAACGGCTGCGCGCAAAAGCCCAGCGACTTGCTCAATCACATGTGCCTGCGCCTGGTGAGCCCGGTGATCCCGCTGGAGAAATGGACCTTCGACGGACCTGAAGGCCAGGAAATGGTCACCATTAACAGCTCGCCGTTCCTGGTGAACTCGGCCGACGCCATGAAAACGGCCATCACCAGCGGCATGGGGGTTGGCGTGTTGCCGGTGTATGCGGCGATTGAAGGCCTGCGCAACGGCACACTGGTGCGCGTGATGCCGAACTACCGCTCACAGGAATTGAATCTCTACGCGATCTACCCGTCGCGGCAATACCTGGATGCGAAGATCAAAACCTGGGTCGAGTATCTGCGGGGTTCGTTGCCGGAAATCCTCGCGGCGCATCAAGCGGAACTGGCGGCATATGAATTGAGCGGGACGCTGGGTGGGGCTCGGCTGGCGAACTGATCTCACGGTCCTACAGACGCGGTGAATTTGCGGGATGTTTCCGACGAACTCTGTCGGTTGTTGGGTCAGACGGGAAATCGGTAGGCTTTGTGGGTCGCTGGCTTTCCAGCGATCGGGTCTGGAAAACCCGAATAAGGATCACGGCACATGACATAATGCGGCGCTTTTTCAGCTCCGCAATTTGAGTTATGGCGGCTGTGCGTGGGAGACCTTCGGGTCTGCCGGGTTTGATCCTTTCTCGGTTTTTCCAGTCCGCGTACAGCTGCCACCTCCTCGTCTGGAAAACGAAAAAGTGGCAGTTCCTCAACTCTAAGGATCTTTGCCAATGATTAAAGAAACTCCAAATCCCCCGGAAGCCGACGACGTTTCCCCCTACGAATCCGCCGACTCCAAAAAATTCAACGACGCGGCTGAACGCGCGCTGGATCACTACCTCAACCCCGCCGCCCTCAAATCACCGGCTAACCGCAAACCCAGCACCCTGTTCCTGGTTGCGCCGGACATCAAAGACGAAGACCTGCTGGCCCACACCTGCGAGTCGCTGGCCCAGGCCAGTGTCATGGCCAGTGACTTTGCCGGGTATCTGGAAGGCCCGCATCGACACACAGCAATGGCGATTCAGCAGATAGTGATGCTGGCCGAGCTGGCGGTGAATCGGATGCTCGATAACGTCGAACTGCCAAAACCCGCGCCACACTGCTAATCCCCCTGTGGGAGTAAGCCTGCTCGCGGTGGCGGTGTGTCAGCCAACATTGGTGTCGCCCCGCCAAAATCGCGAGATGCACCAACCAAAGCTTTTGAAACCAACTAAAAAAACAAACCAACCGATCTAACACCGCTTATATTTCGATCCATCAAATAAACCTGTCAGTTATGACAGTAGACACACCACCCTTAGAGATGGAGACTTTCCTAGACGACTTCCTAATTAACGCTGCAGGAATACGCGAATGAATGAAAAATATCTATGGGAAAACTCCAATGCCGTGTCTGGCACCCTGACTACTGTGCCCCTCTCTGAAATCGGACCACTTAAGGCACCTGCCTTTAGATTTATAACAAATAGAACGTTGGTTGTGTTTTCTGCCAGACAGGACATTGAGCCGGGGAAATACCACCACGTACATATAGAGTTCCCCTTTGACATTAAAAACGGAAGACATGATTTTACCGAGACGAGTTTAATACGCCCCCCGCTTGTTGCGCTGATATGGAATTACGGCAACGCTTTTCGCCCTCTACTCTCACGACCCGGCGCTGGATATATTGATATCGATTTCGACAGCATTAACGGGACTTTGAATGCCCAATTCAGTTTCGGTTTTAATGGCGAAATAACTGAAAGTACTGGCCAGATCAAGGATGGTGCGGGCATGGAGTATTTGGAGCCGAAACCATAGTTAAATCTGACCAAGCGTCTTGAATCTGACCAAGCGTCTTCAAACCGCGAAAGCTTCTACAGCGGGTAGATATCCGACTATCGGCAAACCACTGATCCCTGTCCTTGAGCCTGCTCGCTTCCATAGTTTGATCCGGTATAAATCGCAGCAGTGTGGCTCCGCCCTCAGACGACCCAGCGCCTAGACACCTACAGGTGCGGCGGGCGGCTGGCGGCTGGCGAACTGATCTCACGGTCCTACAGACGCGGTGAATTTGCGGGATGTTTCCGACGAACTCTGTCGGTTGTTGGGTCAGACGGGAAATGGGTAGGCTTTGTGGGTCGCTGGCTTTCCAGCGATCGGGTCTGGAAAACCCGAATAAGGATCACGGCACATGACATAATGCGGCGCTTTTTCAGCTCCGCAATTTGAGTTATGGCGGCTGTGCGTGGGAGACCTTCGGGTCTGCCGGGTTTTGGTGGGTGTTCCGGTTTTTCCAGTCCGCGCACAGCTGCCACCCTCTCGTCTGGAAAACGAAAGATGGCAGTGCCAATTCATCTGCCAATGAGTAATTTCCGCATGATTAAAGAAACACCGAACCCTCCGGAAGCCGACGACGTTTCCCCCTACGAATCCGCCGACTCCAAAAAATTCAACGACGCGGCTGAACGCGCGCTGGATCACTACCTCAACCCCGCCGCCCTCAAATCACCGGCTAACCGCAAACCCAGCACCCTGTTCCTGGTTGCGCCGGACATCAAAGACGAAGACCTGCTGGCCCACACCTGCGAGTCGCTGGCCCAGGCCAGTGTCATGGCCAGTGATTTTGCGGGGTATCTGGAAGGCCCGCATCGACACACAGCAATGGCGATTCAGCAGATAGTGATGCTGGCCGAGCTGGCGGTGAATCGGATGCTGGATAACGTCGAACTGCCGAAACCTGCGCTAAACCGCTAATCCCTTGTGGGAGCGAACCTGCTCCGGGCGGCGTTCCGACGATGGCGGTCCGACATCCAACATTGATGCTGACTGACACACCGCCATCGCTGGCAGGCCAGCTCCCACAATAAAAACAGCAGTACACCGCCCGCTTTTCACCACTCAACAGGCCGAGCGTTAGCTCGCCTGCAGCTTTTGATCTTG
Source organism: Pseudomonas sp. fls2-241-R2A-110 (assembly GCF_030209165.1). Classification (NCBI taxonomy): domain Bacteria; kingdom Pseudomonadati; phylum Pseudomonadota; class Gammaproteobacteria; order Pseudomonadales; family Pseudomonadaceae; genus Pseudomonas; species Pseudomonas sp. fls2-241-R2A-110. The sequence continues at coordinate 277,538 of NZ_JARVSN010000007.1, read as the reverse complement.
ATCCACCCGCCCCATTGGAACGCGGAGCGTCCCTGGCTGCATTCCCACGCGGAGCGTAGGGAACGATCAGTAAGGTAGCAGGAAGAGATTGGTCGGCTGTCAGGGTGCCATCGCTGGCAAGCCAGCTCCCACAATAGACCGGCGTACACGCTTCGCTCTTCACCACTCAACAGGCCGAGCGTTAGCTCGCCTGCAGCTCTTGATCTGGCTTTTGATCTACCCGCCCCTTCGGCAGGCTGAGTGGAGGCGTTCATCTGGGGGCAGGCGCGTAGCGCCGTGCGGCGAAGCCGCACACATCGAGAGGAGGTCGTCGCGAAGCAGACCGGAGGCGATGCCCCCAGATGAATGCCGGAACGAAGGAACACCGAGCCCCAGCGAGGGGCCGAACGCCGGGGCAAGCCTTTTTGGGTACTTTTTTGGCGTTTGAAAAAAGTGCCTCGCCGTAAGGGCGAAACCCTAGGTGGCCGTTACCGCAGAAATGGATATGTACACCTGAAAGAAAATGGTCGGCTGTCAGGCCGCCTTCGCGAGCAAGCCCGCTCCCACAGGGTTCGGTGTACACCTGCAGGAGACTGGTCGGCTGGCAGGTCGCCATCGCTGGCAGGCCAGCTCCCACAGGGTTCGGTGTACACCTGAAAGAAACTGGTCGGCTGTCAGGCCGCCATCGCGAGCAAGCTCGCTCCCACAATTAGCCCAGGTACATCCAAGAGAACATGGTCGGCCCAAAGGCCGCCACGCATACACCCCCAACCACTCGCACAAAAGCGAAGAACAATGCTAGCGTGCCAGCCATTCAAAAAGCCCCGACGAGCCCCCCCATGAAAAAGACCGTCCTAGCCTTCAGCCGCGTCACCCCCGAAATGGTCGAGCGCCTAAAACAAGACTTCAACGTCATCGTCCCCAACCCGAAAAACGGCGACATCAACGCCCAATTCAACGAAGCCCTGCCCCAAGCCCACGGCCTCATCGGCGTCGGCCGCAAACTCGGACGCGAACAACTCCAAAACGCCACCCAACTCGAAGTCGTCTCCAGCGTCTCCGTCGGCTACGACAACTACGACGTCGCCTACTTCAACGAACGCGGCATCATGCTCACCAACACCCCCGACGTACTCACCGAAAGCACCGCAGACCTCGCCTTCGCCCTGCTCATGAGCAGCGCCCGCCGCGTCGCCGAACTGGACGCCTGGACCAAGGCCGGCCAATGGCAAGCCACCGTCGGCGCCCCCCTGTTCGGTTGCGACGTACACGGCAAAACCCTCGGCATCGTCGGCATGGGCAACATCGGGGCCGCCATCGCCCGTCGCGGTCGCCTGGGCTTCAACATGCCCATCCTCTACAGCGGCAACACCCGCAAGACCGAACTGGAACAAGAACTCGGCGCCCAGTTCCGCACACTCGACCAACTCCTGGCCGAAGCCGATTTCGTCTGCCTGGTCGTCCCGCTCAGCGAAAAAACCCGACACCTGATCAGCCACCGCGAACTGGCACTGATGAAACCCAGCGCCATCCTGGTCAACATCGCCCGCGGCCCGGTCGTAGATGAACCCGCCCTGATTGAAGCGCTGCAAAACAACCGGATTCGCGGCGCCGGCCTCGACGTCTACGAAAAAGAACCACTGGCCGAGTCGCCATTGTTCCAACTGAAAAACGCCGTGACATTGCCACACATCGGCTCCGCCACCCACGAAACCCGCGAAGCCATGGCCAACCGCGCCCTGGCCAACCTGCGCAGCGCCTTGCTGGGCGAGCGACCGCAAGACCTGGTCAACCCGCAAGTCTGGAAAGGCTGATTAAAACGGGCAGACGTTTTCAGACGTCTGCCCATCAAATCAAGCGAGTTTGCCGTTGCCCTGCACCATCGGTGCCTTGGGTTTACGAAACACCAGCACGTTGCCCAGCATCACCAACACCAGCCCCACCAATGCCGGCGCGGTCCATTGGTAGCCTTCGGCAAACGCTGACACATTCAGCGCCACGATAGGGAAAAGCACGGTGCAATACGCCGCACGCTCCGGTCCCATGCGCCCGACCAGTGTCAGGTAAGCGGTGAAACCGATCACTGAGCCCGGGATCACCAGATACAGCAGCGAACCGACATACCGCGCGCTCCATTCAATGTCGAACGGGATGCCCTTGACCAGGCACCACACCGACAACATTGCCGCGCCATAGGCCATGCCCCAGGCGTTGGTGGTCAGCGGTTTCAGACCGGCCTTTTGCTGCAAACTCGACAACATGTTGCCGGCCGAAAAACACAGTGTTCCGAGCAATGCCAAGCTCAGCCCGAGCAAGGTTTGCGGGCTGGCGGTATGGCCGGCCAGCTCAGGCCAGAACAACAAGCCCAACCCGAACAACCCCAGCGCCCCGCCCATCAATACGTTGCGGGCGACTTTCTGACCGAAGAACACCCGCGCATTCAAGGCATTCCAGAGGGTCGCGGTAGAAAACACCACGGCGACCAGGCCGCTGGGAATCCACTGGCTGGCGGTCAGGAAGCACATGAAGTTGACGCAGAACAGGCACAATCCCTGTGCCAGACAGATCAGGTGTCCGCGACGGTTCATCACTTGCAAGCGACGACTGAGCAGCAACATCACGAAAAGCACCAACGCCGCAAGGCCAAAGCGATAGACGATCGACACCGGAATCGCCACCACCCCCAGCTGCCATTTCAGGGCAATCCAGGTGGTGCCCCAGATCAACACAGTCAGCAAGTACAACGACAGGTTCATGGCAAACACTCCTCAATAGGCGTTCAGTGTCCTGCGCCACACCTTTTCGCACTTGCATAAACTTGCGCTTTTGTCGGTCGGGAGGCTGGCACGGCAAGGCCTACGGAGTAGGATGCAAGGCGTTGGAGAGAAGCGATCATGCCCGCACTGGAATCCCTGCAAGTCTTTCAAGCCCTCAACCGCTCGCCCAATGCTCGCCTTGAGCACAGCGCCGAGCTCGGTGACGGCATGGCTGCAGCCTTGTGGAGCAACCATCACGATGCCCAGGATTATGAAGCGCCGAGCCATCACACCTTGTCCTGCTACATCGCCGGGGGCACCGGTACGTTTCGCCGCGACCAGCCCGGCACCAAGGGTGGCCCGGACAAGTTGTGCATTCTTCCGGCCGAGCACCAATCGGGCTGGGTGATCAATGGCGATATTCGCCTGGCCCACGTTTATTTCAGCCCCGAACAATTCGCCCTCGGCTGCGTCACGCTGCTGGACCGCGAACCGCGCGAACTGCAATTGCGCGAAGCGACTTTCCTGGACGATCCGCTGCAAGCACGGCGTTTTCGGCAAATGCTCACACTCAACTGGGACGAACCCGGCGAACGCCTGCTCACCAGCAGCCTGGCCCATGAAATGCTCAGTCACGTCTTGCTCGGTCAGGTCGGCATGCGCGAGGGGTTGCGGCTCAAGGGAGGATTGGCGGCGCATCAGCGGCGACAGTTGGTGGAGTTCATCGACACTCAATTGGCCGAGGCCATCAGCCTGGGACAATTGGCGGCGTTGTGCGCGTTGTCCGAATACCACTTTGCGCGGATGTTCCGAGAGAGCTTTGGCTTGCCGCCGCATCAATATGTATTGGCGCGCAGGCTGAGCCGGGCGCGGGAGTTGTTGCGCTCAACGTCTCAACCGTTGGGAGAGATTGCACTGGCCTGCGGGTTTGCCAGTGCGAGCCACTTCACCAATCGGTTTCGGCAGGTTTTGGGCGGGACGCCTGGGGAGTACCGGCAGGCGTTTTTGCGGTAATGCTGAAATTTGCAGCGAATGTCAGGCCGCCATCGCGGGCAAGCCCGCTCCCACATGAGATCTGTGGCGCTCACAAATCCTGTGGGAGCGAGCCTGCTCGCGATGAACGATGACGCGGTTTTCGATCAGAACTCCAGCGTGCTGGACAGTGAGATCTGCCGCGAATCCCCCATCGACACAAAGAACCGGCTCGCCGCTGACGTGTAGTAAGTGCGATCAAACAGGTTCTTCACATTGAGCTGAAACTTGACCTTCTGCCCTTCGACCTTGGTGTCGTAGGTGGCGAACGCGTCGGCCACGGTGTAGCTCGGCAAGTCGAAATCGTTGACTGCGTTACCCGCTCGCTCACCGACATAACGCGCACCCGCGCCGACTCGCAACTGATCGCCGCCAACGATGGTGCCGAAGTCATAGACCGCCGACAGCGAGCCGCTGTTCTTGGCGACGTTTTGCAATTGCTTGCCCTGGTAGACCGGGTCTTCAGTGACTGAAGCGTCGGTGTAGGCGTAGCTGCCGATCATGCTCCAGCGATCACTGAGCTGGCCGCTCACATCCACTTCCAGGCCACGGGAACGTACTTCACCGGCGGCGCTGTAAATCGTCACCGGGCCTTCGGAGTTGGCCACCAGCACATTGCGTTTCTTGATGTCGAACAGCGCGATGTCGCCGGTGATGCGCCCCGGCATGTCGAGCTTGGCCCCGATTTCCCAGGACTTGGCTTCTTCCGGGGCGATGCTGCCGTCTAGCACGGTGCTGCTGCCGCTCAACGGTGCGATGGTCGAGTTGGGTTTGAACGATTCGGTGTAGCTGCCGTAGAACGACAGTTCATCGGTGAAGCGATAGACCAGGCCGGCACGCGGCACCCACTTCTGCCCGTTGCCGTCGGTGTTGGCCTGGAATGGCACGCCTTTGCCGGCGTACTGGTCGTATTCCTGGAAGCGTGCGCCCGCGACGAAAATCCATTGATCCGTCAGGTGAATCGAGTCCTGCAGGAAGATCGAGTCGCTGCGCAGTTGATCGGTCTGCGCGCTGTCGGCCGGGCTGACAGTGGTCCCGGCGACTTCACGGCCATAGACCGGATTGACGTAGCTGAAGGTGCTCAGGCTTTTCTGGCGGATCAGGTCTTCGCGGTAGATCTTGCGGTATTCGTCATCGATGCCGACCACCACGTCATGTTGCAAGCCCAGCACATTGACGTTGCCTTCGAGGCTGGCGGTGGTGAAACGGTCGGTGCTGATCGCATTCTGCGTGCCGTCCATGCTGCGGGTCAGCGTGCCTTTGTTGGTGTCGATGGCGGTGATGCGCACCTGGCTGGCGTCGTAGGTTTCACGGTTCCAGCTGTAACCGAAGTGGGCCTTCCAGTTGTCGTTGAGTTCATGATCGGCTTCGAAGTGGTACAAGTCCGAACGGCCTTCCATGTTGTTGAACGGCTCGTCCAGGCGCTCGTTGCGCGAGATATCCAACGGGTGGTTGGTGCGCGGATCGATGACGGTGCCACGGTCGAACGGGGTCAGGAACTCACGGTGTTCGTAGGCGAATAACAGCGTGGTGCTCTCGCCGAACCAGGCCAGTGATGGCGCCACCAGCGTCTCGCGGTGGGTGCCGAAATTGCGCCAGTAATCTTCGTCTTCATGGTCCAGCACCATGCGGTAAGCGAGGCCGGAAGTGCCGAGCGCGCCGGTGCTGTCGAGGCCGCCACCGCTGCCGTTCTTGCCGTCGCCGTACGTGGAACCACGCAAGGTCAGGGCGTTGTATTGCTCGAGCTCGGGTTTCTTGCTGACCATGTTGACCACGCCGCCCGGGTCTTGAATGCCGTACAGCAGCGAGGCCGGCCCCTTGAGCACTTCGACGCGGTCGACGCTCGCGTTCATGCCACGGCCCTGCACGATCGGCATGCCGTCGCGCATGATCGAGCCGTTGCGGTTGTCGCCAAAACCGCGGGTCATCACAGAATCCTGAGTACTCGCCAGCGTATTGCCCTGGGTGATGCCGCTGACGTTGGCCAGCGCGTCATCGAGGTTGCGCGGCGCCTGATCGCGAATGACCTGGGCCGGGATCACGTTGACGGTCTGGGGGATTTCCTGAAGCAAGGCTGACGAGCGCATTACCGAACTGGTCGGCGGCGGTTGGTAGCTTGTGGATTGATCGGCCACCGAGGTAATGGTCGTCGCGCCCAGATTCAACGTGCCGGCGGTGGGCACCGGTTCCAGTACGAAGGTGTGGGCATCGGTACGGCGGAAGGTCAAACCCGAACCGCTGAGCAGACGCTGCATCGCCTGCTCGGCGCTCAATGGGCCATTGATCGCCGGCGCGGTGAGACCGTAAGGCGCTTCATCGGTGTAGACCACGCTGATGCCGGTGAGGCGGCTGAAATCGCTCAGGGCCTGGGGCAGCGGTTTGGCGGCGATGGCGAAGCTCAACGGCGGGAGTTGCGGCGTGCCGGCAGCCTCAGCGGCCGACGCAATACTCAACGGCAGCAATGCCAACGCCGAAAAGCTCAGTGCAGAGGCACCCAACCATTGTTTGACCGAACCCGATTTTGCCCTGGACTTCATTGCTCAATGACCTGTGTAGAACCTACGGAATGCGAATGACTCGCAGTTTCAGTCACTACACGGATGGGGCTCGGGTTTACCTCACCAAAATGTTGAAAATAATTTAATTGAGTGTCGGTGGTGTTTGATCAGGCCCCATCGCGAGCAGGCTCGCTCCCACAGGGGAATGCATTCCAAATGTGGGAGTGAGCCTGCTCGCGATGAGGCCAGCCGCCTCAGCGCAAAATAATCAGATGTCCCATGACCTTGGTCTGCTCAAACCCCACCACTCCCTGCAACGAACTCAACACCGCTTGCGGGTCCTTGCTCGGGAAACTGCCACTGACCCGCCGCGCCGCCAGCTCATCGTTGAGCAACACGATCTGCCCCGGGTAATAACGCCGCAGATCCTGCACCACCTCGGCCAGCGTCGCCTTGTAGTAATTGAGCCAGCCCTGACGCCAGGCCAGCTGCGCTTCGCTGTCGACAGGGTGCAGTTTTTCCGCCGAGCCCTCGCCGTACGCCACTTGCTGGCCGGCGGTCAGGATTTGCTGCTCGGCTTGATTGTCCGCCGTCACGCCGACCCGTCCGGACAGCACAGTGACTCGCGCGCCGTGCGGTTGCAGGCGCACTTCAAACTGCGTGCCCAACACCCGCGCCTGACCCTTTTCGGCTTCGACCACAAACGGATCGCCGGTGTGCGTCACGCTGAAAAATCCGGCACCGCGCCGCAATTGAACATGGCGCTCACCGCGACTGAAATCCACCGCGATGGCGCTGTCGGCATCCAGCGTGACTTGCGACTGATCGGCTAACGTAACGGTTTTGATTTGCCCCGGTGCCGAGACATAGTCGGCCCCCAGATCATCGATCCATCGCAACGGCTGCCATCCAACGCCGAAACCGATCATCAGCAACAGACACGCCGCCACGGCCAGCGCCCCCGACCAACGCAGCACGCTGTGGCGGCGAGAGGAATTGATAGCATTGAGGTAACCCTGCAAGGCAAACGCTTCTTCATGGGCCAGCGTTCGTGCCGGCCCTTCACTGAGTTCCCACAGCACTTGTGCCTGAGCATAGGCCTCGGCATGCGCGGGATCGGCCTGCAGCCAATGACTGAACGTGAGCTGGTCGCCGCTGCTGGGCTGGTCGTGCAAAAGGCGCAGCCAGGCCAACGCGGCCTGCTCTTGCGCGGGCGTCGGGGTGACGCGGTCGAATGGGTTCAAGGTGCTTTCCCTGGCGTGCGCATGGGCGGTTCCCGCAGGCTGGCCTTGCAGGCCTCGAGGGCGCGCATCATGTGTTTTTCCACAGCGCTTTGGGACAGGCCCATGGCCGTGGCGATTTCGGCGTATTTGCGACCGTGGATGCGATTGAGCAGAAAGATGTGCCGGGTGCGCTCAGGCAACGCGCGCAATGCCGCTTCGACATGACGCAGATCGTTGCCCGCCTCCAAGGCGGCTTGCGGCTCACTGCCCTGGCTGTCTGGCGGGTCCGGCGCCCAGCCTTCGTTGACCCGCACCCGTGCGCCTTCGCTGCGTAAATGATCGATGGCGATGTTGCCGGCGCAACGCAGCAAGTAAGTGCTGAGCTCCTCGACTTGCACCAAAGGCCGGCGCCAGAAACGCAGAAACAAGTCCTGCACCAGATCAGCGGCGGTCGCCTGGCAGCCGACACGCCGGTTCACCAGCGCTTCCATTTGCGAGCGCTGGGACAGGAACACCTGAAGAAAATGCGCGCGGGCACCCCGGTGTTCATCGTCGCGCAATTCCGGGGGGCTGGTGATCATCGGCTCGGCCACTGCGCCGGCGCCGCAACGCCACAGCCGCCCAGCATCCGGCAAGTGACCACCAGTCGGTAGCAAACAGATAGCGTGCTGATCTTGCCTTTCATGCTTCGACCTTGAAACGGTGAGGCCGCGTGAACGTCACACGGTCAACAAGGCCGCAATACTAATGATAAATATTCTCATACGCAAAGCCGATTCAATTGCCGGATGCCCGCCTGCGTCGCCAAGGTGTTGAGCAGCACCTCTGATCGGTTCTCGACACAAACAAAAACGGGCCTGCATAAGCAGACCCGTTTGTCAGTGGAAAAGTAGAAATTAACTCAGGACTTAACCGTTCTGTGCAGCCTGTTCGTTTTGGAGAAATTCATCTTCCAACAGCGCATCGGCTGTGGCTCTTTCGAACGGCACCACAGCGGCACGTGGTTTGCCCCGCAGTTTGCCAAACAGGTGATCCAGCGCATGTTCAAGTTTTTCGGCCGCACCGTCGATGGCTTGCTCCAGAGTGTCGGCTTTGTGAGTGACAGAAATCGGTTGATGGCCTTTTGGCCGCGCTTCCAGCTGGCAGCGCAAATCGTGGGGACCAGGCTTGTCGCCGTTCTCGTCCCGCAGATGAACCTCGACGCGGGTCAGGTTCTCTTCATAGCGTTCGAGCGTGCTCTCAATGGTAGTACGTACCCACTCCTCCAGTCGGTTGCTGCTTTGAATATGGTTATCACTGTTGACTTGGATTTGCATAGTTCATCCCTTATTTCAGCTAGCTCGCGAGAGGCCCTTCGACTAGCCCTTGGGCGTCATTACCGTGACCTCTTGTTTACACAATCGGTCTGCTCGACAAACATTTCAACCCCTAAAAAAAGATAATTCCGGATTCGCAGAAAAAGCCGGACAAGGAGCAAAAGCGCTGTTAAGGTCGGGAGTTGGCTCGTATCGCTCGTTTGTCATAATTGCTCACATCTGTCGCTCCGCCAGTGGGTGCAAGCTGCGGAAAACCGCGGCCTCTTCTACCAGCCAGTCATGCACCGCGCGCACGCCCGGATGGCTCAACGCCCCCGGCGCATAAAGCAACACGTAGCGCTTGTGATTGGGCACCGCCAAGCCAAACGGCACAATCAATGTCCCCCTCTCCAGCTCATCGTTAAGCAGTGTCCTTCGCGCAATCGCCACGCCCATGCCGGCAATCGCCGCTTCGATGGTCAGGTGATTGCGGTTGAAGGTGTGGCCGCGCCGCACGTCCGCCCCCTCGAAACCGATGGCGTTGAGGTAAAACTCCCATTCCGCGTACTCGTAACTGCCGCGCCAGGCGGTGATGTCGTGCAACAGCGGAAAGTGCACCAGATCCACCGGGCCGTGCAGCGGTCGCCGACCACGCAACAGGCTCGGCGCACAGACCGGAAAGATCTGCTCGTCGAGCAAGGTTGTGGATAACAAGCCCGGGTAACTGCCGTCATTCAGATCGATCGCCAGGTCGAAATCACCCTCGTGCAGCGGCACGCTGCTGTCCTCAGCCACCAGACGCAATTGAATGTCCGGAAAGCGTTGCTGCAAGCGCGGCAATCGCGGTGTCAGCCATTTGCTCAGGAATGACGGAATCGAGCGCAGCCGCAGAATTCCGCTGATCATTCCCGCGTCCAGTCGTCGCAATTCCGCATCGATGCTGCCGTATGCCTCGTTGACCGTGATGGCCAGTCGCTGGCCTTCGGCGCTCAGCTCCACGCCTCGAGCGCGACGGTGGAACAGTCGGAATCCCAGCCGTTCTTCCAGTTGGCGGATTTGCTGACTGACCGCACCCGGCGTGATGTGCAGTTCTTCGGCGCAACGGGTGAACGACAAGTGCCGCGCGGCACAGGAAAACACGTGCAGCCAGACGTAAGTCTGGGCGTGCAATTGGCGACTCATTGTTTAGTCCTGCTAAAGGCTGTCTTAGGAAGTTTCGTTGGTCACCTCGGACCGAGGGAGGCAGTATCGCCGACATTGCGCTTGTCCTACAAAACATGGCAGCGATTCCTCTTCCATTGCTTGTATAGGCTTTAGCATGGCTATCAGTGTTTTCGATCTCTTCAAAGTTGGCATCGGTCCGTCCAGCTCCCACACCGTCGGCCCTATGCGCGCCGCCGCGACCTTCGCCCAGGCGCTGATTGACCAGCATTTGCTGGACGCCGTACGTCGGGTAGAAATCCGCCTCTACGGCTCGTTGTCGGCGACCGGGGTCGGTCACGCCACCGACCGCGCCTGCATCATGGGCCTGATGGGCGAATGGCCGGACAGCATCGACCCGACCACCATCGATAGCCGAATCCAGGCCCTGCGCGAAACCGGCGAATTGTCCCTGGCCGGCAAAACCACGATTGCCTTCAACTGGCAACGCGATCTGCTGCTGCTCGACGAGAGCCTGCCCTACCACCCCAACGCCATGTCCCTGACAGCCTTCGGTGAAAACGGCGAATTGTCGGAGCAGACTTACTATTCGATCGGCGGTGGTTTCATCATTGAAGCGGCCGAAGCCGAGTCCGGTATCGCGCCGACCAGCGACGTGGTGCTGCCGTACGATTTTTCCAGCGCCGCTGAGTTGCTCAAGCTCTGCAACCAGCACGGCCTGCGGGTTTCCGAGCTGATGATGGCCAATGAACTGGCTTGGCGCAGTGAAACGGAAATTCGTCAGGGCCTGCTGCACATCTGGTCGGTGATGCGCGAGTGCGTCGAGCAAGGCCTGCTCCACGAAGGCATCCTGCCCGGCGGTCTGAATGTTCCGCGCCGCGCGGCGAAATTGCACCGCAGCCTGCTGGAAATCGGCAAGCCCAATGTCATCACCTCCACCCTGTCGGCCATGGAGTGGGTCAACCTGTTTGCCCTCGCCGTGAATGAAGAAAACGCGGCCGGCGGAAGAATGGTGACCGCGCCTACCAACGGGGCGGCCGGGATCATCCCGGCGGTGCTGCACTACTACATGAAATTCAACCCGGATGCGTCGGACGACGACGTCGTGGCGTTCTTTCTGGGCGCGGCGGCGGTCGGCATTCTCTGCAAGAAAAACGCGTCCATCTCCGGCGCCGAAGTGGGCTGTCAGGGCGAGGTCGGTTCCGCCTGCGCAATGGCCGCCGCCGGTCTGGCCGATGTGCTTGGCGCCACCCCGGAACAACTGGAAAACGCCGCCGAAATCGGCCTGGAACACAACCTCGGCCTGACCTGCGATCCGGTCGGCGGCCTGGTCCAGGTGCCGTGCATCGAGCGCAACGCGATTGCCGCCGTGAAGGCCATCAACGCCACGCAAATGGCCCTGCGCGGCGACGGCAAACACTTCATTTCCCTGGACCGGGTCATCCGCACCATGCGCGATACCGGCGCCGATATGCATGACAAATACAAAGAGACTTCACGGGGCGGCTTGGCGGTGAGCTGGGTGGAGTGCTGAGGAGCATTTCCTGACCGCCCGTAACCGTGAGCCCGAGCAAGAACAATAACGAGGCCAAACGATGACCGATGTACGTACACCTGCTGCCGATAATCCCGCTGTAGACCTGACACGCCAAACCGAAACCGCCCACAAGGGCTGGAGTAAACACGACACCACCTGGATGCTCGGCCTCTACGGCACGGCGATTGGTGCGGGCACGCTGTTCCTGCCGATCAACGCCGGCGTGGGCGGTTTCTGGCCGCTGCTGATTCTGGCCGTGCTGGCGTTTCCAATGACTTATTTTGCTCACCGGGGCCTGACCCGTTTCGTGCTGTCCGGTCGTTCCGGGGACATCACCGAAGTGGTGGAAGAACACTTCGGCATCGGCGCCGGCAAACTGATCACGCTCCTGTATTTCTTCGCGATCTTCCCGATTCTGCTGGTGTACAGCGTGGCGCTGACCAACACCCTGAGCAGTTTCATGGAGCATCAGTTGCACATTGCCCCGCCACCCCGGGCGATCCTGTCGCTGGTGCTGATTCTCGGCCTGATGGCTATCGTCCGTTGCGGCCAGGGCGTGATCGTCAAATGCATGAGCGTGCTGGTTTACCCGTTCGTCGCGGCGTTGCTGCTGCTCGGCCTCAGCCTGATCCCGAACTGGAACGGGGCATTTTTCGCCACCGCCAGCGAGGGCATGCCGCTGCCGTTGTTCTTCAAGACGCTGTGGCTGGCGATTCCGGTGATGGTGTTCTCGTTCAATCATTCGCCGATCATCTCTGCTTTCGCCGTCGATCAGAAACAGCGATATGGCGAGCAGGCTGAACGCAAGAGCAGCGGCATCCTCGCCATTGCCCACGCGATGATGGTGGTGACGGTGATGTTCTTCTGCTTCAGCTGCGTGCTGGCGCTGTCCCCGACGGACCTGGCGGCGGCCAAGGCGCAGAACATTTCGATCCTGTCGTACCTGGCCAACCACTTCCAGACCCCGGTCATCGCGTATGCCGCGCCGCTGATTGCGCTGGTGGCGATCACCAAATCCTTCCTCGGCCATTACATCGGTGCCAGCGAAGGCTTCCAGGGCCTGATCGTGAAAAGCCTGCGCGGCCGTGGCCGGGTGATGTCGTCCAGCTGGCTGAACCGCATCACCGCGCTGTTCATGATTCTCAGCTGCTGGGCCGTGGCAACGTTCAACCCGAGCATTCTGGGCATGATCGAAACGCTTGGCGGACCGATCATCGCGTGCCTGTTGTTCCTGATGCCGATGTACGCCATCCGTCGGGTGCCAGCCTTGCGCCAGTACTCGGGGCAGGCATCGAATGTGTTCGTGGTGTTGATCGGTTTGATTGCACTGTCAGCGATCATCTACTCATTCATGCCCTGAAACGGGCAGGCAAAAAGAAGGCGGGCCACCGTGCCCGCCTGTTTTTTGCCGGGTTTATTGTTCGACAATTTTTCCGGCATGCCGCTTGCTACATCACCTGCGAGGCAAAAGGATTTTTGAAACCTCGGCGAGCAATCTGCCAATGGTCTGGTGGGGCGAACCAACCCGATCATGGCCGGTCAACTACTGCACGTTCAATCAGGCGGTGACGCATCATGGACAACCCCTTTCAGCTCATTACCGATGCCTTTGCGCCGGACTATCAGATCAATCTGAGCATTCAAGGTCTGGACGGCAGCATCATGCTGACCCTTTCCAATGGCGGTCGCGTAGTCGCCAAACGGATGATCAGCGCCGAGCAGCGCAATGATCCCAAGCGCCTCAAGCGCCTGGTGCAAAGCATTCAGTTCGGCATTGCTATCGAACAGGGTCACAGCGCCATGACCATCCTTGAAGCCATGACCGACGGCGACAATCGCAACCTGCCGCCGCCCTCCGTCAAAGGCCAGGCTCGCCCGGCCAGCAGGCTTTAAAGCTCGCCCTTCTCCACTTCGGGATGCTCACTGGACCCCGCACCGATCTTGCGCTGCGGGTGTTCGATCTTCACTGAAGGAAACTGCGACGACGCGTAGCGCACCACCAGAATCGAGAACGCCAGCAGCAAAATTCCGCCGCACAGGTAGATGATGCCGATGTCCGGCGGATTGTGGTGCGATACGTTGGAGATCAGCAGTCGCGTCAGCGCCGTGATCGCCACGTAGATCAGGAAACGTACCGGCATGTGGTTGGTCTTGAAGTAAATCCCGACCATCGCACCCAGTTCCAGGTAGATGAACAGCAGCAAGATGTCATCGATCTTGATGTGTCCTGCCTCGATCATCCCCAAAAATTCCATCACCGCCGCCCATGCGGTCACGGCACCAATGGCGAACAGCGCCATGTAATGGAAAGTCTCGACGAACAGGTTGCCCAGTGACTCGGCGAGTTGATGCACGTTCTGCCGCAGGTTCTCGGCCCAGTTGATTTTCACGATGATGCTTCCTTAGGTCGGTTCGACCGGATAATGCAAGTTGGACGTGACGGTTGTTCTGCATGCAGAAAAAAGGCCAGAGGCTGTGAATTGAGATGAAGGCCGAGTGACATGAGGCACGTCGGTGGTGTCTGGATAGACGCCATCGCGAGCAAGCTCGCTCCCACAGGGTCAGCGCTAATCCTGTGGGAGCGAGCTTGCTCGCGATGGCGGCACCACGGTTTAGCTGACAAACCCTGATTTCGGTCTACATTAAAAAGCCACTACCCAAAGCGCAGGGATTCGCTTATCCTTTTCGCTGTATATAAATACAGTGGTCGAAACAGACAACTAATGTGAAGGCATGTGAGGTGGTGAATGGCCGTCGAAGTGGTATACCGCAGCAGCCGAGATCTGGAGCGCTTGTTCATGGATAAAGCCGAAGCTGACCGTCATGACAAAATGCTCGAACTGGCCGAATTGCTGGCTGAAGTGTTGCAAAAAGCCGTTCCGTCCCTGAGCGAGCAGCAAGTGGAAGAAGCCGGCATCTACATGGCGAAGAATCGCGATGTGTTTGCCAAAGCATTCAAGAGCCAGCCGGATGCACTGTCCGAACTGCTGAATGCGCCGGCTGAAGTGATTGAAAAGGCTGCACCGGTTGAAGCGCCTGCCCCGGTTGAAGCAGAGGAAGCTGCACCCGCCAAGCCCGCCAAAGCGGCCAAGGCAACGAAGTAAGCAACGCCCGAATTGAATAGGCCCTGAGTCAAATGGCTCAGGGCCTTTTTCATGCCCGGGAAAAATCAGGCATCGGGTTGCTCCAGGGCATCGACCAGCGCCTTGAAGAACCGCGCCGCCTCACCGCCGGTCACCACGCGATGATCGAAGGTCAGCGACAGCGGCAGCACCGGATGCACCACTACCGCGCCATCGACGGCCACCGGCTCGTCGCGAATCGCGCCAGCGGCGAGGATTGCCACTTGGGGCGGCACCACCACCGGGTTGGCGTAGCGGCCGAACAAAGTGCCGAAATTCGACAGGGTCAGAGTTGCGCCCATCATTTCCTTGGGCGGAATAGAGCGTGCCTGCACGTCGGCGCGCAATCGCATGACGCCTTCTTTCAAGTCCGCCGTCGAGCGCTGGCCGACATCGCGCAGCACCGGCACAAACAAACCGTCCGGGGTGTCGACGGCGATGCCCAGGTCGAGCCGTTCGTGTTGTTTTAGCGACAGGGTCTTGCCGTCGAACGCGCTGTTGAGCACCGGTTCCACCGCGCAAGCCGCCGCCATCGCCTTGGCCAGTCGAATCAGCGGCTCACGTGCCTGGCCCCAGCGATGCAGGTCGGCGTCACCGTAAAGGGTCACCGGCACCACTTCGGCGTGGGAGCGGGCCATGTTCAGCGCCATGCTGCGGCGTACGCCACGCAGTTTCTCGCCGCCGAACCGTTCACGATCGTTCTGGGCAGCGCTTTCCACGTCACTGCGAATGATCAGTCCATCGTTGCCGGAACCTTTCAACCCGCTCAGTTCCACGCCCAACTGCCGGGCCAGTTGACGCACGGCCGGTGTGGCTCGAATCGCCAAGTGCTCGCGGGTGGAAGGTGCCGCTCCGATAAAAAAAGAATCCTCCTCACTGTTGCCGCCACCCTCGAGCCGCCCGACTACGGTGCCCGCGTCCGCCTCGCCTTCGTACCCGAGCAGCGGTTCGCCTACGTGAATGATGTCGCCCTCGCCGCCATACAGTTTTGCCACCACGCCGTCATAGGGCGCGGGAATGTCCACAAGGGCCTTGGCGGTTTCCACCGACACCAGCAGTTGATCGGTCTTGACGGTGTCGCCAACGCTGACATGCCAGCGAACGATCTCCGCCTCCTGCAAGCCTTCACCCAGATCCGGCAGTTTGAAATATTTCATCGCGGCCTCCTTGGGTCGGGCGTCTCTTTAGAAGTGGTGCAGCAGGACGTTGTCGCAGGCCAGAAGAATGTCGTCGACGTTGGGCATGTACAGCGATTCCAGCCGATACAGCGGCGGCGGAATGTCCGGCGCGGTGACGCGCTGGATCGGTGCCTGCAATTCCAGCAACGCTCGCTCATAAAGGCTCGCGGCGATTTCCGCGCCGACGCCACAGGAGCGCGGCGCTTCGTGGACGATCACGCAACGACCGGTCTTGCGCACCGAGGCTTCCAGGGTGTCGAGGTCCAGCGGTTTGATGCTGGCAACGTCAATCACTTCCGCCGAGACGCCGCGCTCGGCCAGCGCAGTGGCGGCTTGCAGGGTTTCCATGACGCTGGCGCCCCAGCTGATGAGGGTGATGTCGCTGCCTTCGCGCAGGGTGAAACAGCTGTCCAGCGGCAAGCGTTTGCCATCGTCCACCAGGGTTTGCGGGTTCATCCGATAGAGCCGGGTCGGCTCCAGAAACACCACCGGGTCCGGGTTGTCGATGGCCGCCAGCAGCAAGCCATAAGCTCGGGCCGGGGACGAGGGGATGACCACCCGCAGCCCCGGAATGTGCGCGAACAGTGCTTCGGTGCTTTCGCTGTGATGCTCCGGCGCGCGAATCCCCGCGCCCATCGGCGTGCGCATGACCATCGGGCAAGTGATCCGCCCGCGCGTGCGATTGCGCATGCGGCTGGCGTGGGACACCAGATGCTCCATGGCGGCGTAGATGAAGCCCATGAACTGAATTTCCACCACTGGTTTCAAGCCTTGCGCCGCCATGCCGATCACCAGTCCGCCGAGCATGGTTTCGGCCAGTGGTGAGTCGATCACCCGCTTGAAACCGAAGCTGTCGCGCAGCCCTTGGGTGGCGCGAAACACGCCGCCGTTGACCCCGACGTCCTCGCCCAGAACGATGACGTTGTCGTCTTCGCTCATGGCCCGATGCAGGGCGAGATTCACCGCTTCCAGCAGCGTGAACTTGCCGTTACTCATGGCCCGGACCTCCTGCCCGGCGCGCCGCCCGCTCCAGCAGCCAGTCACGCTGCTCGGCCAACGCATCAGGCCAGGTTGCATAGACGTGATCCAGTATCGATTCAGGGGCCTGAATACCCGCCGCTTCGAAGTTATCCACAGCGCGCTGCACCAGGTCCTGGCATTCGCTGATCAATGCCTGCTCCCGGCCTTCGTCCCACACGCCTTGCCCGACCATGAAACGCTGCAGGCGTTTGACCGGTTCTTCGAGCCAAGCGTGCCGGACTTCGTCCGCCGACCGGTAGCGCGTGGCGTCGTCAGCGGTGGTGTGATCGCCCAAGCGATAACTCAAGCATTCGAGCAACACCGGGCCTTTGCCGTGGCGCGCGCGTTCGAGGGCCGCTTGCACCCGGTCGTAAACGGCGAGCAGGTCATTGCCGTCGACTTGTTCACCGTGGAACCCGGCACCGATGGCTTTCTGCGCCAGAGTCGGAGCGCCGCACTGAATCCGTCGCGGGACCGAGATCGCCCATTGGTTGTTGTTGACCACGAACACCACGGGCAACTGCCAGGCGCCAGCGACATTGAGGGCTTCGAGGAAATCGCCTTTGCTGGTTGCGCCGTCCCCGCACGTGGTGACCGCGACCCGATGCTCGCCACGGATCTTGAAGGCGCTGGCGACGCCGCAGGCATGCAACGCTTGCGTGGCGATGGGCACGCAAATCGGAAAGTCCTCGGCCACCGCCGGTTCGGCAAAATCGCTGCCGCGCTCATCGCCGCCCCAGTACAACAGGATTTCTTCCATGCGCACCCCGCGCATCAATTGCACCGCGGTGTCGCGGTAATACGGCACCAGCACGTCTTCGGCGTGCATCACACTGCCAATCGCCACGCCGATGGCTTCCTGGCCCAAGGTGGGCGCATAGGTGCCGATGCGCCCGGTGCGTTGCAGGGCGACGGCTTTCTGATCGAAGAGGCGGGTCAGGACCATTTGCCGATAGAGGCGCGTCAGCAAATTGAAGTCGTCGGCCCAGGCTGGAAGTTCGCCGAGCAACTGACCGTCAGGGGATAAAAACCGGGTGTAGGGCAGCTCAACCTTGTGAAACATCACAGGGCTCCTGGCACGCGGGGTCGGCGTGCGGTTAACCGGCCCGACACTTGTGACGCCGGGCCTGTGGAGCAAGTTTGCCGGGTAGGCCCTTACTCCTTCATCGGTACAGCACTTTCTCCGCCAACTCGTCCGCCACCCGCGCCGGCGAACGTTTTTCCGCCTGGGCATGGGCAAAGACTTCGGTCAGCCTCGAGGCGATTTTCGACAGGTGTGCAGTAATGGTCGTGAGCTCTTCACCCCGGTGTTTGAGTGATACGTAGATCAGCCCGCCGGAATTGATCACGTAATCGGGGGCATACAAAATGCCCCGCCGCTCCAGTTGATCGGCGACCTCCAGGTGAGTCAGCTGATTGTTTGCAGAGCCGGCCACCGCCGAGCAGCGCAGTTGCGTCACGCTGTGACTGTTGAGCACGCCGCCCAGACCGCAGGGCGCAAGAATGTCGCAAGGAGTGCTGAGCAGCGCTTCGTTGGCGATCGGGTGCGCACCCAATTGTTCCATCGCCAGTTGCACCTTGCCGTGATCGATGTCGCTGACCAACAGTTCGGCGCCGGCGGCGTGCAGTTGTTCCGCCAAGGCATAACCGACGTTGCCCAAGCCCTGAATGGCCACGCGCAGGCCTTCTAGGTTGTCGCTGCCCAGGCGGGCCATCGCGGTGGCACGAATACCGGTGAATACGCCCATGGCAGCGTGAGGCGCAGGGTCACCCGCCGAGGTGGTGCTGGTGACGTGCTGGGTCTGTTGAGCGATGCAATCCATGTCCGCCACCGAGGTGCCGCTGTCGATGGCGGTGATGTAGCGACCATCGAGTTCATTGACGCAGCGTCCAAACGCTTCGAACAACGCGGCGCGGCTTTCCACATGGGCGGGGCGAATGATGACGGCAACCCCGCCGCCCTGTGCCAGGCCGGCAAGCGCAGCCTTGTAACTCATGCCTTGGGCGAGGCGAATGGCATCCTCGACCGCTGACTCGTCGCTGGGATAGGCAAGGTAACGACATCCGCCCAGGGCTGGCCCCAGACGTCTGTTATGAATGGCAATGACCGCCTTCAACCCGGTCACCGGGTCGACGCTCAGATGCAGCGATTCAAGGCGAGTGCTTTGCATGAGAGCGAACATCGTAAGGCTCCCGAATCACTTCTTGTAGTCGCCCCAGTATAGGCTTGCGCCCAAAAATTGCAGAAGCGCACAGGAATAAGCAGCGCTGCGATGCAGGCTTTCGGACATAACCTCAAGCTGCCCGTGTACAGCACTGGACGAATGCTGGAGACGGGGCTAAAACGAGGCATTGCCCGGAGATTTCCATGACGCCCCGCCAATGTTTCTTTGCCTGCCTGCAACGATCACCGCCCGCGCTGTTCGAGGCGGCGCTGTGGATGGCGGCCGAGCACGATAAGGCGCTGAACCCGGAAACGGTCCTGGCAGACTTCAACGATCTGCAACAGCGGGTCAGCTATGGCTTGCCGATGTTACCGGTGAGCGAACTGGCCCAACCGCTGTTACGGCGAATGAATGACCTGGGGTTCGCCCAGGACGACTTCACGCCGCTGCGCCCACAAGTGGCGTTGATCCATAAGGTGCTGGAACTGCGGCGCGGCCAGCCGTTGTCACTGGGACTGATTGCCCTGGAGTTGGCCAGGCGCCTGGAGATCCCTTTGGTCGGGGTCAATTTCCCAGGGCATTTCCTGCTGCGGGTACCGGGCGCCGATCACTTGCTGGACCCGTGTGGCGGGCGTCGGTTATACCCCAACGATTGCCGTGAACTGCTACATCGCCAGTACGGCCCGAACATGCAACTCGGCGCCGACCACTTGCTGACTGCCGACCCGGTTCAAATGCTGCAGCGCCTGTCGCGCAACTTGCGCCAGTTGCACCTCTCACACGATGACTACATCGGCGCCTTGATCGACGCCGAACGCGTGCTCGAACTGGGCAACGCCAACGCCTCCGATTACCTGGCGCGCGCCAGCCTCTATCAGCGGCTGGACTGCCCGAACGCCGAGCGCTTTGACCTGGAGCATGCGTTGCTGCTCAGTGATGACCCGATCCAGCGGATTCGCCTGACTGAACGGCTGGGGCATCTACCGCCCAATGCAATCGTCCATTGATCGCAGATCCATTGTGGGAGCGGGCTTGCCCGCGATGGCGTTAGTAAATCCAACATCAATATGTGAGTCAGACCGCTATCGCGAGCAAGCTCGCTCCCACATCGTAATGCTGTTCACTTAAGAACGTTTTGGGGTTGCGGGTTGCGGGTTGGGTACATATCCGTTGCTGCGGTAACGGATATGCCCCCCAACCCAAACCCAAAAACGGTCTTAAGTGAACAGCATTAGCTCCCACATCGGGGCTTTAAGGGGTATCTGGCTGGTTGGCCGGGTGAGCTTTTATGAACGCCGGATGGGTTGCAGCCAGCGCCGCCACTCGGCGAATCCGTGGGTACGCTTCAAGTGAAATATTGAAGCGCTCGGCCGCATACAGTTGCGGGATCAGGTAGACGTCCGCCAGTCCCGGATGATCGCCAAGGCAAAACCCCGCATCCCCAATCAACTGTTCAACCGCCGCCAGCCCTTGGCTGATCCAGTGGCCGATCCACTCCACCACCTGCGGCTCATCGTGTCCCAATTGCCGAAGCTTGTTGAGCACGCTGACGTTGTGCAGCGGATGCACGTCGCACCCGATCAACGCCGCCACACCGCGCTCATGAGCGCGGGCAGCGAGGTCTTTGGACAGCAACGGCACCTGTGGATAACGCTCCTCCAGGTATTCGATGATGGCCGGTGACTGGATCAGCAGTTCGCCCTCATCCGTGCGCAAGGCCGGCACGCGGCCTTGCGGGTTGATGGCCAGGTACGGCGGCTGACGATGCTCGCCGCCGGGCGGCGCGATCAGGTTGATCGGCAGCGCCTGATAGTCCAGGCCCTTGAGCGCCAACGCAATGCGCACCCGGTAAGACGAGGTCGAACGGTAGTAGGTATAGAGTTCCATGACCCGATCCTCTTAGCGCGCCGCCACGACTTTGCCACGGCATTCGCCGAAGCCGATGGACGCAAAACCGTCGCGGCTGCAACGGGCGCGCAGGATGATTTCGTCGCCGTCCTCGAGGAATTTGCGGACTTCGCCCGATGCCAGCTCAATCGGCTTTTTCCCGCCCTCGGTAATTTCCAGCAGGCTGCCGAACTGACCGTTCTGCGGCCCCGACAATGTGCCCGAACCGAACAGATCACCGGCCTGCAACTGGCAGCCGTTGACGCTGTGGTGCGCGACCATTTGCGCCACGGTCCAGTACATGTGTTGGGTGTTGCTCAAGGTCAGGCGATGAGCGGGCAGTTTTTGCTCGCGCAGGCCTTCGGTCATCAGCAGCACTTCCAGTTCGATATCGAATGCGCCCGTCGCTTGATCGCGCTTGTCGAACAGATACGGCAGCGGCTGCGGATCGCCTTCAGGACGCGCAGGCTGAGCGCGGCGGAATGGCTCCAGCGCTTCGGCCGTCACGACCCATGGCGAAATGCTGGTGATGAAGCTCTTCGACAGGAACGGCCCCAGCGGCTGATATTCCCAGGCCTGGATGTCGCGCGCCGACCAGTCGTTGAGCAGGCAGAAACCGGCGATATGATCGGCGGCATCACCGATGGCGATCGACTCTCCCATCTCGTTGCCCGGGCCGATCCAGATGCCCAGTTCCAGTTCGTAATCCAGGCGTGCACACGGGCCAAAGGTCGGCTCGGTCTGACCGGCTGGCAAGGTCTGGCCCTTCGGACGGCGAACGTCGGTGCCGGACGGGCGAATGGTCGAGGCACGACCGTGATAACCGATCGGCACGTACTTGTAGTTGGGCAGCAACGGGTTGTCGGGGCGGAACAGCTTGCCGACGTTTTGCGCGTGCTCGATGCCGACGTAGAAGTCGGTGTAGTCATTGATTTTCGCCGGCAGGTGCATCGCGCAATTTGCCGCCAGAGGCAGCAGCTTTACACCTTGGGCTTCGATCTTGCCACGCAGCGTGCTGCCCTCGGCGAACAGTTCCAGCAGACGTTCGCGCAGCGCGACGCGAGCCTCACGGCCCAGTTCGAAAAACCCATTGAGCTGACCGCCACGGGTGGCTTCGACGGCGGTACGAGCGACGCCATCGAACAGGCCCGCGTCCAGTGCCGCTTCCAGATCAAAGATATGCTCGCCAATGGCCACGCCGCTGCGCGGTGCCGAACCGTTGACGCTGAACACACCCAGAGGCAGGTTTTGCAGCGGGAAATCGGTGTGGCCGTTGGCGGAGGCAACCCAGCTACGAGTGATGGAAGTCTGAGTCATGGGTTATCTCCGGGTCGGGTCGAAAGTGGCGGGCAGCGTGGCCCAGCAGGCATCGTAGTTGGGTTGCAGTTGCGGGCACTCAAGGGCGAATCGGCTCGGGCGCAGCACCTGGCTGGTCTCGAACATGAACGCCATGGTGTTGTCGATTTTCGTCGGTGCAAGTTCAGCGTTGATCGCTTTGGTGCAGGTCTCACCGTCCGGGCCGTGCGCGCTCATGCAGCTGTGCAACGACGCACCGCCGGGCACGAAACCTTCGGCCTTGGCATCGTACTCGCCCTTGATCAGGCCCATGAATTCGTTCATCAGGTTGCGGTGGAACCACGGTGGACGGAAGGTTTTCTCGGCGACCATCCAGCGCGGCGGGAAGATCACGAAGTCCAGATTGGCCAGGCCGTGGACGCTGGTCGGTGACGTCAGGACAGTAAAAATCGACGGATCCGGGTGATCGAAACTGACCGTGCCGATGGTATTGAAACGGCGCAGGTCATATTTGTACGGCACATTATTGCCGTGCCAGGCGACCACGTTCAGCGGGGAATGATCGAGCTCGCAGCCCCACAACTGGCCGAGGAATTTCTGCACCAGAGTGGTCGGTTGCTTGAGGTTTTCGTAATGCGCGACCGGCGTCAGGAAGTCTCGCGCATTGGCCAGGCCGTTGCTACCGATCGGTCCCAGGTCCGGCAGGCGCAGTGGCGCGCCGTGGTTTTCGGCGATGTAACCGCGAGCCTGCGGGTCGAGCAGTTCAACGCGAAATTTCAGCCCGCGCGGCAACACGGCGATTTCCAGTGGCTCCAGTTCCAGCACGCCCAGTTCGGTGGCGATGCGCAGACGCCCCAACTCAGGCACCAGCAGCAGTTCGCCGTCGGCATTGAAGAACACCCGCTCCATCGAACGGTTCGCGCGGTAGCTGTAGATGCTGATCCCAGACGGTTTGTCCGCGCCCGAGTTGGCGGCCATGCTCACCAGCCCGTCGATGAAATCGGTCGGCTCGCTAGGGAGGTCCAACGGGTTCCAGCGCAGGCGATTGGGGGTCACTTCACCCAACGGGCCTCCGGCCAGTTGTCGATCCAGTTTGACGAACGCCGGGTGATTGGCCGACGGCTGAATCCGATACATCCACGTGCGCCGCGCTTCGCTGCGAGCCATGGTGAACGCGGTGCCGGAGAACAGTTCGGTGTAGAGGCCGTAAGGGGCTTTTTGCGGGGAGTTCTGGCCGACGGGCAGTGCGCCGGGCAACGCTTCACTGCTGAATTCGTTGCCGAAGCCTGACTGGTAAGCCAGCGCTGGCGCCGTTGAATCGAGGTTCATGGAGCCTCCTGAACAGGGAGTAGGCAATGGCCTGTCGCTCTGTTGCAGAGGTTGGGGCCTGCCTGGGTTATTTTTATCGTAATTCGATTACGCATAACGTAATTTGATTGGTATTGACCGTCAAGCTATAAAGACGCCCATTCATCCCCGGATCAGACCGCCTTCATGGAAACGCCGCGCAACAACGATAAACAGAAAGTCCGCTCGGCCGAGGTCGGTACAGACATCCTCAAGGCGCTGGCCGAGTTGTCACCTTCGACCTCGCTGTCGCGCCTGGCGGAACACGTGCAGATGCCGGCAAGCAAGGTTCATCGTTACTTGCAGGCCTTGATTGCCAGCGGTTTTGCCGAGCAGAACACGGCCACCAACCATTACGGACTCGGTCGTGAAGCACTGCGCGTAGGCCTTGCCGCACTCAACAGTATGGACGTGCTGAAAGTCGGCGCCCTGCCCCTGGCCGAGTTGCGCGATGAACTGAACGAAACCTGTTTTCTGGCGGTGTGGGGCAATCAGGGTGCGACCGTGGTGCACATCGAACCGGCCGTGCGCGCGGTGACGGTGGTAACGCAATTGGGCTCGGTGCTGCCGTTACTCAGCTCGTCCACTGGCCTGGTGTTTGGCGCTTATCTCCCGAAACGGGAAACCGTGGACTTGCGTGACCAGGAACTGCGCAACACCACCGACCATGCCTTGGCGGACGATCAGACCTATGCGGCGTTATGCGAACAGATCCGCGAACGCGGCCTGCATCATGTGCATGGTTTGCTCATGCCTGGGGTCGATGCGTTGTCGGCACCGGTGTTCAATGCTGTCGGGAATGTGGCGGCTGTCATGACTATTGTCGGCCCGGCGTCGTTGTTTCACGCCGATGAAAACGGCCCGGCGGCGCAGCGATTGCTGGCGGCGACGCGGGCCGTTAGTTGGCGGATGGGGTTTGAGCCAACCCCGACAGCGGTTCAGCTCAAGGATTAACCGGCAGTCAGATCAACGTACCGTGGTTTTGCTGCTCCTTACGCCGACCTCGGACAGTACGTCCTCAACAATCTCTATTAGCACTTTGTGAGGGACCTCTCGGCCCATGGCCTGGGAAACCAGGCCTGCAACTGTCTTCGCATCCCCGGCAAGACTGATCAGTGTTTTCTGGGTGGCGGTGACTGCTTGCTTGCCAAACTCCTTGTATTTGCCATAGCCCAATGAAGCCAGATCGATCAGTGCATCCTTGAAATGAGTGATGGCTTTGTCTTTGTTTCCATCGTGATAAGCCTGTGCACCCTCCAAGATGTTCTTAGTGATTTGAATCGCGGCAACCGCCAGCCCAAGGGGAGGAATAATCAGGCTGATGACTTGTGCGGCCTGGATGACGGCATTGTAGGTCAGACCTGTAATGATCTCGGCAAGACTGGTGGTTTGCGCATCCACTTCCCTGATAACGCGCCGTACCCTGTCATCGTAAGACCTGGCGAAGTCCCGGACGCGGCTGTTGTGTTCCAAGTCAGGCGGCGGCACGCTGCGAGTCGACGCTTCCAACTCGTCGAAGTAATTGCTGACGGCGAGTTGATCAGTGAAGTGGACTCGCGTCGCGTAATACTCCCTCAAGCCCTTGATACGCACCGATGAAACAAAATGGCCTAGCGGGCGAAACCACGTTCCGTCTGGCGCTTGCGGCGTATACAACCAATCCTCGTTTGTTTTCCCGTTCATAAGCCGGAATACATAGACCCCTTCCACTGGACGTCGTCGACCAAGGTGAAACTGGTAAACACTGTTTTCCATCGCAGGGTAATCGCCCAACGGATCGCGCGTTTGCGAACTCTTGAGGGAAACAATGGAATTGAGCAAGCCATTGAGTTGTTCAAAGGTCATTCGCTGCTGAAAGTACTCAGACAACGCAGCCCGGTTCATTTCCGCTAACTGACGCTGACGATGGACCTCGCGCCTGAACGTGTAGCTCAACTCGGTGGGCTCAAGATAAACCGAACTCAGCATTGCAATGTACTTCTCACCTGGACGTAGCGTCCGGGCCCACTGGGCAAGGTGCACGATAGTGAGTTTTTTGAGCGAGGGATGCCCAGGTTCCAGTCGATACCTTGGGTAAAGATCGGGTGACGTGTTTCCCTTCTCAACTGGATAGAAGACTTTTTCACTGGCAATAACAGAAGTCAGCGTGGCTTTTTCCGAAGGACTGAACTCAATCATAATTAGATCGGGATCGACGGCTGCGAATTCGCCTTGAGACTTTAGTGCCTGTTCAAGGGTGTATTTTATTAAGTCGTAGGCAAATTGCTGATACGAAATGAACGTGTGATCCCGAGCTTCGACGGTATAGAGCGCCTTCAGTTCGGTATTAAGTCGAGCAAACTGCTCACGCCAAAAGACAGGCGCATTACGATAGTTTGCCGGGGCCAACTCACCCGCCTCGATTGTGTCCCAGCGAATCTGTTCAGACACGACACCGAACAGAGGCTGCCCTGGTTTCGGAGAAATAAACTCGCGCAACTTTACATCGTCGTTTTTCCAGAAGCGCTTGTTCTGCGCCAGCTCGCGGAAAAATAGATGAGCGGAGTCTCGATAGCGGACACTCACCTGATCATCAATAAACGCTGGAGACTTGCTTGCCCAATCACCTACGGCATTTCCCATTGCGACGACGTTATCGAAACTGTGCCAGACCTTTCCATCGGGAGCGCCAGGCGCATATAGAATATTTCGACCTTGCGGATTCCCCTGTTCACTGATAACAAACAGGTTTTTCATCGGAGCTGCCGAGCCCGGTAAAATCACACCACGTACAAACAGCGCAGGATCTCCTTGCAGGTATCGCAGAACCCAACGGTCGTCCAGACGTTCGTAATAGCGTTCGACGTTAGCGCAAAAAAGCGTGAACTCTATCTGTCGAGCCAAATGCTCTTGCATCGCCTCATTGATCGCTGCGGATGCACCGGAAACCATCATGATCGTAAAGTCAGAACGAATATCTGTCGAAGAGAGCCAGCGCTGAAGGCCAGAACTTGTGAGCCCCGGAAAGACCGTTCCTGAAAAATCCAATTGTTGCAGCGTCGACATTTGCAATCCGAAAATAACAAACTCGGTCAACGATCGCTTGTCTTCCTGCACAATCTCTCGTCCCCCCACGTTAAATTTATGCACGGACGTCACGATAATCTGGTCAGGCTCACACTCGACACCCGCCGAACTTTGTGCCCATGAACGAATGCGATGACGCGCATAGGCTTTCAATGAAGCTCGTGGCCCCAATACTTCATTCAACGTGTTTTCACTTTCCACCAAGGCTGATTCAAGAGCCAGAAAACGCTGCACATTTTGTTCACCATAATTTTCACGCCAATAGTCCAGTCGCAACTGCCTTTGACTTGGTAATTCCTTATTAACACTCATCAAAATAATCCTTGTTGATAACGATAATGGCAACACGCCAATTATTCGATCAACAAAAACTAACTTCATTTTCTAAAATTCAAAACCCACAACATCTTTCTTGTTATGTAAGTTACGACTCTTCACCCACACAAAAATACCTGGTTATTTTTAAAAACAATAAAAAGCAAAACCGCACTACAACCAGCCAACCCTCTTTTCAATCAAGCAACCCCAACCTCTTGGCCTTTGCAACTGCCTGAGTCCTACGCTCCACACCTAACTTTCCATGGATGCGCCGAGAATGTGTCTTGACTGTATGTAACGAAATGAACAGCTGTTCTGCAATCTGCTGATTGGAATTACCCAGTGCAATCAACTTGAGTACTTCAACTTCACGCTGACTGAGCGGGTTTACTTCACTAACGAGTGCCGTGTTTTCAAGACTGACGCCGGTAGCGCCCAGCGTTGATACAAGGTCGGGCTGACGCAGTTGCAACTCGCAAAACGCCTGCTGGAGACCACAGCGATCAACCAGGTTCAAGCCCTTGTGCAAAGACTCTCTGGCCGTAACGCAATCACCGCTCAGCCATGCAACTTCAGCCCCGGCGAACAGCAATTCGACTTCCAGCGCCAGCATGGCCGACCGTTGCGACTGTTCGAGCAGGTGGGCGAGTTGACTCATCGGGTCTTTGGCCTGGTGCAGATATACCTGAGCCAATACCAGCAAGTATTCATTCCGCGCAATCAACATTAATGTTGCCGGTGGGGCCTGTCGCGCCAGCGGAGCACGGTAGTGGCGCAGCACCCGGCTGAGCGCTTCATTGGCCAGTTCGGGGCGACCCTGCTGTAGCCAGAGTTGACTGCTGACTTGCAACAGCGCCCCACGATAAACGGTGTCGGGAATCTGCCGTTGCTGCATCAAGCGCTCGGCATCGCGCAGATGAACAAACGCTTGAGCGTAGTCGCGCTGATTGCCTGCAACCTGCGCCAATCCAAGGAAGCCATAAAGCACCCGTTTGTCATGGTTGCGCAGACAAATTTGCAGCCCTGCTTCGAAATGTTCGGCCGCCAGGGCATCCAGGCCCTGAGACAAACTCAACCGGCCACGATGCAAGGCAATCCGCCCCAGCAACGGCTCAGCTTTTCGATGCTGGCGGGTGAGCAGGCCATGGATGTTGGCGAGCAAACTTTCGGCACGTTGAGGCGCCCCACGTTGCTCCAGCAATTTCGCGTGATCGAGTTCCAGCAGCCCTTCGAACACCAGCGAGCCTTGTGCTCGCGCCAGGCACAACGCATCGCGGTTAATGGACTGCGCGACATCGAGTTCGCCCCGCAGCAAGGCCTGTTGCGTCAAACCCGACAGGCACATCAAGCGCACGGGCCAGAGGTCAGGACCGAGCACGCTCAGCGCGTCGATAAAGTGCTCGCGTGAGCCCTCCATGTGCCCCTGCAAATGCAGCATCCAGCCTTGCTGGGCCTGCCAGCGCGCAATCAATTGCCGCTGAAGGAATGCCGACGGCTGAGGTGTGAATCGAGACAGATATTCGATGCAATCAGCCGCTTGGCCGAATCGACCGGCAAACAACAAGGCGGCGGTGATCAGCCCGACCAGTTGCGATGACCCGAGCATCAGTTCTTCGCCCTGTTGTTCATGCAAATGCAACAACAGCACGACCGTCTGTTCCTCGAACAGGTGCTCAAAACTGAAATGCTGCAACAGGCTGACCGCGACCTCGAATTCTTCAGCCAGCAAGGCATGTTCGAAGGCGGCTTTCCAATCGAGTTCGGCCGCAAACCACTGGCAGGCACGACGATGCCATGAGCGCCCCGCCGGCCATTGTTCAGCGCGCATCAACTGCGTGAGCGGTGGGAAAATCTGCAACCAGTCGTCCGTTTCCCTCCAGGGCTCGATAAAACACCCCAACTCTTGCAAGGTTTTCAAAAATTGCGCACCTTCACCCGCCCCAAACAGGTGATCGCACAGGCGGGCATTGAATCGCGGAAAATGCGCGAGCACCCGCCAGACTTCCGCCAGCTCCGGGGTCAAGCTGGTGAACAGCTCGTGCTCGAGATAATCGAGTAACGTGTCCGGTCGACTGTGCTGCGGGTCGTTGCGCGACCCGTCGCATTTTTGCAGCAGCGCAACACGCACACCGGCACACCAGCCGCCACTGCGCTGGATTATTTTGCTGGCAGCGGCGCTGGCATCGACCGGTGTCAGGTGACGTAACAGCGAAGCGATTTCCGGTTGATTGAACGCCAGCGTGGCGCGCTCGCATTCGTACAACTCGTCATCGAGCAGCAATCGTGGCCAGTTGCATTGCGGGCGCCGCCGGCCGCCCAGCCACCAGGTCAGCATCGGACTGCTGGCGGCCAGCATGCGGTCCAACAGGTGATCGAGTTCCGGGTTCGGAACGCGACAATAGTCATCGATAAACAGCCAGGTTGGCGCTTGCAATCGAGCCAGCGCACCGAGTACATCCGACTCTTGCGCAGACGCCAGCCCCAATGTCTGCGCCAGACGCTGGCAAAAATCCGCGGGACTCAATGCCACACCTGACAGCGGCAGCCAACACACCCGACACTGTGGCGGAGCCTGTAGCAAGCAGTCGGTGAGCAGCGCTGTCTTGCCACTGCCGGCGGGCGCGCAGAGTAATTTCACCCGTGCCGCCGAAGCCAGCAAAGGCTCGTTCAATCGATCACGCGACAGGTGATGCGAAGACAGTCGGGGCAGAAATCCAGGACGGTCCAGACACGGGGTCATGGCGGTCATTGCGGCGTGCCTATTTATAATTGTCCGACAACCCTAGCCCTCTGAAGCGCGCTTGTTGAGAAGTATTCAGGGCGCTGATTGGCAGCCATAAAAAAGGCGACCCATGGGTCGCCTTTTGCATTGCCCGTGAATCGAGTCCCTTACCGGACGCCCTCCGCCCGCAGTGCCGATGGTGTGTAATCGGCGGACTTGGCCTCAAAGCCGAACTCGAAACTGTGTTTCTCTTCGTTCTTCATGCCCAGCGCAATGTAGCGACCGGCAATGATGTCGTAGAGCGCTTCGAGCGTGTAGGCCTGAGCCTGGTGATCGTAGTAATACTGGGCGTGACCTTCGGCCACTCTCCACAGTTGGCCGCGACCGTCGTAGTGGTCAGCCAGCGCAACTTGCCAGCTGTCTTCGTCGAGGTACATGTGGCGTTTGGCGTAGATGTGGCGCTCGCTCGGCTTCACTGTGCCGATCACCTCCCAGACGCGGTGCAACTCGTAGCGGGTCAGGTCCTGGTTGATGTGGCCAGCCTTGACGATGTCGTCGTACTTGAGGCTCGGCGAGTCGAGTTTGTAACTGTTGTACGGAATGTACATTTCCTTCTTGCCGACCAGTTTCCAGTCGTAACGATCCGGTGCGCCGGAGAACATGTCGAAGTTATCGGAGGTGCGCAGACCATCGGCGGCGGTGCCCGGCCCGTCGTAGGCCACTTGCGGCGCACGACGCACACGACGTTGGCCGGCGTTGTAGATCCACGCCAGGCGCGGCTCTTTCACCTGATCGAGGGTTTCGTGCACCAGCAGCACGTTACCGGCCAGACGCGCCGGCGCGGTCACCGACTGCTTGAAGAAGGTCAGCACGTTGGCGGCCTTTTCCGGGTCCAGGTCTTTCATCAGTTGCGGGACGGCGATCTCTTCTTCGAAGCGGATCGGCGTGTAGCTGCCGTTGGTCTGCGGCGTCACCTGAGTGATGATGCGGCGCAGGTTGCCGCCGTGATAACGGGTGATGTGGTTCCACAACACTTCCACGCCAGTCTTCGGGATCGGAAACGCGTAGTAGCGGTTTCCGGTGAAATTGGCCAGGCCGTTACCGTCGTTGATGCTGTTCACGTTCAGCGCACTGCGTTTGGCCGATTCGTAGATTTCCGGCGGCACGGCCACGGTACGGTGAGTCGGGTAGACCGGGATCTTGTAGGTTTCCGGGTAGCGCTTGAACATCGCCACCTGGCCTTCCGAGAGTTTGTCCTTGTACTTGTCGACGTTGGCGGGGGTGATCACAAACAGCGGTTTTTCGCTGGCGAACGGGTCAGCCAGGAAGCCTTTACTGTCTACCGCGCCGGCGTTTTTCGGGATACCACCGGTCCATGCCGGGATCGAGCCGTCAGCGTTACCGGCCTTCTCGGCGCCGAGCGGGGTGAGCGTGGTGCCGAGTTTGTTCGCTTCTTCCGGCGATACCGCCGCCATCACGTTGGCAGCCAGCAGGCTCAAGGCCAGGGCGCCGCATTGCAGAATCATCTTGCGCATTGAATTCATCCTTCTCAGCCAGATCAGAAGTTCACGCCGAAGCTCAGTGCCAGGAAGTCACGGTCTTCCAGGGTGTTGTAGTTACCGCCGAAGAAATCGGTGTAACTCAGGCTCGCGGTATAGGTGTTGCGGTAATCGGCATCGACGCCGATGCTGACTGCCTTGGCGCCTTCGTTGAACAGTCCGTTGGGGCCGTAGCCCGCGACGTCATGGGACCAGGACAGGTTGGGTTTGAGGTTGACGCCGGCAAAGACGTCGGCATAGTCGAGAATCGCCCGGGCGCGGTAGCCCCAGGAGGTCGAGGTGACGAAGCCGTCGGTGTCGCCGCCAAAACCGTACTGGCCGTAGACCGAGTCGCGGCCGTAACGCAGACGGCTACGCGGTTCCAGACCACCGACGTGAACCACCGCCGCTTCGCCCACCAGCGTCAAGCGCTGGGCGCCCAACACCTGATCGAAGAACTGTGTGAGGGTGCTTTGGATCTGCGTGATTTCCTTGCGGCGATAGCCTTTGTTGTCAGCGCCAGGTGTGGTGGCAATCGGTGAGGCGGCGCCACCGGCGATCGGGTTGACCATGGCCAGGGTCAGGTCGTTGGTGTTGACCTGCACCGGAGCATTCGGGCGATAGCTGATCTCACCGCTCCACGCGGTGCCGGTAGGCAAGGTGGTAGAGAAACTCGCGCCGTAGAGACGAATGTCTTCCGGGTATTCGAGGTAGTACTGGCCACGTCCGAGCATCACGCTTTGCGCCAGCCCCGAACCACTGCCCGGCGCCAGGCGGTTGGCCACACTCACCATGCCCGGCAGGCTGGCCAGCGTCGACAGGCCGGCGGTGGTGGTGCCGACCGTCGGTGTGCGGCTGTGGTAGTTCATGAAGTACAGGCCGTACTCGGTGTCGTCACCGAGCCAGCGCAACGCCGTGCCCCACTGCCCGGAATCCCGCGCATCGCGGTCACCGCCACGGGGAACGACCACGCCCTCGCGGGTCACCTGGATCGGTTGACCGAAGGCCGCTGCCAAAGGCGCCAACGGGGCAATCGCCGGACTACCGACGGTGTAGTTGTTGTTGCAACCGTCCGCCACCACGTCGTTGCCGAAGAAGGTGCCGCAGTTGTCGACGACGGTCTGGTCCCACTCCAGTTGATAGAAACCTTCCACCGAGAGCTGATCGGTCAGGCCTTGGGAGGCGAACAGCATGTTGACCGGAATCAGTCCTTCCTTGATCTCGGCGCCTGGGCGACGGAACGCGGAGACATCGATCGGGTTGATGCTGTTGATCGAGTTGCCGATGAAGGTACTTTCACCCCAACTGACCACCTGCTTGCCCGCGCGCACGGTGCCCGGCAAATCGGCGATGGAATAGTTGTGATAAACGAAGGCATCGAGAAGCTCCGCCCCCGAAGACTTGGCGCCTTCCTTGCGGCCACTGTCACTGATCTGCTTGAACTCGCGGTCTTCGTCCTTGAGCTCGAAGTCGTACCAATACTTGCCGCGAACGAACACGCCGGTATCGCCATATTTTAGCTCGAGGTCGTGAATGCCCTTGAAGATCTTGGAGAAGGTTTCGCCCTTCTTGAAGTTCAGCCGACCGTCGTCACCGGTCGAAGACTGACCGGTCCCGCCGTTGACAGTGCCCACCAACGACTTATCAGCATCGCGCATACCCCAACTCGCGCCGACGGACAGCGAGGAGTCAAACGATCCCTCGATTTCGCCAATGTTGAATGAAACAGCCTGCGCCTGGGCACAGCAACCCAAGGCAACCGCAGCGGCCAGCGCTTGCGGCGTGAAGATGGCGCGCATTGTTGTTTTTGTCATGCGTCTTCCCCGGTGAGTGACAGAAGGCCCCACCCTACTGCCGCACGTTGGGAGCGATAAGCGCACCAAGGAGGTATTCGAGGTGTACCTCTTAAGTATGAATGCCTAGATGGAACGCGGGTTTGCGCCGTGTATGGATGGGCTGGATGGAGGGTTATCAGCCAGATGCATGAACGGGGCTGATCGCTAGCGGCTGTCGAATGTTGCGTTCGACGGCGACGCACGGGAAATGGCGGGACTGTTGCTCAGACTGCAACACTGCATGTCGCGAATCGCTATTTTTCCTTAGGGCTCAACGGCTTATTCTTGCCGGGCTTTCAAGGTGAACCGCCAGAAAGCACGAAGCGATGACGTGTGATCAATCCACCTCATCGCTGACACAATCCAGATGAATCGATGCGTTATCGATTGATCGCCCTGAGTACACTGACGTTGATTTGTAGCTCCTTGATCCAACGTCTTACTTTGGCCGCTGCGTTTGCAGCGGCCTTTTTTATGGGCGATGGTTTTGTAGCGAGGGGGAACAAGCGGGGGCATGGCAGGGCTCTGAAAAGCCCTGCGCAACACATCAACGTCAGATCGAATACTTCTGCAAATTCGCCATCATTTCCTTCAGCGCTTCGATGTTGTCCTTCGGATGCGCGGCGCCTTCGAAATCACAAATCTGCTGCCAATGCGCCGCCACATCCTCCGGCGAGAACCCCTCCCGTGGATCAAACCCGGCGCCCAGGCTCCGTTCCCAACGCACTTTGCCCATCCAGCCGCCGCCGACTTCAAACAGCCCGGAAGTCTCCTGGCAGGTTTCGCTGGCCAGGTACACCACCAACGGGCTCACCAGTTCCGGCTTGAGTTGCTCAAACACTTGCGGCGGAATCAGGCCTTCGGTCATGCGCGTGCCGCCGGTAGGCGCGATGGCGTTGACCAGGATGTTGTTCTTGCGGCCTTCGATTGCGAGGGTGCGGGTCAGGCCATAGAGGCCGAGTTTGGCCATGCCGTAGTTGGACTGGCCGAAGTTGCCATAGATGCCCGAAGTCGAGGCGGTGAAGATCACACGGCCATAGTTTTGCTCGCGCATGTGCGGCCAGGCGGCGCGGGTGACTTTGTAGGCACCTTCGACGTGGACGCGGTAAACCAGGTCCCAATCGGCGTCGTCCATTTTGTGGAAGGTCTTGTCGCGCAGGATCCCGGCGTTGTTGACCACCACATCGATGCGGCCGAAGGCATCGAGGGCGTGCTGGACGATTTTGTCGCCGTCGGTGACGGAGTCGTGGTTGGCCTCGGCGATGCCACCAGCCTCACGGATCTCAGCTACCACGCGGTCTGCTGTCGAAGCGTTGGCGCCTTCACCTTGCGCCGAACCGCCGAGATCGTTAACCAGCACTCTGGCGCCCTGTTTGGCGAACAACAATGCGTGCGCACGGCCCAAGCCGCCGCCTGCACCGGTGACGATCACGACTTTATCTTCGAAGCGCACAGACTCATTCATGGGGAAAACTCCAGCAGGCCAAGGACAATAAGTCCGAGTGTCAGGCACGGCACTGCTGGTCACAACGAACAAGGGTGGGGCTGAATGGTGCTCGATAAGGCTGGGGGATAATCAGGAACAGGCCACTTTGAGCGGTGGCGAAACCAGCCGATCACGAAACTCGAGGTAATGCTTGAGCACCAGTGACGGGGCCTCGGATTGCGGGTAATGACCGATGTCGGGCAACAGGACGGTGTCCGGATTGGGGATCAGTTCCCGATAGCGCTTGACCATGTGCGCACCGGAAATGGGATCGACCTCACCGTCAATGACTCGCAGCGGCACTTCACCACGCTGCATGGCGCCGACCCAGCGCTCGCGCTGGACACGCCGTTCGGGAATGTAGGCGATGAGCTTGTGCATGATCCGTGGGCCGTGATTGCTGTCGATCAAGCTCCAGAAGTCATCCATTTCACTTTCGCTGGGGCAAGTTCTCGGGCCGAATATCTGCCGGAAATTCTTCACCAGTCCGTCGCGGGTAAAGGCTCGTCCGATCATCCAGCCCAAGGGGCTGAGCAAGAGTTTTTGCATCAGCACCGGACGATGGGTTTCAGGAAACAGGCCACCGTTGAGGAACACACAACTGGCGATGTCCACGCGGGTCTCGTAATGCCGCGCCAACAACTCCTGGGCCACGCTGTCACCATAATCATGGGCCAACAGGTGCACCGGCCGTTCGACATTCAAGTGCGCGAGCAAGGCCTGCTGCAGATCGGCCTGCTCCAGCAAGCTGTATTCATGGTTGGCCGGTTTGGCGGAGTCGCCGAAGCCGAGCATGTCGCAGGCAATCACTCGATAGCGCTGCGTCAGCGGCTGCCACAGGTAGTGCCAGTCCCAACTGGCAGTCGGGAAGCCATGAATGAGCAACAGCGGCTCACCCTGCCCCGCCGTCCAGTAACGAATGGTCTGACCACGAAACACAAACGTCTGGCCGCGTTTACGCCAGACACACAGGGGGATCTCGGCGAGTTGCATTAGAGTTTATAACCCGGGTCTTGTTGATCGAGTTTGCGCAGCAGCGCCGGCCAGGCCAGCGCGCCACCCATCCCTTGAGCACTTTTGGTAACACCGGCGATCATCGCCTTGGCGCCCGCCAGAATCTGCGGTTCGATGGCGATCAGTTCAGCGCCGCCGCCCTGCGCCATGACCTGGATATCGCAGGCGCGCTGGAAGGTGAACATCATCAGGAAGGTATCGGCGATGGTGCCACCACAGGTCAGCAGACCGTGGTTATGCAGCATCAGGAAGTTGTTTTGGCCAAGGTCGGCTTGCAGGCGCGCCTTCTCTTCATGGTTCAGCGCAACGCCTTCGTATGCGTGGTACGCCAGGCTGGACAGCACAAACAATGACTGCTGACTGATGGGCAGAATGCCCTGTTTTTGCGCCGATACCGCAACACCCGACGCCGTGTGGGTGTGCAGTACGCAGACCACATCGTGACGCACTTCATGCACGGCGCTGTGAATGGTGTAACCGGCCGGATTGATTTCGTAAGGGCTGTCCATCAGCTTGTTGCCGGCCTGATCGACCTTGACCAGGCTTGAGGCGGTGATCTCGTGAAACATCAACCCGAACGGGTTGATCAGGAAATCTTCGGTGCCCGGCACCTTGGCCGAGATGTGCGTAAAGATCAGATCATCCCAACCATGCGCGGCAACCAGACGGTAGCAGGCAGCCAGGTCGACGCGGGTCTGCCACTCGGCAGCACTGACCTGGTTTTTCACATTGTGGGGTGATTGGACGGGGGCAACATTCACGGCAAGGACCTCCTGTTCTTATTGTTTTACTGTCATTACAGCAGTCTAGTCAGCCCCTGGATTTCGCGTAGTTGCATTGGCAGCCAGCTTGATGGCCTAACGAGTCAGTTCAGGCCGACACCTGGATCCAGGTCAAAGGACCGCCGCCAGTAATGGGGCGCAAAACAAATTCAGCAACCCCGTCAGCACCATGACAAGTCCCGCCACCGAACCTTCTTCACCGCCCACTTCATGGGCCCGGCTGACGCCGGCACCGTGCGCGCCAACGCCAAACAGCGCGCCCCGTGCCAAGGCGCTGTGCAGCGGCAGCCACTTGAGCAGAATGCCGCCGAGCATCGCCCCGAACACGCCGGTGAACATCACGAACACCGCCGTCAGTTCCGGAACCCCGCCGAGTTGATGAGCCAGGGGCATGGCAAACGGCGTGGTGATTGAGCGTGGCACCAGTGACAGGGTCACTGAACTGTCCAGCGCTAGCGCCTTGGCCAGACCGAACGAGGTGCCGATGGACGCCGCACTGCCCGCCAGCATGCCAAGCAGCAACGCCGACCAATGCCGCATCAGCATCTGCCGCTGTTGCCAGATCGGCACGGCAAACGCGACAGTCACCGGGCCCAGAATCCACATCAGCCAATGGGTGTCGCTCGAATATTCGGCATACGCGGTGTGCAGCGGCACCGCGAGCGCCAACAGCAGCGCAGGCACCAGAATCAGCGGCGACAACAGATATCGACCGGTACGCCGATAGATCCACCGGCTGAACACATAGGCCAGCAGCGTGAAGGCCAGCCAGAACATCGGCATCAGCTCAAGCTTCATGGGGCCTCCTCAACCGCACCACCGCTTCCACGGTAAACGCCGTCACGAGCATCACCATCAGCGTACTCATGCCGATCACCAGCAGAATCCGCCAGCCGTCATTGCGCATCAGGCCGCCGTAATCGAGCAGGCTCATCAGCGCCGGAATAAAGAACAACAGCATCTCGGCCATCAATAAACCTGCGCCCGTTTGCAACGTCGCCGGCTTGACCCAACCGAAGGCGAAAGCCAGCAACAGCAATGCCATGCCAATGACGCCACCCGGGATCGGCCAGGCAAACCATGCGCCGATTGCGCAGCCAAGCAGATAAATGCCGAGCAGCACGGCCAGTTCAGTCACCAGTCGGGCCAGTTTTTTCAGGGTGGGTGCATGCATGATGTCGTTCCTCGCAAGGGCTCATTTTACGGAGCACGCTTCCATCACCGAAACGAATTGTTAGACTCGACACCATTCCAATCTGGAATCAGGCCCATGGAATTCAAGCAGCTGCGCAGCTTTGTCGAAGTGATGCACCAAGGGGGGTTCACTCAAGCCGCCAAAACCCTGCACCTCAGCCAATCGGCGGTGAGCAAGCAAGTCGCGCAACTGGAACAGAGCCTGGGCACCCCGCTGCTCGAGCGTCTGGGTTCGCAGTTGCGCCTGACCGCCGCCGGCAGCGTGGTCCTGCAACGGGCCGAAGGCATGCTTCGGCTGCGCAACGAATTGCTCAGCGAGCTGGATGATTTAAGCCAACTGGTGCGTGGGGAGTTGCGCCTGGGCCTTCCGCTACTGGGCAGCGACGCACTGTTTGCCGAGTTGTTTGCCGAGTACCGGCGCCGCTACCCGAACATCAGCATTCAGTTGCTTGAGGGCGGCAGCCGGAACATCGAACAGGCGGTATTGAGCGGAGATCTGGAGCTAGGCGGCAGTCTTTTGCCGAAGGATCCGCAATTTGCCTTTCAGCCCTTCTGCGATGAACCGCTGGATGCATTGCTACCGGCCGATCATCCGCTGGCGACAAAGACTGTGATTGGATTGGAGGAGTTGGCCGACACTCCGTTTCTGCTGTATCAGCGCAGCTTCGTGCTCAACGACCGATTGCTCCAGGCCTGCCATCAACTGGGATTTACGCCCAAGGAAGGCGGGCGCAGCGGTCAGGCGGATTTTCTGGCGGCGTTGGTGGCCGCAGGTCAAGGCGTGGTGTTGTTGCCCAGCGTGGTGGCGCGCGGGCTGGTGCGGCCAGGCGTGGTGCGCCTGACCTTGAAAGCCCCGAGCTATCTACGCTGGGACATCGCCTTTATCTGGCGCCAGGGTGCGTACCTGTCCAAAGCCGCGCAAGCCTGGCTCGCCCTGTTGCGCGAACGGTCGGTCAGTCCCGCAGCGCGTTGACGAACTCAGCCAGCCAAGGTTCGGCGTCGGTTTCCGGGGTGACGCTTTCACTGGCATCCAGACGCAGCATCGGCAGCACTTCGCGCACGCCAAGCTCACTGAACAATTCGCGCATCTGCTCGCCGCCACCGCAAAAGGTATCGCCATAACTCGCATCGCCCAGGCCGATGACTGCACCGGGCAAACCGCGCCAGGCGGCAGGCAACTGGTCACGAATCATCGAGTACAACGGTTGCAGGTTGTCCGGCAATTCGCCCATGCCGGTGGTCGAGGTCACCGCCAAAAACGCTTGCGGGCCGAAAGCCTGGACATCGGCGAGCGTCGCGCGCGG
The DNA here is from genome assembly GCF_030209165.1 of Pseudomonas sp. fls2-241-R2A-110. Lineage (NCBI taxonomy): Bacteria > Pseudomonadati > Pseudomonadota > Gammaproteobacteria > Pseudomonadales > Pseudomonadaceae > Pseudomonas > Pseudomonas sp. fls2-241-R2A-110. Next base: position 238,783 of record NZ_JARVSN010000007.1, on the reverse strand, counting down.
GTTGTGCCAGGTCTCGAAACCCGCGGCATTCAAAATAGTCGCGGCGTGGCGGGCAACCTCTTCAGCCGTGCCGTACACCGAGCCGGAAATGATGGCAACTTTCATCAATCGATCCTGAAGCAGAGTAAAAACACAGATATTAACAGCACAGGCTCGTTTGATCTTTTAGAATGCAAATCCATATCAATACGGAAAGGACTCTCCGATGATCAATGCTCAACTGCTGCAAATGGTGATCAACGCTTCCAATGACGGCATCGTGATTGCCGAAAAAGAAGGCGACCAGGACACCATCCTGATTTACGTGAACCCTGCGTTCGAACGCCTCACGGGTTACACGAGCGAAGAAATCCTCTACCAGGACTGCCGCTTCCTGCAGTCGGGTGACCGGGATCAGGATGGCCTGGTAACGATTCGCGAGGCGCTGAGCAGTGGCGGATCCTGCCGGGTGATTCTGAGAAACTACCGCAAGGACGGCACGCCGTTCTGGAACGAACTGTCCCTTTCTACAATGAAAAATCCGAGCGACGGACAGACTTACTTTGTAGGCGTGCAGAAAGATGTCACCGCTCAGGTCAAGGCACAGCAGCGGGTAACGCAGTTGGAAGCGCAAGTGGCGCAGTTGCAGGCCGAACTTGCCGCGCTAAAAGCGACGAACGGTAAAAACAAAACGACGAATTAATTGTCATTAACTACAATCACCGATGAATTTGTATCTTTTTCTTTCGAGCAAGCCATGCAGCGCGACGCACTCCTGACCCAGGATGAGCTGGATTTTATCCAGACCATGCAACACAACCCGCAGCTCAATGTGCGGGATGCGACGTCGAGTCTGCTCGTTAACGGTGGTTCGCAAATCCGTGATTTGCTCACGCGCCTGGCGGCACATGAGCAGGTCACCATCCAGGCCAATTTCGAAAACCAGCAAATGACGTTTCCGCTGCACCTGGTGGAAGACGAGTTTCATGCGCTGCATTTACGCCTGGGGGTGCCGAGTATTTATGAGGACGGGCCGATGGTCCGACCTTGGCGCCTCTCACTCGAAGAGCCTGTAGCGCTTGAGAATGCCAAGGGCCAACCCGGAACGATGTGGGTACACGAAATATCGTTCAAAGGGGTATTGCTGGAGGTCCGTAACAAGACCAAACCGCCCAAGCACTTTGCATTGTGGTTCAGCCCTTCAGGCTATGAGCGCATTGCATTGCGCGGCACCTTCGAGCGTGAAACCGAGCAAGGGTTTTACGCCTACGAACTAAGCCAGACCGACAAGGACGAGACCGAGCGCCTGCGCCAGTACATCCTTCAACAGCATCGTCTGACACACCCTGCGCTGCACATCTGAAACTCAGGTATCCAGGTTTCCTGCCAGGAACTGCTTCATACGCTGGCGCATCACCGTCCCCTCATTACCCAGACATCCGATCGACGACCCGGCCAGGCTTTCCTGTGCCAGGTCCGACGCATCGCCAGCCAGCAATAGTTGACAGTCCAGACTGATAGCCAGTCGGTTCAAACGCCGAGGCAATTCGGCTGCCGGCGCATGATTGGACACCAGCACCAGTGCCTTGGGCTTGATCCGCTGACAAACCAGGGCCAACTCGTCGAATGGCTGGCCGATAGCCAATAACTGAATCGCCGAATCGACACTGCACAGGTACAAGGCCGTGATCAGCACTTCCAGCTCACGGGCTTGATCGGCCAAGGCACAAACAATGATCTGTCGCGGTTGCATGACACGCACCAGCAGCAATCGTTGCAACACTCTGGAGCGCAGAAAACCGTCGAGAAAAAGCCATTCACTGGCTTGCCCGAACGTCTCATGGCGCTGAAGCAAATGCTTCCAGACTACCAGCAAAACGTCCTGAAACACGACCGTCAGGGGATAGCTGGAAAAAATCTGCCCATAGACGTGCTCCAGTTGCACCTCGTCAAAGGCTGTGACCGCTGCCTGGACTTGTTGCTGCCACTGGATGTAGTCGGCCTGAACGAGATCGTTGGGGATAAGGTGCGACAACACCTGAAGAGGCTCGCTCTTGGCCAGTATCTTGCCCACCTTGCTGACGGCGACGCCGCGATCGATCCAGCCGAGGATGCTGCGGACTTTCTCGATATCGGCCATCGAGTACAGCCGATGCCCGCTTTCGGTGCGCGTGGGCTGGATCAACCCGTACCGTCGCTCCCAAGCGCGCAACGTGACCGGGTTTATCCCCGTCAGGCGCGCGACCTCACGAATAGGAAAGAGATCCTCCCGCTGAAGGGAAAGATCCGCCTGTGAGGCAGAGCCAACGTCAGTCAGTACAGGCATTGATAGTCGACGTCCGCGTTTAAATTGGATCCCATTCTAACTCTCCTGCCCTGTCACTATTCAACTCATTAATAAACGAAGAATCTCATTGGTGTCATCCAGGCAATCAGGAATAATCCTTGCTTGTCTCAAGACGCAGCCCACCACCCCGGTGTTGCGCCTGGCGAAACTCCTATCCGGAGGGCCGCGATCGTTATACGGAGATACACAATGTCTACTTCCCCCGTCACCTTGATGGTTGCACGCCGCGTCGCCGATGGACGTTATCAAGACCTTATGGCCTGGTTGCGCGAAGGCGAACAACTGGCGACTGACTTTCCCGGTTACCTCGGCTCTGGCGTGCTCGCTCCGCCACCCGACGATAACGAATTCCAGATCATTTTCCGCTTTGCCGACGAGCACACCCTGCACGCCTGGGAGCATTCTGCTTCGCGCACGGCATGGCTGGCACGTGGCAGCGATTTGTTTGCACACCCTAAAGAGCATCGCGTCAGCGGCATCGAAGGCTGGTTCGGCGCAGCCGGCCAACGTCCGCCCCGGTGGAAACAAGCGGTGGCGATCTGGCTGGCATTCTTCCCGTTGTCATTGCTGTTCAACGTTGCGCTGGGGCCATTGCTTGGCGAACTGAGCCTGCTGCCTCGGGTGCTCATCAGCACCTTGTGCCTGACGCCGCTGATGGTCTACTTCTTCATTCCGCTGTCGACCCGACTGCTGGCCAACTGGCTGAACAGCACACCGGCACGTCCATTGCCCGCCAAGCTGCCCGCCACTCAAAACCCCTGACCGCCCGCTCCTGCAAAGGCACGTAGGTGTACAACTCCCGTCGCTGGTATAGTTTTGCTCTTACCGCGACGCGAGCCGTTCATGAACTCTTCCGCAGCTCCGATCCTCATCACCGGTGCCGGCCAGCGTGTCGGCCTGCACTGCGCACAGCGACTGCTCGAAGATGGCCATCCGGTGATCTTCAGCTACCGCAGCGAACGCCCCGGCGTGCAGGCATTACGCGACCTGGGCGCGATCGCGGTGTTTGCCGACTTCTCCAGCACCGCGGGAATCCTTGCGTTCATCAGCGAACTGAAAACCCACACCGACGTCCTTCGCGCAATCGTCCATAACGCTTCCGAATGGCTGGCCGAAACCCCGGAAACCGATGCAGAAGCATTCACCCGCATGTTCAGCGTACACATGCTGGCGCCGTACCTGATCAATCTGCACTGTGCCGACTTGCTTCAACGCTCAAACCTGGCCGACATCGTGCACATCAGCGATGACGTAACCCGCAAGGGCAGCAGCAAACATATTGGCTATTGCGCCAGCAAAGCCGGGCTCGACAGCCTCACCTTGTCCTTCGCCGCGAAATACGCGCCGACAATCAAGGTCAACGGCATTGCGCCGGCCCTGCTAATGTTCAATCCCGACGATGACGCGGCGTACCGCGCCAAGGCGCTGGCCAAGTCCGCGCTGGGCATCGAGCCCGGCAGCGACGTGATCTACCAGAGCCTGCGATATTTGCTCGACAACCCTTATGTCACCGGCACGACCCTGACCGTCAACGGCGGGCGGCACATCAAATAAGCGGCCCCGCGAGGATGTTCCATGACGTTATCCCTGCACCAGAACGCCCTGTCCCAGAGCTATCGCGAGATTCTCATCGGCCTCGGTGAAAACCCCGACCGCGAAGGACTGCAAGACACCCCGGCTCGCGCAGCCAAGGCCATGCAGTACCTCTGCCATGGCTATGAGCAAAGTGTCGAAGAGATCGTCAACGGCGCGCTGTTCGCGTCCGACAACGATGAAATGATCATCGTCGACAACATCGAGCTGTACTCGCTCTGCGAACATCACATGCTGCCCTTCATCGGCAAGGCGCATGTGGCTTATATTCCGACCGGCAAGGTGCTGGGCCTGTCGAAGATTGCGCGGTTGGTGGACATGTTCGCCCGTCGCCTGCAAATCCAGGAAAACCTCACCCGGCAAATCGCCGACGCGGTGCAGCAAGTGACTGACGCGGCAGGCGTCGCGGTTGTCATCGAAGCCAAGCACATGTGCATGATGATGCGCGGCGTCGAGAAGCAGAATTCGACCATGAACACCTCGGTGATGCTCGGCGCCTTCCGCGAGTCGAGCAACACCCGCCAGGAGTTCCTGCAATTGATTGGACGGAGCAAGTAGCAATGCCACAACTTCAACCAGGAATGGCACGCATCCGGGTCAAGGACCTGTGCCTGCGGACCTTCATCGGCATCAACGAAGACGAAATCCTCAACAAGCAGGATGTGCTGATCAACCTGACCATTTTGTACGCCGCTCAGGACGCGGTGCGTGACAACGACATCGATCACGCGCTCAATTACCGGACCATCACCAAGGCGATCATCGCCCATGTGGAGGGTAATCGCTTCGCGTTGCTCGAACGCCTGACCCAGGAAATCCTCGACCTGGTCATGGCCAACGAGTCGGTGCTGTATGCCGAGGTGGAAGTCGACAAGCCGCACGCCTTGCGATTCGCCGAATCGGTGTCGATCACGCTGGCGGCGAGCCGCTGACCACGTCTGGCGCAATGTCCGTCAGACTTTTATCATCCGCGCCACGATTGGAATGCACAGAGCCCGCCATGAACGACCAACAACGCCTGGAACTTGAAGCCGCCGCCTTTCGCCGGCTGGTCGCCCATCTGGACAGCCGCAAGGATGTACAGAACATCGACCTGATGAACCTTTCCGGTTTTTGCCGCAACTGCCTTTCCAAGTGGTACAAGGCGGCCGCCGACGAACGCCAGATCGAGGTCAGCCTCGATGACGCCCGCGAAGTTGTTTACGGCATGCCGTACGCCGAGTGGAAAGCCAAATACCAGCAAGAAGCCAGCGCCGAACAACAAGCGGCGTTTGCCAAAGGAAAACCCAATGAGTGATTTGAACACCCTGCGCGCCAGCCTCAAGAGCGGCGAGCACGCTTTCGCCGACACTCTGGCGTTCATCGCCGCCGGCTACGATTACCAGCCACAGGCATTCAACAACGGCGGCGTGGAAAACGCTGCCGGGCAGAACGAAGGTTCGTGCAAGACCCTGGGCCTGGCACTGCTGGAAGGCTTGAGCGATGAAGAAGCGCTGTTGGCGTTTGGCGAGCATTACCGTTCGGTAGTGGCCACGCCTGAAGGCAGCGACCACGGCAATATCCGCGCGTTGATTGCCCATGGATTGGCCGGTGTGAAGTTCTCGCAGCAACCACTGACTCGCCGCTGACTTAAAATCAAAAGATCGCAGCCTCGTTGCACTCGAGGCTGCGTTATTTTTGATCGTCCACCGTACATCCCGACTTTTAATATTGACCCGGCGACTTTATTTCGTTTGCCGGGCAGCACTGCTCGCGGCTTAGATAAAAAGAAGCATCCCTTCTTCTGAGTCAGGTATCCATGAGCAGCGAAACCATCAGCCAGTCGATCAACGTCGTTCACCCCGTTACGCTCAGCCACGGCAAAAACGCCGAAGTCTGGGACACCGATGGCAAACGCTACATCGATTTTGTCGGCGGCATCGGCGTACTCAACCTCGGCCATTGCCACCCGCGTATCGTCGAGGCCATTCGAGAACAAGCCACGCGCCTGACCCACTACGCGTTCAACGCCGCCCCGCATGTGCCCTACCTCGAATTGATGGATCGTCTGACGGCGTTCATTCCTGTGGACTACGCTGTCAGTGGCATGCTCACCAACAGCGGCGCAGAAGCAGCGGAGAACGCTCTGAAGATCGTCCGCGGCGCGACCGGTCGCACCGCCGTCATTGCCTTTGACGGCGCCTTCCATGGCCGCACGCTCGCCACCCTCAACCTCAACGGCAAGGTCGCGCCATACAAACAGAAAGTCGGCGTGCTGCCAGGTCCGGTGTATCACCTGCCCTTCCCGAGCAAGGACAACGGCGTGAGCTGTGCCGAAACGTTGAAGGCCATGGATCGATTGTTCAGCGTCGAAATCGATGTCGAAGATGTGGCCTGCTTCATCGTCGAACCAGTGCAGGGCGAAGCGGGCTTCCTGGCAATGGACGTGGAATTCGCGCAAGCGCTGCGCACGTTCTGCGATGAAAAGAACATTCTGCTAATCGCTGATGAAATCCAGTCCGGCTTCGGTCGCACCGGTGAACGTTTTGCGTTTTCGCGATTGGGCATCGAGCCGGACCTGATCCTGCTGGGCAAAAGCATCGCCGGTGGCGTTCCACTGGGTGCCGTGGTCGGGCGCAAGGCGCTGCTCGACACCTTGCCCAAAGGCGGACTCGGCGGCACCTATTCGGGCAATCCCATCGCTTGCGCCGCCGGGTTGGCAACGCTGGATGAAATGACGGATGCCAACCTCCAAGCGTGGGGCACGCAGCAGGAAGAAGCGATTGTCAGCCGCTACGAAGCCTGGCGTGCCAGCAAGCTGTCGCCGTACCTGGGCCGCTTGACCGGCGTCGGTGCGATGCGCGGTATCGAGCTGATCAACACCGACGGCAAACCGGCATCGGCGCAGCTCACACAATTGCTGGCGTCGGCGCGCGATGCCGGTCTGCTGCTGATGCCGAGCGGCAAATCGCGGCACATCATTCGCCTGTTGGCGCCGTTGACCACCGAGGCGGCCGTGCTGGAGGAAGGACTGGATATCCTTGAGGCCTGCCTGGCAAAACTGTCCTGAACAACGCGATTTCCGGGACTGACGTAGCGAATTATGTTCGCTTGTTGTCCCGGAATCGGCGCCGCAATACTGACCAAAGACCTGAACCCGAACGGTAACAACGCACTTCGCCTGACCGTTCGGATTAGCCAAAAACCCCTTTAACAAGCGAGAACATCACCACCTACAAGCTGAGGCAGACATGTATCACGACAATATAATTTATAAGAAAAAGTCCAACGATCCTCAATTCCTGCTCGGCGTAGCCGTGGTGCTGTTTCTCGGCTCCTACCTGATGAACCTGGGCAACAGCGCCCTTAGCCATTTTCTGCAACCGCTGCTGGGCAATGCCCCGGACAGTCTGACCGCACGCAACGTCGCCATCGGGCTAGGCATCGCAGTACTGGGCACACTGAATTTCCACGTCCTCGGACGCCTTAAGTTCAAAGTACAGACGACGGTGGTGTGGATCGAGCTGCTGATCCTGTTCCTGGCCTTCTTCGACACCTTCAACCTCTCCTACAGTTTCATCCTCGACAAGATCGGCTTCCTGATCATTCAGGGTGCCGCGACCACGCTCTACATTTCCGCCATCGCGATTGTGCTGGCGTTCGTGCTGGCGCTGATCGGCGCGGTGGCCAAGCTGTCGAACAACGGCCTGGCCAATGCCCTCGCCTCGTTCTACACCTCGTTCTTTCGCGGTGTTCCGTTACTGATCCAGATCTACCTGATCTATCTCGGTCTGCCGCAACTGGGCTACGTGGTCGACGCGGTGCCGGCCGGCATCCTCGCGCTGTCCCTGTGCTACGGCGCCTACATGACCGAGATTTTCCGTGCCGGTATCCAGAGCATTCCGGTCGGCCAGTGGGAAGCCTCTCGGGCGTTGAACATCAGCCCGTTCAAGACCCTGAGCCGGGTCATCATGCCGCAGGCCTTGCGCGTGATCATTCCACCCACCGGCAACCAGTTCATCGCCATGCTCAAGGACAGCTCGCTGGTGTCGGTCATCGGTGTCTGGGAGCTGATGTACCTGGCCAAGACCCAGGGCCGCGCGGACTTCCGTCACCTGGAAATGCTGATCACCGCCGCGATGATTTACTGGGCCCTGTCATTCATTCTGGAGCGGGTTCAGGCGCGAATCGAAAAACGGGTCAACCGATCCGTGGCAAGGGGTTGATGTGTGATGACTCGAACCAATACCGCTGAACAACTCGACCTGGCGCCTGTTGCTCAGGTCAGCCCTTCTATGATTTCCATCACCGGCCTGAACAAGTGGTACGGCAACTTTCACGCCCTGCGCGACGTCGACCTCAACGTCGCTACCGGTGAAATCCTGGTGGTGTGCGGGCCGTCGGGCTCGGGCAAATCGACGATGATTCGCTGCATCAACCACCTGGAGAGTTTCCAGAAAGGCCACATACAGGTCAACGGCATCACCCTCACCAGCGAAGCAGAAAGCGTCAGCGCCGTGCGCGGCGAAATCGGCATGGTGTTCCAGAGCTTCAACCTGTTCCCGCACTTGAGTGTGATGGACAACCTGACCTTGGCCCCGCAACTGGTGCAAGGCGTGTCCGCTGTCGAGGCGAAAAAACGCGCGCAGGTCTATCTGGAACGCGTTCGGATTGCCGAGCACGCCCACAAATATCCGTCGCAACTGTCCGGCGGCCAGCAGCAGCGCGTGGCGATTGCCCGGGCGCTGTGCATGAACCCAAAAGTGATGCTGTTCGATGAGCCAACCTCCGCACTGGACCCGGAGATGGTCCACGAAGTGCTGGACGTGATGGGCGAACTGGCCACCGACGGCATGACCATGATTTGCGTGACCCACGAGATGGGTTTTGCCAGCAAGGTCGCCGACCGCGTGCTGTTCATGGACCAGGGGCAAGTGATCGAACAAGCCACCCCGGCCGAGTTTTTCAACAACCCGCAGACCGAACGCGCACAGAAATTCCTGTCGCAGATCATCGGTCACTGAGAAGCGCTTTACCCCGTATAACAATAACGAGAAGTGGAGATGGACATGCTCAGTAAAAAACCCGCAATCACCCTCGCAGCTGCCCTGTCACTGTTGTTCGTCGGTGCCGCGAACGCCGGAGCCGTTCTGGACAAGATCGAAAGCAGCAAGACGTTGACCGTCGCCACCTCGGCGACCTGGCCTCCGCAGGGGTTCATCAACGACAAGAATGAAATCGACGGTTTTGATATCGACGTGTCCAAGGAGATCGCCAAGCGTCTCGGCGTCGAAGCCAAGTTCATCACACCCGATTGGGATGTGATTACCGCAGGCAAGTGGAACGGTCGCTGGGACGTGTCGGTCGGCTCGATGACCGCGACCAAAAGTCGTGCACGGATTCTCGATTTCCCCGGGACTTATTACTACGTGCCCTATGTGTTTGCGGTGCACAACAAATCCATGGTCAACGATCACAAAGCACTGAATGGCAAAACCATCGGTGTCGAAGGTGGCACTACGTCCGAGGATTACTTCAGTCAGGCACTGGCCATCGAAACCACTGACGTGCCCCCTGTCGTTTACGACGTAAAAACCGAAAAAATGAAGACCTACGCTGGCTCTGTCGGACCGCTGGACGATCTGCGTCTGGGCGACGGAACCCGACTGGACGCCATCCTCACCCAACGCAGCACGCTGGATGCGGCCGTCAAGAAAGGCTACCCGCTGCGGGCCGTCGACAACGCCGTGGTGTTCTATGAGCCACTGGCTGTTGCCACCGACAAGGGTGACCCACAGTTGAACGCCAAATTGAGTGAAATCATCGGCCAGATGCACAAGGACGGCACGCTGACCAAGCTCTCGGACAAGTGGTACGGCGTCGACTACTCGACTATCAAGTAAACGCCGCCCTCCTCTGTGGGAGTGAGCCTGCTCGCTCCCACAATGACAACTTTCAAGGATCGACCATGTCCTTCCCCAACACCTGGTATTCCCAAACCTCGCTACCCCGCGCGACCCGGTCCGAGTTGAACACGGACAAAACCTGTGACGTGTGCATCATCGGTGCCGGCATCGCCGGCCTCACCGCGGCCCTGGAACTGACCCGGCGCGGCAAACGCGTGATCATTCTCGAAGCCCACCAGGTGGCTTGGGGCGCGTCAGGTCGCAATGGCGGCGTGGTCTCTCCGGGCTGGGCCGAAGGGTCTGGAGCGATCCGCAAGAAGCTGGGGTTGGAGCACGCCAAAGCGTTGTTTCAGATGTCGGTCGAAGGTGTGGAGATTGTTCGCCGCAACATCACCGAATTATCCTTGAGCGGCTGCGCGCCGTCTGCCGGCACGATCCGGGTCAAGCGCTATGACGACAGCGCGGGTGTGAAAAACCATATCGATACCATGCGCCGTGACTTCGGCTACGAACTCAACTTCCTAGAAACCGCTCAGGTGCGGGAACGGGCGCACACACTGCGCTATTTCCAGGGTGTCGAAGACCCGAACGCGCTGCACTTTCATCCGTTGAATTACTGCCTGGGCCTGGCGCTTGCGATTGAAAAGGCCGGAGGGCGAATTTTTGAAAACTCAAAAATGCTCGCCTGGCGTCGTGAAGGGGCCTACAAAATCGTCCAGACCGCCCACGGCAGCGTGCGCTGTCAGGACCTGGTGTTCTGCGCTGGCGGCTACGGCGGCCCGGAACTGCAAAAACTCAGCCGCGCTTACCTGCCGATCGCCACTTACGTGGTGTTGACCGAGCACCTGGGCGATTCGATTAAAAACGTGCTCGATTGCGCGGCGGCATTCTCCGATGACCGTCGCGCGTCGGATTATTACCGTATCGTCGAAGGCGATCGCCTGCTGTGGGGCGGACGCATCACCACCCGTAATGAACAGAATGAAAAAGCCCTGGCGGCGATGCTGAAGGCGGACATGGTCTCGGTTTACCCGCAACTGGCCGCGGTTAACATCGTACTGGCCTGGTCGGGCCTGATGGGTTATTCCACCAACAAAATGCCCAACCTGGGACTGCTGGAACCCGGCGTATGGGCCTGCACCTCATTCGGCGGTCATGGGCTGAACACCGGCTCGATTGGCGGCCGGGTGATCGCTGAAGCAGTGTGTGGGGAAAGCGTGCGACATGAGTTGTTCAAGCCGTACTTGCTGGACTGGAACGGCGGGCCGTTCGGGCGGGTTGCGGCCAATGCGATCTATCAATCGTTGAAGGTCATGGACTTCGTGCAAGAGCGGTTTCGCGGTTGATCGATATTTCCGCAAACCCTGTTAACCCTGTGGGAGCTTGCAGGCTAGCTCCCACAAGGGTTTATGTTGACCGCTCTTTCTGTGGGCACAAAAAAACCGGCCGAAGCCGGTTTTTTCATTTCAACGATTTCAGAACTTGACGTTCTGCAGATCGTCCAGGTAACGCTCGGCGTCCAGTGCCGCCATGCAGCCGGCGCCAGCCGAGGTGATGGCCTGACGGTAAACGTGGTCAGCCACGTCACCGGCGGCGAAGATGCCTTCGAGGTTGGTTGCGGTAGCGTTGCCGTCACGGCCGCCCTGCACCACCAGATAACCGTCTTTCAACGTCAGCTGACCTTCGAACAACGAGGTGTTCGGGGTGTGGCCGATGGCGATGAACACGCCGTCGACTTTCAGCTCGTCGAAGCTGCCGTCGTTGTTCTTCAGGCGGGCACCGGTCACGCCCATGTTGTCGCCCAGCACTTCGTCCAGGTTGGAGTTCAGCTTGAGGATGATCTTGCCTTCGGCCACTCGTGCGTTCAGCTTGTCGATCAGGATCTTCTCGGCGCGGAAGGTTTCGCGGCGGTGGATCAGGGTCACGGTGCTGGCAATGTTGGCCAGGTACAGCGCCTCTTCGACAGCGGTGTTGCCGCCACCGACCACAGCCACTGGCTTGTTGCGGTAGAAGAAACCGTCGCACGTTGCGCAGGCCGAAACGCCTTTGCCCATGAACGCTTCTTCCGACGGCAGGCCCAGGTAACGGGCACTGGCGCCGGTCGCGATGATCAGGGCGTCGCAGGTATACGTCGCGCTGTCGCCAATCAGGGTGTACGGCTTGGAGGCGAAGTCCACGGCATTGATGTGATCGAACACGATCTCGGTTTCAAAGCGCTCGGCGTGCTCTTTCATGCGTTCCATCAGCGCCGGGCCGGTCAGGCCGTGGACATCGCCCGGCCAGTTGTCGACTTCAGTGGTGGTGGTCAGTTGACCGCCGGCTTGCATGCCAGTGATCAGCAATGGCTTGAGGTTGGCACGGGCGGCATAGACCGCGGCGCTGTAACCGGCAGGGCCGGAACCGAGAATAATCACTCGCGAATGACGGACTTCAGACATGACCTGCTCCTGTTGACCGGCCCGAAACACCTGGCGCGGAACGCCGGGTTGCCGGCGGGAATAAAAAAGGACCGTTGAAAGCACTTGGGGAAGGCTTGAACTCGACAGTCCTGTAAAAAGAATGGGTGCAGCGTATCGAGGGGGCGAAGATTAAGGAAATACGGTTTAACAATCCAGCTCATAGGCGGTCTCTATCCGGTCACGATGGATTTATAGGCGCCTTTGTTACAGTTAATGTCGATGTCGCTGCCGCGCTTTCGCCCGTCAGGCAAAGCCGGTAAGGTCGGCGCGTTTACCCTTTGCTCGGAGCCCGTTATGCCCGCCCCCGTTCTGTCCGGCCCGCAATACCTGCGCGAAGGCCTCAAGCTGGTCCTGAGCCCCAGCCTGCGTTTGTTCGTCTTGTTGCCGCTGGCAATCAACCTGGTGCTGTTCGTCGGATTAATCTATCTGGCTGGCCACCAATTCAGCCTGTGGGTCGATACGCTGATGCCGTCCCTGCCCGACTGGCTGAGTTTTCTCAGCTATATCCTCTGGCCGATTTTTGTCGTGCTGGTGGTGCTGATGGTGTTCTTTACCTTCACGATGCTCGCCAACGTCATCGCCGCGCCGTTCAACGGCTTCCTGGCGGAAAAAGTCGAAGTGGTGGTGCGCGGCACCGACGACTTCCCGACCTTCAGCTGGGGCGAACTGATTGCCATGATCCCCCGCACCCTGTCCCGGGAAATGCGCAAACTCGGCTATTTCCTGCCGCGAGCCATCGGGCTGTTCATCCTCTCGTTCATCCCCGTGGTGAACATCATCGCCGCGCCGCTGTGGCTGCTGTTCGGGGTATGGATGATGGCGATCCAGTACATCGACTACCCGGCCGACAACCACAAACTGGGCTGGAACGAGATGCTCGCCTGGCTGCGGCAGAAACGCTGGCAGAGCATGAGCTTTGGCGGGATTGTCTATCTGGTGCTGCTGATTCCGGTGGTCAACATTTTGATGATGCCTGCCGCGGTGGCCGGAGCGACCCTGTTCTGGGTACGTGAGCGTGGTGCTGACGCGCTGGAAAAAAGCGCCGCCTGAACATCTCCAGCTTTAGCCGTTTTGTATAACCGGCCATTGCTGACAGTAGCCAATATCAGGAAAGACATCTCCAATAGATGATGAGGCCCACCTGCATGAATTCTCATGCGTTCAAGGAAGAGACGTGACCTCATTTCATGGAGATTTTGTTCAATGTTAATACCCGCCAGCCCACCGCTCTCATCTGCCGCGAAGGCAATCCCCCCGACTGCAAACACACTCAGCGAACGCTTTGCCTGGACCGGCCTGAGTCCGGCGGTACGACATGCCCAGCCTGTTGCCGGCGCCGCCTGCACCCTCAACGAAAGCACGCGTATTCTCATCGACGATGAGCGCATTCGCCCGTTGGCAACACGGTTGGCATTCGGGCTTGCCGTTGCTGCCGGTCTCAGCAAATCACCCGTCGTAATGCTCGCCTCAGGCAGTCCGCAACAGAGTCGTGGTGATGTCGTGTTGAATCTGTCTGCGCCAGATACTGCGCAAGTGCCAATACCCGCCAAAGGTCTGAACGAGGCCTACCGCATCGACATTACCGACGCCATTCGCGTCACCGCAAAAACCCTGGAAGCCATGGCCCGGGCGCTGACGACCTTGCATAAAGCGGTACGTGTTTGCACCACACTTGCCCCCGGCGTGGTCATTGATGCCCCCACTTATGCCGAGCGCTCTGTTCTGCTTGATGTCGGGCGCAAGTATTACAGCCCTGAATGGATCAAAAACCTGCTGCGCGAGATGGCGTGGAACCAGCTCAACACGCTGTATCTTCACCTCACCGACAATGAGGGGGTGCGGATTGTCTTCCCGTCTCATCCAGGCCTTTCCAGTGCGGATGCCTGGAGCGCAGAGGAGCTCAAAGAGATACTCGACACCGCCGCCTCGTACCACATCAACGTCATTCCCGGGATTGAATCGCCTGGGCATATGAAATTCATCTTGCGCAACAGGCCCGAATTTCAACTGCACCTGAGCGATGGCAGCGTTGTGCCCAAAGCGCTGGATTTCAGCATTCCGGCCGCACGCCGCTTCGTCAAAGAACTCCTCAAGGATGTGTTCGACATGTTTCCAGACAGCACCCATGTCAATCTGGAAGCCGACGAGTATTTCCTCTCTCCGATCACCTCCTACAACACACCACAACTGGCTGTATACGCACGGCAGGCCTCGGGAAAGCCCGGCGCCAACTCGCGCGATGGCGTCCGACAATTCGTTAATGAGCTGGCGAGTTTCGTACGCGAGAACGGCAAGATTGCGCGCATGTGGAACGATGCTGTCGTTCAGGACAATCAAGTGATCGAGGTCGATACAGCCGTTGAAATACTTTGCTGGAGTATCTGGGGCAGCGTTCGCAGTGAGAAAAACGTACAAGCGCTGATCGACGCCGGGTACACCGTGCTCAATGCCCACGGCGACTTTTACTTTGTCATCCAATCCAACTGGAGCAATCTGGTGGATCGCAAACACTCGCCTTATGGACTTTACGATGTCTGGCGCCCCAACCATTTCATGGACAAGGCCGGTCAGAGCGTGACGATCATTGACGCAAACCACCCGGCGATGAAGGGCGCAGGCATACAAGTCTGGGCCGATGAACCCGATTACCTGTCAGCCGAGAAAGTCTGGTCGCATCTGATTCAATGGATGCAACCGACGGGGCAGCGTTTGTGGGGCTCACTGCACGCGGCCAACACGATGAAGGAGGTAAAACCGATAACCCGTTCGGTTGCCTTCGCTCCACCGGAACGGTGATGACTGGCGCTATCTGCCGCCCCTAAGGGCCTCATCGTCATAAATCCATCATCAAAGCGCCACAATGACGACATGGCCCCAGCCGACACTGAGGTCATGACGACAGCTCTGCATATCACTTTGATCACCGAAACCTTCCCACCGGAAATCAACGGGGTGGCCAATACCCTTGGCCGCTTGTGCGATGGTTTGCGCGCGCGCGGCCATCAAGTGGAGCTGGTGCGACCCCGTCAGGGTGGCGATCTGCTGGCGGCCAGCGATGACGAGTTGCTGCTGTGCCGGGGCTGGCCGCTGCCGGGTTATCCCGGCTTGCAATGGGGTCAGTCGTCGATGCACAAATTGCTCAGGCGCTGGAAGCGGCATCGCCCGGACGTGCTCTACATAGCCACGGAAGGACCGCTGGGATTGTCGGCGTTGCGTGCGGCGCGGCGCTTGGGAATCTCCGTGGTCAGCGGCTTTCACACCAACTTCCAGCAGTACTCCAGCCAGTATGGGCTCGGTTTGCTCACTCGCCTGCTGACCCACTACCTGCGCTGGTTTCACAATCGCTCGACGCTGACACTGGTGCCAAGTGTCAGCCAGCGACTGGAGCTGGAACGTCGGCATTTCGAGCGCCTGGCGCTGCTCTCCCGAGGGGTCGACAGCCAATTGTTTCATCCCTCCAAAAGACTGACGTCACTGCGCGAACAGTGGGGATTGGGCGAGGACGATATTGCCGTACTTCACGTAGGACGTTTGGCCCAGGAGAAAAATCTGGGTCTGCTCAAGCGCTGTTTCGACGCGCTGAAAGCCACTTATCCGCAGCGCACGTTGAAAATGATTGTGGTCGGCGACGGACCACAGCGAGCGATTCTGGAACAGGAACTTCCTGACGCGATTTTCTGCGGCTCACAACGCGGCGAAGCGTTGGCCAGCCATTACGCATCGGGAGACGTGTTTCTGTTTCCGAGCATGACCGAAACTTTCGGCAACGTGGTGCTAGAGGCGCTGGCCTCGGGGTTGGGTGTGGTGGCTTACGATCAGGCGGCTGCGGCTCAGCACATTCGTCATGGCTACAACGGCGTGCTGGCGATGCCCGGGGATGAGGAGGCGTTCTGTGATGCGCTGTGCTGGTTGCTGGAAGAAAGGGAAACCTTGCGTTGCGTGCGCCTGAATGCGCGCCAGCATGCGAGTCGACAGGGTTGGGCGGCGATTATCGATCAGTTCGAAGGGCAGTTGCGGGGGGCTTGTGTGCGGGAGCAGGTGGTGCCGACTGCATCGACTGTCCCCTGAGCTTTCGTTGATTTTAAGTCAGTCATCGCGAGCAAGCTCGCTCCCACAGGTTTTGTGATCGACACAGAACCATCGTGGGAGCGAGCTTGCTCGCGAAGGGGCCCTTCCAGTCGCCGCTTAAACCAAGGTCATCAACGCTTCACGGCTGAACGGCAAGATGTCTTCCTCACGCCCGTCGCGCACTTTCTGCGCCCAGTCCGGGTCCACCAACAGCGCACGCCCTACCGCCACCAGGTCGAACTCGTCGTTGTTAAGGCGTTCCAGCAGTTTTTCCAGGCTGGCCGGCTGCGCGATCTTGTCGGTGTTGACCATGAACTGCAGGAACTCGCCATCCAGGCCCACGCTGCCCACGGTGATGGTCGGCTTGCCGGTGAGTTTGCGCGTCCAGCCGGCCAGGTTCAGTTCGGAGCCATCGAACTCCGGCTCCCAGAAGCGGCGCGTCGAGCAGTGGAAAATATCCACACCGGCATCGGACAACGGCTTGAGAAACTCGCCCAACGCTTCTGGGGTTTGTACCAGGCGCGCGGTGTAATCCTGCTGCTTCCACTGCGAAAAACGGAAGATGATCGGGAAGCCTTCGCCGACCGCGGCACGCACCGCCTGGATCAGCTCAATGGCAAAACGCGAACGACCAGCCAGGTCGCCACCGTATTCGTCGGTGCGCTGGTTGCTGCCTTCCCAGAAGAACTGGTCCACGAGGTACCCGTGGGCACCGTGGATTTCAACGCCGTCCATGCCAATGCTCTGGGCATCTTTGGCGGCTTGGGCGAATGCGGCGATCACGTCCTGGATATCTTGTTTGGTCATGCCATGAACCACGACCTGACCGTCCTTCAGTTTTTCAGATGGACCATAACCCGGCACGCTGGCGTCCGGCTCGGTGCCGATGCGACGCACGCTGCCGACATGCCACAGCTGTGGAACGATCTTGCCGCCCTCGGCGTGGACCGCATCGACCACTTTCTTCCAGCCGGCCAGCGCAGCTTCACCATAGAAATGCGGCACGTTAGGGTAGCCATTGGATGCCTTGTGGCCGACGGTGGTGCCTTCGGTGATGATCAGGCCCACACCGGCAGCGGCGCGACGACGGTAGTATTCGATCACTTTGGAGTTAGGAACGCCGCCCGGCGAAAACGAGCGGGTCATCGGCGCCATGACGACGCGGGTCGGCAATTGGAGAGTGCCGAGATGGAACGGTTTAAACAGGGCTTTGACTGGCATGAGGCACTCCACGAAAACGCTATCGGCGGGACATAAATTTTATGACGGCGATAATATGCGCAGATGCAGAGGATGCACAGCACTATTGATCTGGGTGATTAAGGGTCAAAAGGCAGGCATAAAAAATCGCAGCTCGAAGGCTGCGATTTTTTTTGCGACTCAGCTCAGCGCTTTTTCAATCGCATGAACGATCGTCGGATCATCCGGCGCCGTGCGTGGCGAGAAGCGGGCCAATACACGCCCGTCCTTGCCCAGCAGGAATTTCTCGAAGTTCCAGGTGATGTCTCCCGGAAACTCCGCGCCCTCGCCCGCCAACAGACGGTACAGCTGATGACGATCGTGCCCGTTGACTTCCAGCTTGCTGGACAACGGAAAGGTCACGCCATAGTTGAGGCTGCAGAATTCCTGAATCTCCTGCTCGGTGCCCGGTTCCTGACCGGCAAACTGGTTGCACGGCAGGCCCAGCACACTGAAACCCTTGTCCTTGAATTGCTGGTAGAGGTTTTCCAGTGCCGCGTACTGTGGGGTCAAACCACATTTGGAGGCAACGTTGACCACCAGCACGACACGCCCCTTGAAAGGCGCCAGGGGTAGCTCCTGACCATCCAGGGCTGTCAATTTAAGGTCGTGAAAAGCACTCATGACGAACTCCAAATTCCCGTGTTCTACTCGAAACAGCCACTTGGCGAAGTCACCAAGGACAGCCGCGGACTAAAAAGGCGCCCTCGGGCGCCTCTCCAGTTCTCTGAGCTTAGCGCAGAAAATCAGTGGTGATGGCCACCTTCGCCATGGACGTGACCATGAGCGATTTCTTCCTGGCTGGCATCACGGATGTCGATGATCTTGACCTGGAAATTCAGGCGCTGACCGGCCAACGGGTGGTTGCCGTCGACAGTGACTTCGTCGCCGTCCAGATCACGGATGGTAACAATCTGCATTTGACCATCTGGAGCGGAGGCGTGGAACTGCATGCCCACTTCCAGTTCGTCGACACCTTCGAACATGCTGCGGCTCAGGGTGCTGACCAGTTCGGCAGCGTATTCGCCGTAGGCATCTTCAGGTTCAACGGCCACTTTCAGCTCGTCGCCGACTGCTTTGCCTTCCAGAGCCTTTTCCAGGCCCGGAATGATGTTACCTGCGCCTTGCAGGTAAACCAGCGGCGCGCCGCCGGCGGAGCTGTCGATGACCTCACCAGCGTCGTTGGTCAGGGTATAGTCGATGGAGACAGCCTTATTGGCGGCGATCAGCATGGGGCGAGACCTTTTGCATAAGAATGAAGAAAGACCAAGTTTAGCGAAGCAATCGCCCGAAAGCGAACACAACCCGGACAGACGGATGGCGGCGAAAGGTTCGACGGTCACAGGTTTTCATCAGGATGACGACGGACATTGGGTTGCCGAGCTTTCCTGCGGCCACACTCAACACTTGCGTCACCAGCCGCCGTGGCAATCACGTGCCTGGGTCCTGGACCCCGCGCAACGTATTGAAAAAATAGGCCAGCCCTTTGATTGTGGTTGGTGCGCACAAGGCTCGGTTAGCGATAACCTTGGCGACTGAATTTCGGTAGATCGTCAGCCATAGATGATCGCCTTTGCCATGCTCCCTCAGAGAATTCGCATGCAAACTTTTTTTATCGCACCCACCGATTTTGGTGTGGGTCTGACCTCCATCAGCCTCGGGCTGGTGCGCACCCTTGAGCGCGCCGGCCTCAAGGTCGGCTTTTTCAAACCGATTGCCCAGCCACACCCCGGCGACACCGGGCCTGAACGTTCCACCGAACTGGTGGCGCGCACTCACGGCTTGAAGCCGCCTCAACCGCTGGGCCTGGCCCACGTCGAGCGTATGCTGGGCGACGGTCAACTGGATGAGTTGCTCGAAGAAATCATCACCCTTTATCAGCAAGCGGCCATTGGCAAGGATGTGCTGGTCGTCGAAGGCATGGTGCCGACCCGCAGCGCCAGTTATGCCGCGCGGGTCAATCTGCACCTGGCCAAGAGCCTCGATGCCGACGTGATTCTGGTCTCCGCGCCGGAAAGCGAAGCCCTGACCGAACTCTCCGGCCGCGTGGAGTTGCAGGCGCAATTGTTTGGCGGCCCCAAAGACCCGAAAGTCCTCGGCGTGATCCTCAACAAGGTCAAGACCGACGAGAGCATGGAGGCCTTTGCCTCGCGCCTCAAAGAACACTCGCCGTTGCTGCGCAGCGGCGATTTTCGCCTGCTCGGCTGCATCCCGTTCCAGCCGGAACTGAACGCGCCGCGCACCCGCGACGTCGCCGACCTGATGGGTGCGCAAATCCTCAATGCCGGCGATTACGAAACCCGGCGCATGACCAAAATCATTATCTGCGCGCGCACCATGCGCAACACCGTGGAGCTGCTCAAGCCCGGCGTGCTGGTGGTGACGCCTGGCGATCGTGACGACATTATCCTCGCGGTCAGTCTCGCAGCGATGAATGGCGTGCCGTTGGCCGGCCTGTTGCTGACCAGCGACACCCTGCCCGACCCACGCATCATGGACCTGTGCCGTGGCGCGTTGCAGGCTGGTCTGCCGGTGCTGTCGGTGAGCACGGGTTCTTACGAAACCGCCAACCAGTTAAACGGCTTGAACAAGGAAATCCCGATCGACGACCGCGAGCGCGCGGAAATCATTACCGATTTCGTCGCCAGCCACCTCGACGCCAACTGGCTGCACCAGCGCTGCGGCACGCCACGGGAAATGCGCCTGTCGCCCGCGGTGTTCCGTTATCAATTGATCCAGCGCGCCCAGGCCGCCAACAAACGTATCGTCCTGCCCGAAGGCAGCGAGCCGCTGACCGTGCAAGCGGCGGCGATCTGTCAGGCGCGCGGCATTGCCCGTTGTGTGTTGCTGGCCAAACCGGAAGACGTCGAGGCTGTGGCTCGCGCACAAGGCATCGAGCTGCCGCCGGGACTCGAGATTCTCGACCCGGACCTGATCCGCGAACGCTACGTCGAGCCGATGGTGGCGCTGCGCAAAAGCAAAAGCCTCAACGCGCCGATGGCCGAGCAGCAACTGGAAGACACCGTAGTGATCGGCACCATGATGCTGGCGCTGGATGAGGTCGATGGCCTGGTGTCCGGGGTTATTCACTCCACCGCCAACACCATCCGCCCGGCCCTGCAGCTGATTAAAACGGCGCCTGGCTGCACATTGGTGTCGTCAGTGTTCTTCATGCTGTTTCCCGAAGAAGTGCTGGTCTACGGCGACTGCGTGATGAACCCGCACCCGAGCGCCAGCGAGCTGGCCGAGATTGCCTTGCAAAGCGCCGACTCGGCGGCAGCATTCGGCATCACTCCGCGCGTGGCGATGATCAGCTACTCCAGCGGTGAATCGGCCAGCGGTGAAGAAGTCGAGAAAGTTCGCGAAGCCACGTTGCTCGCCCACGAGCAACAAAACTCGCTGCTGATCGACGGTCCATTGCAATACGACGCCGCCGCCAACGAAACCGTGGCACGGCAGCTGGCACCAAACAGCCAGGTTGCCGGTCGCGCCACGGTGTTCGTGTTCCCGGACCTGAACACCGGCAACACCACCCACAAAGCCGTGCAACGCAGCGCCGACTGCGTCAGCCTGGGGCCGATGCTGCAAGGCCTGCGCAAACCGGTGAACGATCTGCCGCGCGGCGCGCAAGTCGACGACATCGTCTACACCATCGCGTTGACCGCGATTCAAGCTGCCAACCGACCTTTGGATCTTTAAATGCTGGATTTTCTACCTGCACCCGTGCGCGGCGTGATTGCCTCGCTGCTGTTGGCTCTGAACACGATTCTGCTTTGCTCGTTCCTGTTCCTCGTGGCGATTTTCAAAGTGCTGCCGTTTGCCCTCACCCAGCGGTTCACCCGCTGGCTGATGAGCCATACCCATGAAGCCTGGATCAGCAACAACAAAGCCTGGATGAACCTGGTCTGCCGCACCCGCTGGCACCTCAGCGGCCTGCAAGGCCTGGACTATCAGCACTCGTACCTGATCACCAGCAACCACCAGAGCTGGGTCGACATCATGGTCCTGCAATACGTGCTCAACCGGCGCATCCAGCCGCTGAAGTTCTTTCTCAAACAAGAGCTGATCTGGGTGCCGGTGATTGGCCTGGCCTGGTGGACCCTGGGCTTTCCGTTCATGAAGCGCTACTCCAAGGCCTACCTGGAAAAGCACCCGGAGAAGAAAGGCAAAGACCTGGAAACCACCCGCAAGACCTGCGACAAGTTCCGCAGCAACCCGGTGGGGATTTTCAATTTCGTCGAAGGCACGCGCTTCACCGAGGGCAAGCATGCGCAGCAGAAATCGCCGCTCAAATACCTGCTAAAACCCAAGGCCGGCGGCATTGCGTTTGTGCTGGATGCGATGGGTGAGCAACTGGAATCGATCGTCAACGTGACGATTCACTATCCGGGCGGGCGTCCGGGGTATTGGGATTTGCTCTGCGGGAATGTGAAGGATGTGGTGGTGCACTTTCAGGAATTGAAGATCCCGCCACAATTCATCGGCAAGAACTACGACCAGGATGGCGAATATCGGTTGCAGTTTCAGGGCTGGATCAACCAGCTGTGGGATGACAAGGATGCGTTGCTGACGCAGATGCACCGCGAGTATCCCGCCAAACACTGATCCCCTGTGGGAGCCAGCCTGCTGGCGATAGCGGGTCCCATTCAGCAAATTTATTGCCTGAATCACCGCAATCGCTAGCAGGCTAGCTCCCACAGTTGACCGAGTTGACCCACAAAAAAACCCGCCGATGATCACTCATCGGCGGGCTTTTTATTGGAGCGGCGAAGGCTTAGATCGCGCCGCGTTTACGCAGCAGATCCAGCACTTGCTTGACGCTTTCTTCTACCGACAGCGACTGGGTGTCGACCACGAGGTCGGCGTCCAGCGGCACATCGTACGGGAAGGAGTCGCCCGGGATGTTATCCCCGGCTGCCGCGTACAGGCCTTGCGGGTCACGCTCGGCACAGACCGTTGGTGAGGCCTGGACGTAGACCGTCAGCAGACGCTCCTTGCCGATCAGTTCCCTGGCTTGCTCACGACCTTCGGCACTTGGTGCAACGAACGCGGCCAGCGTCAACAGACCGGCTTCGTTGAACTGACGCGCAACGTGCGCCGCACGACGCCAGTTCTCGGTACGACCGGCGCGATCCTGTGGCAGACCTTTATTCAGGTCGTGACGCAGGTTCTGGCCATCGAGTACGAACACTGCACGGCCCATGTCGAACAGCTTGCGTTCAACCGCGTAGGCCAGGGTGCTTTTGCCCGCGCCCGACAAGCCGCTGAACAACACGGTGGCCGGTTGCTGGCCGAAGCGCTGGGCGCGTTCTTCGGTGGCGACGTGGGCCAGTTTGCCGTGGTGCGTGCTGCTGCCATGCGTCAACGGCTGGGCGATGATCATGCCGGCCGCGACAGTGCCATTGGTCAAGCGATCGATAACGATGAACGAACCGGTGGTGCGGTTGCTTGCGTAACCGTCCAGGGCGATGGCGGCGTCGAGGCTGACCTTGACCCGGCCAATCTCGTTCAGGTTCAGCGAACTGGCCGGACCTTCTTCCAACGTGTTCACGTCAACGCGATTGACGATGCTGGTGATCGAGCCCGGCACGTAGGACGTGGCGCGCTTGATGTCGTATTTCTTGCCCGGCAGCATCGGCTCTTCAGCCATCCACACCAGCATGGCATCGAACGCGTCAGTCACTTGCGGCAGGTTGTCGGCGTGCACCAGCAAGTCGCCGCGAGAGATGTCGATCTCGTCTTCCATGGTCAGCGTTACCGCCTGACCCGGGCCTGCGTGTTCCAGTTCACCTTCGAAGGTGACGATGGATTTCACGCGGCTGCTCTTGCCCGACGGCAGCACAACGACTTCGTCGCCCTTGTGCACGATGCCGCTGGCCAGGGTGCCGGCGAAACCACGGAAGTTCAGGTTCGGACGGTTGACGTACTGCACCGGGAAACGCAGGTCGGTGTAGTTGCGGTCGTTGGCGATCTCGACGGTCTCGAGAATTTCCATCAGCGACTGGCCGGTGTACCACGGCGAGCGCTCGGACTTGTTTACCACGTTGTCGCCCTTGAGCGCCGACATCGGCACGAAGGCCATGGTGGTCGGCTTGAAGGCAATGCCATCGGCGAACTTCAGGTAATCGGCCTTGATCGACTCGAAGACGGTTTCGTCGAAGCCATTGAGGTCCATCTTGTTGATGGCGACCACGATGTGTTTGATGCCCAGCAACGAGGCAATGAAGCTGTGGCGACGGGTCTGGGTCTGCACGCCGTAACGGGCGTCGACCAGGATGATCGCCAGGTCACAGGTGGACGCACCAGTAGCCATGTTGCGGGTGTACTGCTCATGGCCTGGGGTGTCGGCGATGATGAATTTGCGCTTGGCGGTGGAAAAGTAGCGGTAAGCAACATCGATGGTGATGCCCTGCTCACGCTCGGCCTGCAGGCCGTCGACCAGCAACGCCAGGTCGATGTCTTCGCCGGTGGTGCCGACTTTTTTCGAGTCGCGGGTGATGGCTTCCAGGTGATCTTCGTAGATCATCTTGGAGTCGTGCAGCAGGCGCCCGATCAGGGTGCTCTTGCCGTCGTCGACGTTGCCACAGGTCAGAAAGCGCAGCATTTCCTTGCGTTCGTGCTGGCCCAGGTAGGCGAGGATGTCCTCGCTGATCAAATCAGATACGTGCGACATGACAACCCCTTAGAAATAACCCTGACGTTTCTTTTCTTCCATCGAGCCTGCGCCATCGTGATCGATGACCCGGCCCTGGCGTTCGGAAGTTCGCGTCAGGAGCATTTCCTGAATGATGTCGGTCAGGCTGGTGGCCTCGGACTCGACCGCACCGGTCAGCGGGTAGTCGCCGAGCGTACGGAAGCGGACCTTCTTCTTGACGATGCGCGCCTTGTCTTCATCGCTCAGGTGATTGAGCAGGCGTTCGTCGTCGATCATGATCCAGGTGCCATTCATCTCGATGACGTCGCGCTCGGCGGCGAAATACAGCGGCACGATCGGGATGCCTTCGAGATAGATGTACTGCCAGATGTCCAGTTCGGTCCAGTTCGACAACGGGAACACACGAATGGATTCGCCCTTGTTGACGTTGCCGTTGTAGACGTTCCAAAGCTCCGGGCGCTGGTTTTTCGGGTCCCAGCGGTGCTTGGTGTCGCGGAAGGAATACACGCGCTCTTTGGCACGGGATTTCTCTTCGTCGCGGCGCGCGCCACCGAAGGCGGCGTCGAAGCCGTACTTGTCGAGAGCCTGCTTGAGGCCTTCGGTTTTCATGATATCGGTGTGCTTGGCGCTGCCGTGGGTCAGCGGGTTGATGCCCTGCGCGACGCCATCGGGGTTGACGTGCACCAGCAGGTCAAGGCCGAGCTCTTCGACCATGCGGTCGCGGAACGCGTACATCTCCTTGAACTTCCACCGGGTATCGACATGCATCACCGGGAACGGCAGTTTGCCCGGGAAGAATGCCTTGCGCGCAAGGTGCAGCATCACGGCGGAATCTTTACCGACGGAGTACAGCATCACCGGGTTATCGAACTCGGCGGCGACCTCGCGGATGATGTGGATGCTTTCGGCCTCCAGCTGTTTCAGATGCGTCAGTTTGTCGACCATGGCTACTCACGAAAACGATCTTATGGACGGCCAGCGGGCCGTGTTCGAGCGGGGAATCCTAGCACAGCGACCTCTTCTAATCAGGCCGCCGACTAGATCGAAAGGGTATATGAATATACCTGCCTGTTCGGGCGCGACCGGGATCTCGTAGGAGCGAGGCTCGCCCGCGAAGACGTGTTGAAATCAGATCGGATTCGGGCAATCGATGAAGATGTGCTCCAGCGCAAAGCGTCGCGCCAGGTATTCACCCAAGGCCTGAACGCCGTAGCGCTCGGTCGCATGGTGGCCGGCGGCGATGAAGCTGATGTCGTTCTCCCGGGCGCTGTGGAAAGTTTGCTCGGACGCTTCACCACTGAGGTACAGATCAACGCCGGCCAACACCGCCTGATCGATGTAACCCTGACCACCACCTGTGCACCAGCCAACCCGACGGATCATCTCGCTGCCTTCAATCAACAGCGGCTCGCGACCCATGACTTCCTGCACACGGCGGGCGAAATCCCGGGGCGTCACCGGTTCGCTCAACGAGCCGACCAGGCCGACGACTTTGAGGTTGTCCGGATCCAGCGGACCTTCGACCGTGATGTCAAGCTGACGCGCCAGTTGCACGTTGTTGCCGACGTCCGGGTGCAGGTCCAGTGGCAAGTGATAGGACAACAGGCTGATGTCGTGCTTGAGCAGGGTTTTCAACCGACGCTGCTTCATCCCGGTGATGCACGGGTTCTCGCCTTTCCAGAAATAGCCGTGATGCACCAGCACCAGATCGGCGTGTGCTTCGACGGCCGCATCCAGCAATGCCTGGCTGGCGGTGACGCCACTGACAATGCGCATCACTTGCGGCCGGCCTTCGACCTGCAACCCGTTGGGGCAGTAATCGGCGATCCTGGCACTGTTAAGGTAACGGTCGGCTTCTTCGACCAGGGTGCTCAGAGCGACGGCCATAAAAGACTCCTAAATATCCCGTTCAGAGGCGCGCTACGCCTCGTATAATGCGCGACATTATGGGCGGTCTCATACCGCCTGCAACCTTTCAGGACGTGCTTAATGCTCAAGGCGCTGCGTTTTTTCGGCTGGCCGCTGTTGGCCGGCGTGCTTATCGCTCTGTTGATAATTCAGCGTTACCCGCAGTGGGTCGGGCTTCCAAGCCTCGACGTCAACTTGCAGCAAGCCCCGCAAACCACCATGACACAACAGGGGCCGGTGTCCTATGCCGATGCCGTGACCATCGCCGCGCCATCGGTGGTCAACCTGTACACCACCAAAGTCATCAACAAACCCAACCATCCGCTGTTCGAGGATCCGCAGTTCCGTCGTTTCTTTGGTGACAATTCGCCCAAGCAGAAGCGCATGGAGTCGAGCCTCGGTTCAGGCGTGATCATGAGCCCGGAAGGTTACCTGCTGACCAACAACCACGTGACCAGCGGCGCCGACCAGATCGTGGTCGCGCTCAAGGATGGCCGTGAAACCCTGGCCCGAGTGATCGGCAGCGACCCGGAAACCGACCTCGCGGTCCTGAAAATCGATCTGAAGAATCTGCCCTCGATCACCGTCGGCCGCTCCGACAACATCCGCATCGGCGATGTGGCCCTGGCCATCGGCAACCCGTTTGGCGTCGGCCAGACCGTGACCATGGGCATCATCAGCGCCACCGGGCGTAATCAGCTGGGCCTGAACAACTACGAAGACTTCATCCAGACCGACGCGGCGATCAACCCCGGCAACTCCGGGGGTGCGCTGGTCGACGCCAACGGCAACCTGACCGGCATCAACACCGCGATTTTTTCCAAGTCTGGTGGCTCCCAAGGCATCGGTTTTGCGATCCCGATCAAACTGGCCATGGAAGTGATGAAGTCGATCATCGAGCACGGGCAGGTGATTCGCGGCTGGCTGGGTATCGAAGTGCAGCCTTTGAGTCAGGAACTGGCGGAGTCGTTTGGTCTGTCGGGACGCCCGGGCATCGTGGTGGCGGGGGTTTTCCGTGACGGTCCGGCGCAGAAAGCCGGCCTGCAATTGGGCGACGTGATCCTCAGCATCGACGGCGAACCGGCCGGCGATGGCCGCCGCTCGATGAACCAGGTCGCGCGGATCAAGCCGACTGACAAAGTCACGATCCAGGTGATGCGCAATGGCAAAGAGCTGAATCTAACCGCTGAAATCGGTTTGCGCCCGCCACCGGCGCCGGTCAAAGAGAAAGAAGAAGAGTAATCAGCCAACACAAAACCACTGTGGGAGTGAGCTTGCTCGCGATGAGGCCATAACATTCAGTATCTATGTTGAATGTAAGATCGCCATCGCGAGCAAGCTCGCTCCCACAGGGTCGAGTTGTTTAGAGGTCGCCGAGACCGTCGATCAGTGCCTGGTTCTGCTCAGGCGTGCCAATCGAAATCCGCAGGAACTGGGCAATCCGCTCCTGCTTGAAGTGCCGAACGATGACACCCTGCTCACGCAGCTTCGCTGCCACGCCAGCTGCGTCGTGCTTGGGATGACGCGCGAAAATGAAGTTCGCCGCCGACGGCAGCACCTCAAAGCCCTTCCCTTCCAATTGCGTAACAACCCACTGACGATTCTCGATGACCAACCGGCAGGTCTTGTCGAAGTACTCGCGATCATCAAAAGCGGCGGCCGCACCGACATTCGCCAGGCGATCCAGCGGATAAGAGTTGAAGCTGTTCTTGATCCGCTCCAGCGCCTCGATCAGGTCCGGATGCCCCACCGCCAGGCCAACCCGCAGACCGGCCAGCGAACGGGACTTGGACAAGGTCTGAGTCACCAACAGGTTCGGATAACGGTCCACCAGGCTGATCGCCGTCTCGCCGCCAAAATCGATGTAAGCCTCATCCACCACCACGACTGAATCCGGGCTGGCCTTAAGGATTTGCTCGACTGCGTCCAGCGCCAGCAGGCAACCGGTTGGTGCATTCGGGTTGGGGAAAATGATCCCGCCGTTCGGCTTGGCATAGTCCGCCGGGTTGATCCGGAACTGCTCGTCCAATGGCACCGCGTCGAACTTGATGCCGTACAAGCCGCAGTAAACCGGATAGAAGCTGTAGCTGATGTCCGGAAACAACAGCGGTTTATCGTGCTGCAGCAAGCCGTGGAAAACGTGCGCCAGGACTTCATCGGAACCGTTGCCGAGGAACACGTGATTGCTTTGCACGCCGTAATACCGGGCAACAGCTTGCTTGAGCACGTCGCTGTTCGGGTCCGGGTACAAACGCAGGTTGTCATTGAGTTCGGTCTGCATCGCCGCCAAGGCCTTGGGCGATGGACCGTACGGGTTTTCGTTGGTGTTGAGCTTCACCAGCTTCGTCAGCTTCGGCTGCTCGCCCGGTACGTAAGGCACCAGATCCTTGACGAACGGGCTCCAGAATTTACTCATCTCAGTTGTCCTTTTGTTCGTCAACGATGCGGTATTCGGCGCTGCGCGCGTGAGCGGTCAGCGATTCGCCACGGGCCAGCACCGAAGCGGTCTTGCCCAGTTCGGATGCGCCCTGCTCAGAGCAGAAGATGATCGACGAGCGCTTCTGGAAGTCGTATACGCCCAGCGGCGAGGAGAACCGCGCGGTGCCGGAGGTCGGCAGCACGTGGTTGGGACCTGCGCAGTAATCGCCCAAGGCTTCAGACGTGTGACGCCCCATGAAAATCGCGCCCGCGTGACGGATCTGCGGCAACCAGGCCTGCGGATCGGCAACCGACAACTCCAGGTGCTCCGGCGCAATACGGTTGGCCACTTCGATGGCTTGCTCCATGTCGCGAACCTTGATCAATGCCCCACGGCCATTGATCGAGGTTTCGATGATCTCGGCACGCTCCATGGTTGGCAGCAGTTTGGCGATGCTGGCGGCGACTTTGTCTAGGAACTCGGCGTCCGGGCTGACCAGAATCGCCTGGGCGTCTTCGTCGTGCTCGGCCTGGGAGAACAGGTCCATGGCGATCCAGTCCGGATCAGTGTGACCGTCGCACACTACAAGGATTTCCGAAGGGCCGGCGATCATGTCGATACCGACCTGGCCAAACACGTGGCGTTTGGCGGTGGCGACATAGATGTTGCCCGGGCCGACCACTTTGTCGACTTTCGGCACGCTTTCGGTGCCGTAGGCCAGCGCGGCAACCGCTTGCGCGCCGCCGATGGTGAACACACGGTCGACGCCGGCGATGCAGGCCGCCGCCAGTACCAGCTCGTTGATTTCACCGCGCGGGGTCGGCACCACCATGACCACTTCGGTCACGCCGGCCACTTTGGCCGGAATCGCGTTCATCAGCACGGAAGACGGGTACGACGCCTTGCCGCCCGGCACGTACAGGCCGGCACGGTCCAGTGGCGTAACCTTCTGGCCCAGCACCGTGCCGTCGGCTTCGGTGTAGGTCCAGGATTCCTGCTTTTGTTTCTCGTGGTAGCTGCGTACGCGGGCAGCGGCTTTTTCCAGGGCTTCGCGCTGGGGCACGGTAATCCGTGTCAGCGCCAGTTCCAGACGCTCGCGCGGCAGGATCAGGTCAGCCATGGAGGCAACGTCAAGGCCGTCGAACTGCCGGGTAAAGTCCACCAGCGCCGCATCGCCACGCTCGCGCACCGCTTTGATGATATCCAGCACGCGCTGATTGACCGAGTCGTCAGACACACTTTCCCAGCTCAGCAGATGATCCAGATGATGTGCGAAATCCGGGTCAGCAGCGTTGAGTCGGCGAATTGCAGTCGGTGCGGTCATAGCGAGAGCCTCATAGGATTGGCAAAAACTCAGGCGCCCGAAGCTACCATCGATCCGCTTGGGCACCTGAGAATTCTGGCTATGAGGCGGATAGACGGGCGCGACTTAACGTCGCGCAGGTGAATCAGCCGCGGTGTCGAGACTCCACTGCCTTGCGCAGGGTGTCGATCAACGCCTGGATACGGGCGTGTTGCATCTTCATCGAAGCTTTGTTGACGATCAGCCGGGAGCTGATGTCCGCAATGAAATCCTGCGGCTCAAGGCCGTTGGCCCGAAGCGTGTTGCCGGTGTCGACCACGTCGATGATCTTGTCGGCCAGACCGATCAGCGGCGCCAGTTCCATCGAGCCGTAGAGCTTGATGATATCGACCTGACGGCCCTGTTCGGCGTAGTAACGCTTGGCAACGTTGACGAACTTGGTCGCCACCCGCAGACGGCCCTTGGGCTCGACATCACCGACACGGCCGGCAGTCATCAGCTTGCAGAGGGCAATTCGCAGGTCCAGAGGCTCGTACAAACCCTGGCCGCCATATTCCATCAGCACATCTTTACCGGCGACGCCCAGGTCCGCGGCACCGTGCTCGACATACGTCGGCACATCGGTGGCGCGCACGATCAGCAGGCGCACATCGGCCTGAGTCGTGGGAATGATCAGCTTGCGGCTCTTGTCCGGATTCTCGGTCGGCACGATGCCCGCTTCAGCCAGAAGCGGCAGGGTGTCGTCAAGGATGCGGCCCTTGGACAGTGCGATGGTCAACATGGGAAACGTCAGTCCTTATCAGGCTACTGATGCCCGGTCGCAAATGGCGCCGGACACACTTCGAGGGCTTTCTCAATAATGAAAAGACACCCTCGACTTGAAACGAAACCAACGGGCGCGTCCTTGCGCCCTGCAGCAGAAACTAGCCCGGTACGCGGCGAATCTTGGCGCCGAGCATTTGCAGTTTCTCTTCGATGCACTCGTAACCACGGTCGATGTGGTAGATGCGGTCGATCAGGGTGTCACCTTCGGCGATCAGGGCCGAGATCACCAGGCTGGCCGATGCACGCAGGTCGGTGGCCATTACTGGCGCGCCTTTCAGCTTCTCGGTACCGGTAACGATGGCAGTGTTGCCTTCGACCTGGATCTTGGCGCCCATACGATGCAGTTCGTACACGTGCATGAAGCGGTTTTCGAAGATCGTCTCGATCACGGCACCAGTGCCTTCGGCAATGGCGTTGAGGGAGATGAACTGCGCCTGCATGTCGGTCGGGAACGCCGGGTATGGAGCGGTACGCACGTTGACAGCCTTTGGCCGCTTGCCGTGCATGTTCAGCTCGATCCAGTCTTCGCCGCAGGTGATTTCAGCACCCGATTCGCGGAGTTTTTCCAAAACGGCTTCAAGGATGGTCGGATCGGTATCCTTGACCTTCACACGACCGCCGGTCACAGCGGCCGCCACCAGGTAGGTGCCGGTTTCGATACGGTCAGGCATCACTTTGTAGGTGGTCGGGTGCAGACGCTCGACGCCATCGATGATGATGGTGTCGGTGCCGGCGCCAGTGATCTTGGCACCCATGGCGATCAGGAAGTTCGCCAGGTCGATGACTTCAGGTTCGCGAGCGGCGTTCTGCAACACGCTGCGGCCCTTGGCCAGAGCGGCCGCCATCATGATGTTTTCGGTACCGGTCACGCTCACGGTATCGAAGAAGAAGTGCGCGCCGCGCAAGCCGCCTTCAGGTGCCTTGGCCTTGATGTAGCCGCCTTCGACGTCGATCACCGCGCCCATCGCTTCAAGACCGCGGATGTGCAGGTCAACCGGACGCGAGCCAATGGCACAACCGCCAGGCAGTGCGACTTCGGCTTCACCGAAACGCGCAACCATCGGGCCCAGCACCAGAATCGACGCGCGCATGGTTTTCACCAGCTCGTACGGAGCGATCAGGGTCTTGATGGTGCGCGGGTCGATTTCGACGCTGAGCTTCTCGTCGATCACCGGCTCGATACCCATACGACCGAACAGCTCGATCATGGTGGTGATGTCGTGCAGGTGCGGCAGGTTGGCCACAGTCACCGGGCCATCGCACAGCAGCGTGGCAGCCAGGATCGGCAGGGCAGAGTTCTTTGCCCCGGAGATGCGGATTTCGCCATCAAGACGAACGCCACCGGTAATAATCAATTTATCCATAAGAATCTCGACGCCCTTGGGCTCAGGTGCGCTCGGCCCAGGCCGCGCTGCTGAAAAATTTCATAGTAACCGCATGGATGCTGCCATCGGTGATCCATGGGTTCAAATGGGCATAGATCTGCTGCTGACGCTTCACCGGGCTTAACGCCGCCAGTTCATCGCTAATCACGTTCAGCTGAAAGTTGCAGCCTTCGCCTTCAACTTCTACCTGCACTGATAAAAAAGTCTCGGACAGCTTTCCTTCAAGAAAGCTCTTCACTTCGGTGGCCTGCATGCTCAACCTCAATCGGCGCCCTGTGCGCGCGGGTCGGACATCATACAAAAAAGCCCCGCGCCTGCGAACCCCGCGAAGCAGGACTCTGACGGGGGGCTTCTTTATAGATGTGGATTAGGGATGCGCCAACAGCTCGGTCAATTCGCTGACCTGAGCAATTTCGCGCATGTCTTCAGGCATCCCGCGGATGCTCAGCGTCTTGCCCGCCGCCTCTGCATCGCGCATGAAGCACAGCAGCAGGGACAAGCCCACGCTGCTGGACTTCAATACCGCCGAACAATCGACCACCAGGGTGCCGGCCTTGCTGGCCTTGATCAGCGCCTCCCCCTGCTTGCGCAGGCCGGGGCCGGTCCGGTAATCCAGCATCCCGCTAAGCCGCAGCTCGCCGGTGTCGCTCATGCGAATGGCCGACACACTCATTGGGCAGGCTTCTCGGTGGCGTCGGCGGTTTTTTCCTTGGCCTTGGCGACTTCCCCGGCCCAACCATTGATGGTCTTGTCCAGGTCGTTGCCATTGCGCTGCATCGCATCCGCGAATTGATCGCGGAATAGCTTGCCGATGTTGATACCGTTGATGATCACGTTACGCAGCTTCCACTCGCCATTGATCTTCTCGAGTGTGTACGACACGGGATAGATCGCCCCGTTATTGCCTTTTACGGTCATGCCAACGCTGGTGCGATCGCCCGACTCATCCTTGGCAGGATCGACGGTGATGCCCTGGTTGTTGTATTCGAGCAGGGCATTGCCATAGAACTGGAACAGGCCCCGCTTGAAGTTTTCTTCAAAGGTCTTCATCTGCGCAGGCGTGGCTTTGCGCGAGTACTTGACCGTCATGATGCTTTTGGAGATGCCCTCGGCATCCACCACAGGTCCGACGATGGTGTTCAACGCCGTGTAGAAATCCTGCGGATCCTTTTTGTATTTCTCTTTGTTGGCCGACAGGTCGGCCAGCATCCGGTTCGTGGTGTCCTGAACCAGTTCGTGCGCGGAAGGCGCTGCCACGGCGTTAGCCATCAACGGCAGGGCCGCCAGTATTACCAACAGGCCACGTCGCAAGGTAGAGATCATTCAAAAGCTCCTCATTTGGCGTCTTTGCTAACGGTATTGAGCAGGAATTTACCGATCAGGTCCTCGAGTACCAGCGACGACTGGGTGTCGTGAATGATCCCACCGTCCTTGAGCAAGGCGGATTCGCCGCCCACGCTGATACCGATGTATTTTTCGCCCAGCAGACCAGCAGTCAGGATAGATGCAGTGGAGTCAGTCGGCAGATTATCTACACGCTTTTCCACTTGCATGGTCACCCGACCGGTGAAACTGTCGCGATCCAGATCGATAGCCGTGACCTTGCCGATGGTCACACCGGCCATGGTCACTTTAGCTCTGACCGTCAAACCGGCGATATTGTCGAAGTATGCATAAAGTTTATAGGTGTCTGTAGTCGCGCTCGGGGACAGGCCACTCACCCGCAACGCCAGCAACAGCAAAGCCAGGATGCCAGCCAGCAAGAAAAGGCCGACACCGATTTCCAGGGTGCGGTTTTGCATCAGAAATCTCCAAACATCAAGGCGGTCAGAATAAAGTCCAGGCCGAGTACAGCCAAAGAGGCATACACCACGGTCTTGGTAGTGGCACGACTGATCCCCTCGGAAGTGGGCTCGCAGTCATAGCCTTGGAATACGGCAATCCAGGTCACGACAAAGGCAAAGACGATGCTTTTGATGATGCCGTTGAGCACATCGTCAGTGAACGTCACGCTGTTTTGCATGTTGGACCAGTAGGAACCCTCATAGACACCCAGCCAGTCGACTGCCACCCAGGAACCGCCCCAGATACCCACCACGCTGAAAATCATCGCCAGCACAGGCAGGGAAATGAAGCCGGCCCACAGGCGCGGGGCAACGATGTATTTGAGCGGGTCGACACCAATCATTTCCAGACTGGACAACTGTTCGGTGGATTTCATGTTGCCGATTTCGGCAGTCAACGCGGAACCGGCGCGACCGGCGAACAACAATGCCGTGACCACGGGGCCCAGCTCACGCAACAGCGTCAGCGCAACCATCTGGCCGACCGCCTGCTCGGAACCATAACTGGACAGGATGTTGAAGCCTTGCAGCGCCAGCACCATGCCGATGAATACCCCGGAGACCACGATGATCACCAGGGACATCACGCCCACCGAATGCAATTGCTTGATCAGCAGGCTAAAACCGCCGCCGATGCCACCGCGGCCGAGCAAGGCATGAAACAGGAAAATCGCCGAACGGCCGAACACCGCCAGTGCATCTATGGCGGAATGGCCAAAACGGCGTACGCGTTCTATCAGTGAAATCTTGCGCATCAACGCTTCCCCAGAAGATCTGCGCGGTAATCCGTCGCTGGAAAGTGGTATGCGACCGGACCGTCGGGATCACCTGTCATGAATTGACGAATTCGCGGCTCCTGCGAGTTCATCAACTCCTCGGGAGTGCCCTGCCCCAATACTTGCCCGTCACCCACTACATAAATGTAATCGGCGATGCTCGCGGTCTCGGCCAGATCGTGAGATACCACGATACTGGTGATGCCCAACGCATCGTTGAGCAAGCGGATCAGGCGCACCAGCACGCCCATGGCGATAGGGTCCTGGCCGACAAAAGGCTCGTCATACATGAGGATCTGCGGATCGAGGGCAATCGCCCGCGCCAGCGCGACACGACGCTTCATGCCGCCGGACAACTCGTCAGGCATCAGGTCGATTGCGCCACGCAAGCCTACGGCCTGCAATTTGAGCAGGACGATGTCGCGAATCATTTCTTCCGGCAGCTCGGTGTGGACGCGCAGCGGAAAGGCGACGTTCTCGAATACATCGAGGTCAGTGAACAGCGCGCCGCTCTGAAACAGCACGCCCATATGCTTACGCGCATCGAACAAATCGCTGCGCGACAGCTTTGGCAGGTTCTGGCCGTTGACCCAGACTTCGCCCTTGGTGGGCCGCAACTGTGCGCCCATCAAGCGCAACAGCGTGGTCTTGCCACACCCGGAAGGCCCCATGATGCCGGTGACCTTGCCGCGCGGGATACGGATATCGACGTTATTGAAAATGCTGCGCGCACCGCGCTTGAAGGTCAGTCCCTTCAGCTCGACCGCGTAGGCGTTATCGGCACTCATCTAAACTCCTTGCGATGCAGCCTCTCACTCGGACGCCTGGCTCTCTGACGAAAGCACATACCTCCCCGGGCAGGCCGAACTGGCGGCGAACTATATCACTGCAATGGGCAAGCGCCCAAGGCCCAAGCCGGGGCATGTTCAGCAAGATGACAGGCAAAAAACCGTCTTCGTCGGGTATTTGGTAACCGGGAACGACAAAGCATGACGAACTAGCGTGAGGGTTTCGATCATTACCGCTATAATCGCCGCCTTTTCATCAGGCTATACGATTTCTGACATGAGCCAATCCAGCGACCTGATTCAATCCGCCCAACGCACCATCCGCCTCGAGCTGGAAGCCGTACAAGGCTTGCTGCCCCATATCGACGCAGATTTCGTACGCGCTTGCGAGATGATTCTGGCCAGCAAAGGCCGCGTGGTCGTGGTCGGCATGGGCAAATCGGGACATATCGGCAACAAGATTGCCGCCACACTGGCCAGCACCGGCACCACGGCCTTTTTCGTGCACCCGGCCGAAGCCAGCCATGGCGACATGGGCATGATTACCCGCGACGACATCATCCTGGCCCTGTCGAACTCCGGCTCCACCAATGAAATCGTGACCCTGTTGCCGTTGATCAAACGCCTGGGCATCAAATTGATCAGCCTCACCGGCAATCCAGATTCGCCGCTGGCCAAGGCTGCCGAGGTCAACCTCAACGTGCACGTCGAGCACGAAGCCTGCCCACTGAACCTGGCACCGACCTCTTCTACCACCGCTGCACTGGTCATGGGCGATGCCCTGGCCGTCGCACTGCTGGAAGCCCGCGGCTTTACCGCTGAAGATTTCGCCTTTTCCCACCCGGGCGGCGCAC
Organism: Pseudomonas sp. fls2-241-R2A-110; assembly: GCF_030209165.1. Classification (NCBI taxonomy): domain Bacteria; kingdom Pseudomonadati; phylum Pseudomonadota; class Gammaproteobacteria; order Pseudomonadales; family Pseudomonadaceae; genus Pseudomonas; species Pseudomonas sp. fls2-241-R2A-110. The sequence goes on along the minus strand of NZ_JARVSN010000007.1, from coordinate 202,456 downwards.
TGGGCAGACGCCTGCTGCTGAAAGTCGAAAACGTCATGCACGCCGGACAAGAGCTGCCGCAGGTTCAGCGCGGCACCCTGCTCAAGGACGCGCTGATGGAAATGACCCGCAAGGGCCTGGGCATGACCGTGATCCTGGAAGCCGATGGCAAACTCGCCGGTATCTTCACCGACGGTGATTTGCGTCGCACCCTGGACCGCAGTATCGATATCCACAGCGCCACCATCGATCAGGTCATGACCGCACACGGCAAAACCGCCCGCGCCGAAATGCTTGCGGCCGAAGCCCTGAAAATCATGGAAGACCACAAGATCAACGCGCTGGTCGTGGTCGACAGCGACGACCGCCCGGTCGGCGCCTTGAACATGCACGACTTGTTGCGTGCAGGAGTAATGTAATGAGCACCGACCTGCTGCAACGCGGCAAACAGATCAAACTCGCGGTGTTCGACGTCGACGGCGTGCTGACCGACGGACGGTTGTACTTCCTTGAAGACGGTAGCGAATTCAAGACGTTCAACACCCTCGACGGCCAAGGCATCAAGATGTTGATGGCAGCCGGCGTGCAGACCGCTATCATCAGCGGTCGCAAGACCCCGGTGGTCGAACGTCGGGCGAAGAACCTCGGCATTCCACACCTTTATCAGGGGCGCGAAGACAAACTGGTGGTGCTGGACGAGCTTCTGGCCGAACTCAACCTAAGCTATGAACAAGTCGCCTATTTGGGTGACGACTTGCCAGACCTGCCGGTGATTCGCCGCGTTGGCCTGGGCATGGCGGTGGCCAATGCCGCCAGCTTCGTACGTGAAAACGCCCATGGCATTACCCTGGCCCGTGGTGGCGAGGGTGCCGCTCGTGAATTCTGCGAATTGATCCTGCTCGCCCAGGGCCGCCTTGATGCGGCCAACGCCGCGTACCTGTGAGCCCATTATGTTGAGCAAAAAGATTCGTAACATCCTGTTGTTCAGTTGCATCGCGGCGCTGTTCGCCGCGGTCGGCTACTGGAACATCAGCCCGGAACGCTTCCTCGATAAACCCGTAGCCAAGGTCGACGAAAGCGCCATTGACTATTACGCCACCAACGCCCACAGCGTGCAGTACCTGCCGGACGGCAAATTGCAGTACGAAATGACGTCCGACAAGGTTGAACACCTGAAAGCGACCGAGGTGACGTTGCTGACCAATCCCGACCTGAACATGTTTCGCGGCACCCAGTTCCCGTGGCACGTCCAGAGCGAGCGCGGAGAAGTCAATCCCGACGGCACTCAGGTCGAACTGATTGATTCGGTGCGCATCACGCGTTTCGACGAGAAAAACCGCAAAACCCTGATTACCACCACCCGTATGACTGTGTTCCCCAAGGAGCAATATGCGCAGACCGATCAACCCGTTAGAATCGACGGCGCTGGCGGTGTATCGACAGGCAACGGAATGAAAGCGTACTTGAAAGAAAGCAGGATACACCTGCTATCGAACGTAAGAGGACAGTATGAGGCTCGTTAAAACTCTCCCTATTTTGCTCAGTCTGGGCGCAGCACTGGGAAGCGTGAGCGCCTGGGCTCTGCCGAACGATCAAGAGCAGCCTATCCGCATTCAGGCCGACGATGCCCAACTGGACGACAAGAATGGCGTTGCCACCTATAAAGGTGACGTGATCATCACTCAGGGCTCGATGATCGTTAAAGGCAACACCGTGACCATCACCCGCACGCCGACCGGCGACATTGACGTGGTGACCTCGGTGGGCAACCTTGCCTACTTCGAACAATTGCAGACTGCTGGCGATACCAAGCCTGTTCAGGGCTGGGGCATCACCATCCAGTACCACGCTGCGCAAAACCGCATCGTCCTGATCGACAAGGCAAAAGTCATCGACAAGGACAACAACATCACTCAAGGCGAGAAAATCGTCTACGACACCGTCAAAAAGCTTGCGAGCGCCGGTCGCGCCACAGGCAACAAGGTCACCGAAGCGCGCCCACGCATCGACATGGTGATCCAGCCCAAGCCGAAAAACGACGCGAAAAAGGCTCCATAATGGCAACTCTGAAAGCTCAGCATCTGGCCAAGAGCTACAAGAGCCGCCAGGTCGTGCGTGACGTCAGCCTGTCGATCGACAGCGGTCAGATCGTCGGCCTGCTGGGTCCTAACGGCGCTGGCAAGACCACCTGCTTCTATATGATTGTCGGCCTGGTGCAGGCCGATCAGGGTCGCGTACTGATTGATGATCTGGATGTCAGCCACCAGCCAATGCACGGTCGTGCAAAGGCCGGCATTGGCTATCTTCCGCAAGAAGCGTCGATTTTTCGCAAACTCTCGGTGGCCGACAACATCATGGCCATCCTCGAGACCCGCAAGGAGCTCGACAAAGACGGTCGTCGCAAGGAACTGGAAAGCCTGCTGCAGGAATTCCATATCAGCCACATCCGTGACAACCTCGGCATGAGCCTGTCGGGTGGTGAGCGCCGCCGCGTGGAAATCGCACGCGCCCTGGCCACCAACCCGAAATTCATCCTGCTCGACGAACCGTTCGCCGGCGTGGACCCGATTTCGGTAGGCGACATCAAACAGATCATCTACCACCTCAAGGCCAAAGGCATTGGCGTGCTGATCACTGACCACAACGTCCGTGAGACCCTGGATATCTGCGAAACCGCCTACATCGTCAACGATGGACAGCTCATTGCCGAAGGCGACGCCGCCACCATCCTGGCCAATGACCTGGTGAAAGAAGTCTATCTGGGCCATGAGTTCCGCCTGTAAGCACTGAGGTGTCTGGCTGGTCGCCCAAGCGCCTGTCTCGATAAAAAATCAACATTTTTTTATTGTTACGGCGCTCTAGGCAAACGCTGCAGTTTCGGGCATATAATTTGCTTATGTTTGGCGCTCCGGCGCCCTGTAGTGGATGGCGCATGTGCGCCGGCGAATAAGGTGTTTAGCCCCTGCCATGAAACCATCGCTAGTCTTGAGAATGGGCCAGCAGCTGACGATGACACCGCAGCTGCAACAGGCCATCCGCCTGCTCCAATTGTCGACCCTGGACCTGCAACAGGAAATCCAGGAGGCCCTGGAGTCCAATCCGATGCTCGAACGCCAGGAAGAAGGCGACGACTTCGATAACGCCGACCCCTTGGCCGACAAAGCCGAACAACAACCCAACGCCGATGTTTCAGAGCCCTCCTACCAGGAAACCGCCCCGACGGTGGACAACCTCGAGGAAGGTGACTGGAATGAGCGCATCCCCAACGAGCTGCCCGTCGACACGGCATGGGAAGACGTTTACCAGACCAGCGCCAGCAGCCTGCCAAGCAGCGATGACGACGAGTGGGATTTCACTACGCGTACATCGGCCGGTGAAAGCCTGCAAAGCCATTTGCTGTGGCAGCTGAACCTGGCACCGATGTCCGACACCGATCGCTTGATTGCCGTGACTCTGATCGATTGCATCAACAATCAGGGCTACCTGGACGAAACCCTCGAGGAAATTCTCGAAGCCTTCGATCCGGAACTGGACATCGAACTGGACGAGATCGAAGCCGTCCTGCATCGCATCCAGCAGTTCGAACCAGCCGGTATCGGCGCCCGCAACCTGGGTGAATGCCTGCTGCTGCAACTGCGCCAGCTGCCAGCCAAGACACCTTGGCTGGCGGAAGCCAAGCGCCTGGTCACCGACTACATCGATCTGCTCGGTAGCCGCGACTACAGCCAGCTGATGCGCCGCATGAAGCTCAAGGAAGATGAACTGCGCCAGGTGATCGAACTGGTGCAGAGCCTCAACCCGCGTCCGGGCTCGCAGATCGAGTCCAGCGAAGCCGAATACGTCGTCCCTGACGTGATCGTGCGCAAGGACAACGAGCGCTGGCTGGTCGAGCTGAATCAGGAATCGGTGCCACGGCTGCGGGTCAACGCCCAATATGCCGGTTTCGTGCGCCGCGCCGACACCAGCGCCGACAACACTTTCATGCGCAATCAGTTGCAAGAAGCACGCTGGTTCATCAAGAGCCTGCAAAGCCGCAACGAAACCCTGATGAAAGTGGCCACCCAGATCGTCGAGCATCAGCGCGGCTTCCTGGAGTACGGCGACGAAGCGATGAAACCGCTGGTCCTGCACGACATCGCCGAAGCAGTGGGCATGCATGAGTCAACCATTTCACGGGTGACCACACAGAAATTCATGCATACCCCTCGGGGCATATATGAACTGAAATACTTTTTTTCCAGCCACGTCAGCACCTCCGAAGGCGGCGAATGCTCGTCCACGGCGATACGCGCGATCATCAAAAAACTGGTTGCGGCGGAAAATCAGAAAAAGCCGTTGAGTGACAGCAAGATCGCTGGTTTACTGGAGGCACAAGGCATTCAGGTGGCTCGCCGCACCGTCGCCAAGTACCGCGAATCCCTGGGAATCGCGCCTTCGAGCGAACGCAAGCGGTTGATGTAGAGCCACGCCACAGCGTTCCAGTGGTAGATCATCTGGTCTACCGCTTTATGCACTGGCAACGAAGGAGAAGCTGTATGCAAGTCAACATCAGTGGACACCAACTGGAAGTGACCGAACCTCTTCGCACCTACATCGGCGAAAAACTCGAACGATTAGAGAGGCATTTCGACAAGATCACCAACGTGCAGGTCACGATGACTGTCGAAAAGCTTAAGCAGAAAATCGAAGCCACGCTGCATATTCCCGGGAATGAAGTGGTCGCCAACGCGGAACATACCGATATGTACGCGGCGATCGACGCACTCACCGACAAGCTCGATAAACAACTCAAAAAGCATAAGGAAAAGACCCAAAGCCTGCTCCAGGGCGCTACCGGTCGTTAACACTCCCAACCCATGATCCGACTTGAAAACATCCTGACCCCCGGCCGTTCTCTCGTGAACGTGCCGGGCGGCAGTAAAAAGAAAGCCCTTGAGCAAATTGCCACCCTGATTGCCCGGGAAGTGCCGGATCTGGAGATGCAAGATGTCTTCGAGGCTTTGATTGCCCGTGAAAAACTAGGTTCGACCGGTTTTGGCAACGGCATCGCCATCCCCCACTGTCGCATCAAGGGCTGCAATTCACCCATCAGCGCCCTGATACACCTTGAAGCCCCCATCGATTTCGACGCCATCGACGGCGCCCCGGTTGACCTGCTGTTTGTACTGCTGGTCCCGCAGGCCGCTACCGATGCGCACCTGGAGCTACTGCGCCAGATCGCCAGCATGCTCGATCGCAAGGAAGTGCGCGAAAAACTGCGCAGCGCCCCGAGTAATGAAGCCTTGTATCAGGTCGTCCTGAGCGAGCAAAACGGTCATTAATCATGCGTTTGATCATTGTCAGTGGCCGCTCCGGCTCAGGTAAAAGTACCGCACTCGATGTTCTCGAGGACAACGGCTACTACTGTATCGACAACCTGCCCGCGGGCTTGCTGCCGGAACTCGCCGAGCGCGCGCTGATTCATACCGAGCTCGCACAACCGCTGGTCGCGGTATCCATCGATGCCCGCAACCTGCCCAGTCATCTGTCGCGATTTCCGGAACTACTGGAAGAAGTGCGCAGCCGGCACATCAAATGCGATGTGCTGTACCTGGACGCCGACGAAGAAACGCTGCTCAAACGGTTTTCGGAAACCCGTCGTCGCCACCCGCTCAGCAACCCCCACCGCTCCTTGGCAGAGGCGATTCAGGACGAAACCAGTTTGCTGGGGCCGATTGCCGACCTGGCCGACCTCAAAGTCAACACCACCAACCTGAACCTGTATCAGCTGCGTGACACCATCAAATTGCGCCTGCTGAACCAGCCGGACAGCGGCACTGCGTTCCTGGTGGAGTCGTTCGGGTTCAAGCGAGGCATGCCGGTCGACGCAGACCTGGTGTTCGACGTGCGCTGCCTGCCCAACCCTTACTGGAAGCCTGAGTTGCGCGAACTGTCCGGGCTTGATCAACCGGTGGCCGAGTACCTGGCGGCGCAACCGGACGTCGAAGAGATGTTCCAGGACATTTCCTCCTACCTGCTAAAATGGCTGCCGCGCTTCGCCGCGAGCAACCGCGCTTATGTCACCATTGCCATTGGCTGCACCGGCGGGCATCACCGCTCCGTCTACCTGACCGAACGTCTGGGCCAGGTTCTGCAACAATCCCTGAAGAACGTCCAGGTCCGCCACCGCGACCTCAGCTAAAGGATTCACATCGCGATGCCTGCTCTGGAAATCGAAATCATCAACAAGCTGGGCCTGCATGCGCGCGCTTCGGCAAAATTCGTTGGCGTTGCTGGTCAGTTCAAGGATTGCATGATCAGAGTAGGACGCACGCCAGAATCCACCGTCGACGGCAAAAGCATCATGGCCATGATGATGCTAGCTGCCGGCAAGGGCACGAAGATCCACCTGAAAACTGAAGGCGAGCAAGAACAGGAAGCGCTGGATGCCCTAGTGAAGTTGATCAACAACTACTTCGACGAAGGCGAATAACCGCCCCCTTTATGTCGTAGTTCGCTCCCACGGGGGGGGGCGGTGCAAGACGCAAAAAAAGGCGCGCCACCCAATCGGGTGGCGCGCCTTTTTATTGCCCGGCGATAAGCGTTAGCTACCGGCCACGGTCATCCGCTCAATCAACACCGAGCCTGTACGAATGTTGCTGCGCAGTTCCAGGTCATTACCCACCGCGACGATCTGCTTGAACATGTCGCGCATGTTGCCGGCAATGGTCACTTCCTGGACCGCGAACTGGATTTCGCCGTTCTCAACCCAATAACCGGCCGCGCCACGGGAATAATCGCCCGTGACCATGTTCAGGCCCTGACCCATCAACTCGGTTACCAGCAAGCCGCGCCCCATGCGGCGCAGCAACGCTGCCTGATCTTCATCGCCATGCGTCACGAACAGGTTGTGTACGCCGCCTGCGTTGGCGGTACTTGGCATACCCAGCTTACGGCCGGAATAGGTGCCAAGGATGTACGACACCAACTCGCCCTTTTCGACGAACGGCTTGGCATAGGTCGCCAGGCCATCACCGTCGAACGCCGAACTGCCCATGGCGCGCATCAAATGCGGACGCTCATCAATGGTCAGCCATTCCGGGAACAGCTTCTGCCCCAAAGTGCCTTCAAGGAACGACGATTTGCGATACAGGCTGCCACCGGAAATCGCCGACAGGAAGCTGCCGAACAAGCCACCGGCCAGCTCAGCCGAAAACAACACCGGCACTTCGCAAGTCGGCACCGGACGCGCGCCCAGGCGGCTCGCGGCGCGTTGTGCGGCGCGCTGGCCAATGCTCTCCGGACTGGCCAGCAAATTGCCCTGACGGTTCACGTCATACCAGTAATCGCGCTGCATCTGTCCGTCGGCCTCGGCGATCATGACGCAACTCAGGCTGTGACGAGTCGACGCGTAGCCGCCGATAAATCCGTGGCTGTTGCCGTAAACACGGCAGCCTTGATGGGTGCTGAGGGTCGTGCCATCGGCATTCTTGATCCGGCTGTCGGCCGCAAACGCCGCCGCTTCACAGGTCAGCGCCTGCTCGATGGCCTGCTCTGGGGTAATGTCCCATTGGTGGAACAGGTCGAAATCCGGCAGATCCCTGGCCATCAGCGCGGCATCAGCCAAGCCAGACGCTTCGTCTTCCGAGGTGTGCTTGGCGATGGCCAACGCCGCAGCGACGGTTTCGCGAATGGCTTCCGGGCCACTGGCCGATGTACTGGCCGAACCTTTGCGCTGGCCGACGTACAAGGTGATGCCGAAGCCCTGATCGCGGTTGAATTCGACGGTTTCGACTTCGCGCTGACGCACCGAAGTGGACAGGCCCTGCTCCAGCGACACCGCCACTTCACAGGCACTGGCACCCTGGCGCTTGGCTTCAGCGATGATCTGCTCGACTTGTTCTTGCAGTGCCGGCAACGCTTGTGGGCCGACGCTTTCAACTGCACTCATGCTGTTCTCCACTCAAATTCTGCTTTCGGCTAGGGCCTTCGAGCGACCGGGCCGGACAAGCGGCCCCCGACTGGTTATCATGGCGGCGTTTCTTTGCGGACGGCCACCATGGTTGATTCTTACGACGACTCCCTCGATACGGGAGAAAAAAGCAAATCCCAGGTCAAACGCGAGCTTCATGCTCTGGTTGACCTCGGCGAGCGCCTTACAACGCTCAAGCCTGACTTGCTGGCAAAACTGCCGCTGACCGACGCTATGCGCCGGGCACTGGCCGATGCGCCCAAGCACACCGCGAATATCGCGCGTAAACGGCACCTTATGTTCATCGGCAAACTGATGCGCGATCAGGACACTGACGCCATTCTGAGCTTGCTCGATCAACTCGATGCCTCCACCCGGCAGTACAACGAACGTTTCCATGGCCTGGAACGCTGGCGCGATCGCTTGATCGCGGGCGACGATGCAGTCCTGGAGAAGTTCGTGCTCGACTACCCGGAGGCTGATCGTCAGCAGTTGCGCTCCCTGATCCGTCAGGCCCAGCACGAACTGGCGACCAACAAGCCACCGGCATCGAGCCGTAAAATCTTCAAGTACATCCGTGAGCTGGACGAGACTCAACGCGGCCTGCGTTGATGCTCGAATCGGGTGAGTCGCCAAGCGGCTCACCCGAAGCTCCATCCTGTTTACGATCCTGTGCCACCCACAGTGATCGCATCGATTTTCAGCGTTGGCTGGCCGACACCCACCGGCACCGACTGCCCATCCTTGCCGCACGTCCCCACACCACTGTCCAGCGCCAGATCATTGCCGACCATCGACACCTTGCTCATCGCTTCCGGGCCGTTGCCGATCAACGTCGCGCCTTTGACCGGGGCGGTAATCTTGCCGTCTTCGATCAGGTACGCCTCGCTGGTGGAGAACACGAACTTGCCGCTGGTGATGTCTACCTGACCGCCGCCGAGGTTGGCGCAGTAGATGCCGCGCTTTACCGAGGCAATGATTTCCGCCGGGTCGCTTTCGCCCGCCAGCATGTAGGTGTTGGTCATGCGTGGCATCGGCAAGTGCGCGTACGATTCACGGCGACCGTTACCGGTGCGGGCAACGCCCATCAGGCGCGCGTTGAGCTTGTCCTGCATGTAGCCCTTGAGTACGCCGTTCTCGATCAGCGTGGTGCACTCGGTCGGGGTGCCCTCGTCGTCGACACTCAGGGAGCCGCGACGGCCCGCCAACGTACCGTCATCGACGATGGTGCAGAGCTTGGACGCGACCATCTCGCCCATGCGCCCGCTGTAGGCGGAACTGCCCTTGCGGTTGAAGTCGCCTTCCAGGCCGTGGCCGACCGCTTCGTGCAGCAGCACGCCGGACCAACCCGAACCCAGCACCACCGGCAACGTACCGGCCGGTGCCGGAATCGCTTCAAGGTTGACCAGCGCCTGACGCAAGGCTTCACGGGCGTAACCCATGGCGCGGTCATCGCTCAGGAAATAACGGTAATCGGTTCGACCGCCACCGCCATGGCCACCGCGCTCGCGGCGACCGTTCTGCTCGACGATCACGCTGACGTTAAAGCGCACCAACGGCCGTACATCCGCCGCCAGACTGCCATCCGTCGAGGCCACGAGGATTCGCTCCCAGACGCCGGCCATGCTCACGGTCACTTGCTGAATACGTGGGTCGAGGGCGCGCGTCGCGACGTCGATGCGTTTAAGCAACTCGACTTTCTCGGCGCGCGTCATCACTTCCAAAGGATTGTCCGGCCCGTATAACTGGGCGACATCTGCCGTGGTGAACGCTTGCACCGTGCCATTTTGCCCTGCGCGCGAGATCGAGCGCGCAGCACGTGCCGCCGCGCCCAGGGCTTCCAGCGTTATCGCATTGCTGTAGGCAAAACCGGTTTTTTCACCCGATTGCGCACGAACGCCAACGCCCTGATCGAGGTTGAAGCTGCCTTCCTTGACGATTCCGTCTTCCAGCGCCCAGGACTCGGAGATCTGTCCCTGGAAATACAGGTCGGCGGCATCGATGCCCGGGCCGGCCAGATCGCCGAGTACACCCTGCAGGCTTTCGATGGTTACGCCACCAGGCGCCAGGAGGTGTTCACTGACTGAGGACAACAACTCGCTCATATGCTTTACGCCTTAAATTCATCGTTCTGAGGCAGGTCGCTGGGCGCCCTGCGAGAAAAAGCGCCGGTGACTGGACACCGGCATCCGCGCCCTGATGGACGCCTGTTCGCTGCTATCGCGTTCGGCCAGCAGCACGACCTCGCCTTGATCCTGTTGCGCCAGCACGCGGCCCCACGGGTCGATGATCGCGGCATGGCCAAAGGTTTCTCGCGGCCCCGGATGCGTCCCACCCTGAGCGGCTGCGAGTAGGTAACATTGAGTCTCGATGGCCCGCGCGCGAATCAGCACATCCCAATGCGCCGCGCCGGTCACCGCCGTAAAAGCCGATGGCGCGGTAATCAGCTGCGCACCGCCAGCCCGTAATTCGCTATACAACTCCGGGAAACGCAGGTCATAACACACCGTCAGGCCAACCCGGCCGACCGGCGTATCGGCTAACACAACGCCACTGCCATAAGCATAGTCATCGGACTCGCGATAGCGCCCGCGATTGTCCGCAACGTCCACATCGAACAGGTGCAGCTTGTCGTAACGCGCCACTGTCTCGCCCTGGTCGTTCACCAACAGCGAGCAGGCATGCACCTTCGCCATCGGTTGATCCATCGGCGGCAACGGCAATGTGCCGGCCACTATCCATAACTTGAGGTCGCGGGCGGTCTGTTTCAACCACGGCAGGATCGGGCCTTCACCCAAGGCCTCGGCGCGACCGATATCGGCAATGTCGCGACGGCCCATGGCGGCGAAGTTTTCTGGCAGCACCGCAAGCTGCGCACCACCGGCTGCCGCCTGCTCGAGCAGATGGCGGGCCCGGGCAAGATTGGCCAGCACATCGCTCTGGCTGACCATTTGAATCACCGCAAAAGACATGGCGCGCTCCTGGGTCGCTTTTTATAAAGACTGCTTGCCATGCTACTCCATAGCCTTTGGCAGTGCCTTTTCAAAAAAGAACTCAAAAAGGTTTGTCGTAGGTGATTTTCGGCTCTTTCCACGGACCTTTGACCGTGTATTTCACGCTGGCGAAACGTGCCACGCGGTCTCCGATCAACTTGTCGATCAAGAACAGCGCGCCGCCAACCGCCGGTGCGCCGACGATCAACGCGGCAATCGGCAAGTTGTTGGTCACCGGCAACGTCACCAGCAACTTGGCATCGATCTGGTCACCGACCAGGTTCAGCGTGCCGTTGAGCTCAACATTGCTCGAAGGTCCGGTCATCTGGATGGGCTCCTTGGTCACGTAGACGCCGTTGGTCGCGACCAGCAGGCCTTTGACCCGGTCATAACTCAGGCCTTTTCCAAACAAGTCGGAGAAGTCCAGGCGCAGACGGCGACCGATGGAGTTGAAGTTGAGCAGGCCGAAAACCCGCAGGGCCTGGGCACCGCCCTCGACTTCAACGAACTGGCCTTTGCTCAGCGATGCATCCAGGGTGCCGGAGAAACGCTTGCTCGCCAGCCAGGCCGGGGAGCCCGGCCAGCGACCGTCGACGTCCATATGAAACTCTTCGCTGGTGACGCTCGGCGCAAAGCCCCAGCCTTTGAGTACATCGGCGAGATTCTTGCCGCTGATTCGTCCCTTGAACCAACTGCTGGAACTCCCCGGTATGCCTTCCCAGCCGCCATTGCCCTGCAACAGAATGCCCTTGAGCCCCAGGTCCAGGGTATTGAGCGCGATGCCCCTTGCAGTCGGACGGACTTTTAAATACCAGGCACCGACCAGGTCTTGCCCCTGGAACAGCTGATTGATGGTGATATCCAGTGCAGGAATTTTCGTCGGGTCTACGGAGGCCAGCGGATCCGGCGAATTTTCGTCGGCCAGCACTTTAGGATCCGGTGCCGGCAAGCGCACGGTCAGCAGATTGATCGCAATCGGCGCGCCTTGCGCATCCGGGATACTCGCGCTGCCCTTGACCTGCTGACTGTCGAGCTGCAGGGCCCACGCGGCGGATTTGCGGTTCAACTGCACCGACGCCTGATCGAGCGTGGTGCCGACGCCGCTCAGCTTGCCGACCTTGAAGTCCGCGCTGCTGAGCAGCTGCTTGGCACTGCCGCCCGGATCCTGGCCGGCGTACTTGTCCGCCAGATCTTTCCAGGGACCGACATCCAGTTCCGACAGCACGCCACGCACCCGAAGGCCTTTCGCGCCGGGCAGCACGGCAGCGCCGCCGCCGAGGAACAACTCACCGCGACCATCGGCAAAATTGCCGGGCGGCGCGGCGAATGTGAAGTTTGCCAACTCGCCATAGTTGACCCAATAGCGCCGCTCCTGTCCCTGCAGGGTCATGCGGAACGTGGTGTCGCGTCCGACATCGGCAGTCATGCCGAACGGGGCCGGCAAATCGATTGCCACGCCTTTGAGACTGGAATTGACCATCAATTGGCTGTCAGGCCCATCGAGGTTCAGTTGCAACTGATACGGGATCAAACCGGACACCGGCAGCGGTTGGGTCACGTTCAACCAATCCGTGAGCTTCTTGACCTCTACCTGACCAGACGCGCTGACACGGGTCTTGATATTACCCGGGCTGCCATCGGCAAAAATCTGCGCGGTGACCGGCCTGTCGAAGGCCCGAGCAGTAATGTTTTGTCCGCTCACCCCCTTGGCGCTGTCAAAACGGAAATCGCCTTTGAGTTGAGTCAACTCAAGCACAGGCTCGGCCAGTTTCAGACGGGACTTGGCTGTCTTGAAGTCGACGAGAATTTTCGGCTGTTCGCCTTTTACCAAGGGAATGTCCAGTTTCAACTTGCCTTGCAGATCGCCCTCGCCTTCCCATCCAGCAAAGGTGTCCGCCGTGCCGATCGGCGCTTCCTGAAGAATCTTCAAGCCATCGCCCAATCCGCCGGCGAACCCGCCGTCGAGGAACAGGTGAACGCTTTGACCGGCCGGCACATGGGGAATATTGACGTAGATGTCGCTGACCTGGGTGTTGAGCAACTGGCCCTTGCTGGCCAGGATCCGCACACCGCTGTCTTCGACAAACACATCACCGCTCACCTTGCTGACATGTGGCCAACCTGGCTGAAACGCCAGTTCGGCGTCATGCACCTTGAAGAACAGGCTGATGCTGCGGGCAGCGTCCTCGGCGCCATGGTTCAGCGAGCCTTGATACTGGAAGAAACCCTGGTCTACCGCACCTTTGAGAATCGCAGTGCGCAGCCATTCGTCGAGTGCCGGGCTGAGCATGCTTGGCAGGTATTTGGCGGTGTAACGACCGTCGCCATCCACCAGGCCAACCCGCAGGTCCATGTAGTCTTCCTGGGTATGGTCGAAATGCAGGCGGATCAGGAAGTCACCGGCAATCTTGCCCTCTTCGCCCAGCACCTTGAGGTACGGCGCGATCAGGGTGAAGCCTTCTTTGTCGAGCTTCCAGGTCAGCCGGGCATTGGCCTGGATGTATTGCCATGGCTTGGCAAAGATCGGGTCCAGGTGCAGGACAAAGTCCTTGCTGTCCATCCGCAGTTCACCCTGACCAAGGTCACCACTGATGCTACCGCTGACATTTCGCGCCGCCGGTGCACCGTGATAGGCGTCGAAGCCGACCTGCTCGAGGTTGGCGGCAAAGCTGAACTTGCTGTCGTCGGTGGCATTGGGCCGCAGATCGATCAGCACGTTGCGTAGACTGCCGGTGACCTTGAGTCGCTCGATGGCGGTGGCAACACCTTCCGGCAGCGGCCCCAAGGCATTCATCAGCGGTGTGAGCGGTGTGAGATCGAGGCGGTCGGCTTGCAAGTGCCAGACTTCGTCAGCCGTATCGGTCGCGATGCTCTGGCGCAGTTGCAGATGCGATTCCCAGCGGCTCGCGCCAAGGTTCATGGCCAGGGAGTCCAAAGTCACCAGCATGCCTTCGGAACTGCGCTGGAAATAGCCGTTGAGCGCCAGGTTGTTGATCTGGATCGGTTTACGTTCGGCGTAAGCGCCCTTGAGCTGTGGCGCGTTCAAGCGAATGGCAGCGCTTTGCAGCTCGCCCTTGCCCCAGGTCACCCAGAGTTCGCCACCGGCCTTGATCTCGGAGAAATTCCATTGCCGGGTCAGGCTCGCGGGCAGCCATTTCGACCAGTCGCTTTGCGGCAGGCTCAGGTACGCCTCGGCTTCGCCATCCTTCCATTCGCTGGCGCGAATACGGGTGCGCACACTCATGGCCAACGGTTGGCCATCGGGCAGGGTCAAACGGGCATCGAGTCGCTGGCGGGACACGCCGGTTTTCAGGTTCAGGCCCACGTAGGTCAATGTCAGTGGCGGCTGATCCAGTGGCTGCAAGGTCACCTGGCTGTCGATCACCGACAACTGCGCAACCATTTGCATGCGATTGAGCAACTGCTCCGGGTCGAGCGGCTGGTCCTGTTGCACCGGCAAACCTTCCAGCGCCCACTGCCCGTCCTGGCCTTCCTTGAGGCTGATCTTCAGGCCATTGAGTTCCAGATGAGCGATGCGCACTTCGCGCGCTAGCAAGCTTTCCCAAACGTCAGGCACCGCCCGCACCTGGTCCAGACGCAGGGCATTGGAGCCCTCGCCAACCGTGACGTCGTGCGCCAGGAGGATCGGCGCGAAACCGCTCCAGTTGCCCTCCAGCTTACCGATCTGCAACGGCATGCCCAGGGCGGCGCTGGCTTTGGTTTCGACGTCGGCACGATATTCGGCCACCAGAGGCGTCAACTCGCGGCCGAGGCTGACGTATAACGCCATCAACACCAATACCAACGCGCACAGGCCAAGACCCCAGCGGGTCAGTGCGGCCAAAATGCGTGTCAGACGTTCCATGTCAGTTGGCTCCCATGGCAAAAATACTGCAAAAAGCTGAGGCCAGCCGATTTAGTGAGGTTGAAACAAAACGATTCAGAGCAGCACCACGTCGTATTGTTCCTGGGAATACATGGTTTCCACCTGAAACCGGATGGTCCGCCCGATAAAGCCTTCCAGTTCGGCGACATTGCCCGACTCCTCGTCGAGCAAACGATCGACGACTTTCTGGTTCGCCAATACACGATAGCCTTCCGCTTGATAGGCGCGTGCCTCGCGGAGGATTTCGCGAAAAATTTCATAGCAGACCGTTTCCGGCGTCTTCAATTTGCCGCGTCCCTGACAGCTGCTGCAGGGTTCACAGAGCACTTGTTCGAGACTTTCGCGGGTGCGCTTGCGGGTCATCTGCACCAGGCCCAACTCGGTGATGCCGATGATGTTGGTCTTGGCGTGATCGCGCTCAAGTTGCTTCTCGAGGGTACGCAAGACCTGGCGCTGGTGCTCTTCGTCTTCCATGTCGATGAAGTCGATGATGATGATTCCGCCCAGATTGCGCAGGCGCAGCTGGCGAGCGATGGCGGTCGCGGCTTCGAGGTTGGTCTTGAAAATGGTTTCTTCGAGGTTGCGATGCCCGACGAATGCGCCCGTGTTGACGTCGATGGTGCTCATGGCTTCGGCCGGATCGACCACCAGATAACCGCCGGACTTGAGCGGCACTTTGCGCTCGAGGGCTTTCTGGATTTCGTCTTCGACGCCGTACAGGTCGAAGATCGGCCGCTCGCCCGGGTAATGCTCCAGACGATCAGCGATCTCCGGCATCAGTTCTGCGACAAACTGCGTCGTTTTTTGGAAGGTTTCCCGGGAATCGATACGGATCTTCTCGATCTTCGGGCTCACCAGGTCACGCAAGGTGCGCAGCGCCAGGCCGAGGTCTTCGTAGATTACACTCGGTGCGCTGATGGTCTTGATCTGTTCGTTGATCTGATCCCAGAGACGGCGCAGGTAACGAATGTCCATCAGGATTTCATCGGCACCCGCCCCTTCGGCGGCGGTGCGCAGGATGAAACCGCCCGCCTCCTTGATGCCCTCTTTGTCCACGCAATCGGTGACCACTTGCTTGAGACGTTCGCGTTCCGCTTCGTCCTCGATCTTCAGCGAAATGCCGACGTGGGCCGTGCGCGGCATGTACACCAGATAGCGCGATGGAATCGATAACTGAGTGGTCAGGCGCGCGCCTTTGGAACCGATCGGGTCCTTGGTGACTTGCACCACCAGGCTCTGGCCTTCATGGACCAACGCGCTGATGCTTTCTACCGCCGGCCCTTCACGCAAGGAAATTTCCGAGGCATGAATGAACGCGGCGCGGTCCAGACCGATATCGACGAACGCGGCCTGCATGCCCGGCAACACCCGCACGACCTTGCCTTTGTAGATATTGCCGACGATCCCGCGCTTTTGCGTACGCTCGACGTGGACCTCTTGCAGAACACCGTTTTCGACCACCGCCACGCGCGATTCCATCGGCGTGATGTTGATCAGGATCTCTTCACTCATGGCAGGGTCTCGTTCAGGCATGTTCACGATAATGGCCGCATCTTGTCAGAACGACGCTCAGCGCGCGTTAAGGGTTTGCCAACAGGGTATGCCGAAATGGCCCAGCAGCTCGCAGGTTTCGCACAGCGGCAACCCGACCACAGCCGAGTAGCTGCCATTGAGCCCGGCGACAAACACCGCGCCCAGTCCTTGAATCCCATAGCCGCCAGCCTTGTCACGGGGTTCGCCGCTAGCCCAGTAGGCCGCGGCTTCTTCGCGACTGATGTCGCGAAAGCGCACCAGGCTGCGCACAACCCGGGACTCACAGCGTTCGCCGTCGAGCACCGCAATGGCGGTCAATACTTCGTGTTCCTGACCGGCCAACAACATAAGCATGGCGCACGCATCGGCTTCGTCCACCGGTTTGCCAAGAATTTTCCCGTTGAGCACCACGGCGGTATCCGCACCCAACACACAAGAATCTTCACCTGACGCGAGCGTGCCGCGCCCGGCTTCGGCCTTGCCACGCGCGAGGCGTTCGACATAAGCCGACGGGGATTCATGCTTCAAAGGGGTTTCATCGATGTCCGCACTGATGGCGGAAAACGGCACGCCGATCTGCGTGAGCAGCTCACGCCGACGTGGCGAGCCTGAGGCGAGGTATAACTTCATCAAGACATCTCCCTTGTCTACCGCCAATACGGGCCAATGCCTGACCGAATCAAGTGATTTTGTAGCGTCGACGCAACCCGCGCAAACCGTAGCTGACCCAAGGCCAGAGCAAGGCACTGACCAGTGCCGGCAAGACCAGCGCCAGTGTCGGCTGGCGGTTGCCGGTCAAGGCGCTCAACCACAGCTGAACAAGCTGGGCGAGGCCGAAGATCACCAGGATCACCAGGCTCTGTTGCCACATCGGGAACATGCGCAGGCGCTGTTGCAGCGACAGCACCAGAAAGGTGATCAGTGTCAGGATTAACGCGTTCTGGCCCAGCAGTGTGCCGTAGAGCACGTCTTCAGCCAGACCCAGGCACCACGCGGTGACCATGCCGACTTTTTGCGGCATGGTCAGCGCCCAGAATGCCAGCAGCAAGGCCAGCCACAACGGACGCAGGATTTCCATGAACTGTGGCAGCGGCGAAACGCTGAGCAACATGCCGATGGCAAAGGTCAGCCAAACGATCCAGCCGTTTCGCGATGCAGTCGTACCGACCATTATTCTCGTCCCCCAGTGGAGGCTGGCGCGGAGACAGGCGGCTTGGCAGCAGGCTTCACGGCAGCGGGTTGAGTCGCAGGCGGCTTGGCGGCCGCCGGCTGCGTGGCGGGAGGCTTGGCGGCCGAATGCCGTGTGGTCGTGGGCTTGGCCGGGGTTGCCGCAACCGGTGCTGGTGCCGTTGCCGGAACAGCCGGAGCCGCCACGGGCGCAGCTGCCGGCGTCGGGACCAGGGCAGGCTTCGAAACGGTCGCCGGGAAGATCGGGCCGCCGCCGTGCTGATCAAGGGCTTCCTGAGCCTGGGCGGCTTCATTGGCGCGCTCTTCAGCGGTACGACCGTCGCTGAACACCAGCAGCAGGTAACGGCTGCGGTTCAGGGCGGCGGTCGGCACGGCACGCACGATGGCAAAGGGCTGGCCGGAATCGTGGATCACTTCCTTGACCGTTGCCACCGGGTAACCGGCCGGGAAACGCTGGCCCAAACCTGAGCTGACCAGCAGATCGCCTTCCTTGATGTCCGCCGTATCGGCCACGTGGCGAAGTTCGAGGCGTTCCGGGTTACCGGTGCCGCTGGCAATTGCGCGCAGCCCGTTGCGGTTTACCTGCACCGGAATACTGTGAGTCGTGTCGGTCAGCAGCAGCACGCGAGAGGTGTACGGCATCAGTTCAACCACCTGCCCCATCAGGCCGCGGGCATCGAGCACCGGCTGACCGAGGATCACACCGTCGCGCTCGCCTTTATTGATGATGATGCGATGGGTGAAGGGATTGGGGTCCATGCCGATCAACTCGGCCACTTCGACCTTCTCGTTGACCAGCGCGGAGGAATTGAGCAACTCGCGCAGCCGAACGTTCTGCTCGGTGAGGGCCGCCAGCTTTTGCATGCGCCCCTGCAACAACAGGTTTTCGGTCTTGAGTTTTTCGTTTTCGGCGACGAGTTCGGTACGGCTGCCAAATTGGCTGGCCACACCCTGCCATAGCCGCTGCGGCAGGTCGGTGATCCAGTAAGACTGCATCAGCACCAGCGACATTTGGCTACGCACTGGCTTGAGCAGTGTGAATCGGGCATCGACCACCATCAGGGCGACCGAAAGCACGACCAGCACTAATACGCGCACGCCCAGTGAGGGGCCCTTGGTGAAAAGCGGTTTAATAAGCCGCTCCTCCCAGGCAAATTTTTTCTTTATTCATACGGCATCAAACCGGCCTGGATGCAGAGTGACAGAAGATAAACGCCAACAGGCAGCACTGCAAAGTGCCGCCTGCGCGCTCAACAGCATAGATGCGATCCGGCGACTTACTCGCTGGAAAGCAGGTCCATGGTGTGCTTGTCCATCATCTCCAACGCACGACCACCGCCGCGAGCCACACAGGTCAGCGGGTCTTCGGCGACGATCACCGGCAGACCTGTTTCCTGGGCCAGCAACTTGTCGAGGTCACGCAGCAAGGCGCCACCACCGGTCAGTACCAGGCCACGCTCGGCGATATCGGAAGCCAGCTCCGGAGGCGATTGCTCCAGGGCACTTTTGACCGCCTGAACGATGGTCGCCAGAGACTCTTGCAGAGCTTCCAGCACTTCATTGGAGTTCAGGGTGAAAGCGCGTGGAACGCCTTCGGCCAGGTTACGGCCGCGAACGTCGACTTCACGCACTTCGCCGCCCGGGTAGGCTGTACCGATTTCCTGCTTGATACGCTCGGCAGTGGATTCACCGATCAGGCTGCCGTAGTTACGGCGCACGTAGGTGATGATCGCTTCGTCGAAGCGGTCGCCGCCAACCCGTACGGATTCGGCGTAAACCACACCGTTCAGGGAGATCAGTGCGATTTCAGTGGTACCACCACCGATATCGACGACCATCGAACCGCGCGCTTCTTCAACCGGCAGGCCGGCACCGATCGCAGCGGCCATCGGCTCTTCGATCAGGAACACTTCACGCGCACCGGCACCAAGGGCCGATTCACGGATGGCACGACGCTCAACCTGGGTGGATTTGCACGGAACGCAGATCAGCACACGAGGGCTTGGCTGCAGAAAGCTGTTTTCGTGAACCTTGTTGATAAAATATTGCAGCATCTTTTCGCAGACGCTGAAGTCGGCAATCACGCCATCCTTCATCGGACGAATGGCAGCAATGTTGCCCGGCGTTCGGCCGAGCATGCGCTTGGCTTCGGTGCCGACAGCGACGACACTTTTCTGGTTACCGTGTGTCCGAATAGCCACAACCGATGGCTCATTCAGGACGATACCGCGCTCGCGCACGTAAATAAGGGTGTTGGCAGTGCCCAGGTCAATGGAAAGATCGCTGGAAAACATGCCACGCAGTTTCTTGAACATGGGAAAGGGACCCTAGGCAACGCGTGGGTAAAAAAGTGCGGCAAACTCTAACAACGACAGGGATTTTGGGCAAGGCGCCAATATGTTAAATTGGCCGCTTTTCTGTGCACCAACCCCCACAATCGCGGCCTTATGACCGTAGAAATGCGGTAGTGTTCCGACAATCTAACACACGGACGACGTCCGTTCTGTTTTCCACTGGAGATTCCCATGGCGCTTGAACGCTCCGACGTGGAAAAAATCGCTCATCTGGCCTGCCTTGGCCTTAATGATGCCGATCTTCCACATATTACTTCGGCCCTGAATAGCATTCTCGGGCTGGTCGACGAAATGCAGGCGGTCAATACCGACGGTATCGAGCCGCTCGCCCACCCACTGGAAGCCAGCCAGCGCCTGCGTGCAGACGTCGTGACCGAGACCAATCATCGCGAGGCCTACCAGTCCATCGCACCAGCGGTCGAAAACGGCCTGTACCTGGTTCCGAAAGTCATCGACTAAAGGGAAAGAGCCTGCAATGCATCAAATGACTCTGGCCGAGATCGCCCGCGGTCTCGCCGATAAAAAGTTTTCTTCCGAAGAGCTGACCAAAAACCTGCTGGCGCGTATCGCCAAGCTCGATCCTCAGCTCAACAGCTTCATCACGCTCACCGAAGACCTGGCGCTCCAGCAGGCGAAAGCCGCTGACGCACGCCGTGCCAACGGTGAGACCGGTGCCCTGCTCGGTGCGCCGATCGCGCACAAAGACCTGTTCTGCACCCAGGGCATCCGCACCAGCTGCGGCTCGAAGATGCTCGACAACTTCAAGGCGCCGTACGACGCCACTGTCGTCGCCAAGCTGGCCGCTGCCGGGGCCGTGACCCTGGGCAAGACCAACATGGACGAATTCGCCATGGGTTCGGCCAACGAGTCGAGCTACTACGGCCCGGTGAAAAACCCGTGGAACCTGGAACACGTTCCGGGCGGTTCGTCCGGCGGTTCGGCGGCGGCGGTTGCCGCGCGCCTGCTGCCAGCGGCCACCGGCACCGATACCGGCGGCTCGATCCGTCAGCCCGCAGCACTGACCAACCTCACCGGCCTGAAACCGACGTACGGTCGCGTTTCGCGCTGGGGCATGATCGCTTACGCCTCCAGCCTCGATCAGGGCGGCCCTCTGGCCCGTACCGCCGAAGACTGCGCGATCCTGTTGCAAGGCATGGCCGGTTTCGACCAGCAGGATTCCACCAGCATCGACGAGCCCGTGCCTGATTACAGCGCCAGCCTCAACGGTTCGCTGCAAGGCCTGCGCATCGGCGTGCCGAAGGAGTATTTCGGCGCCGGTCTCGACCCACGCATCGCCGACCTGGTCATGGCCAGCGTCGAAGCACTGAAAAAGCTCGGTGCCGTGGTCAAGGAAATCAGCCTGCCGAACATGCAGCACGCGATTCCCGCGTACTACGTGATCGCTCCGGCAGAAGCGTCTTCCAACCTGTCGCGTTTCGACGGCGTGCGTTTCGGCCATCGCTGCGAAAACCCGAAAGACCTGATCGACCTGTACAAACGCTCTCGCGGCGAAGGGTTCGGCCCGGAAGTGCAGCGCCGGATCATGGTCGGCGCCTACGCGCTGTCGGCCGGTTACTACGACGCCTACTACCTCAAGGCACAGAAAATTCGTCGCCTGATCAAGAACGACTTCATGGCCGCCTTCAATGAGGTCGACATCATCCTCGGCCCAACCACGCCGAACCCGGCCTGGAAGCTTGGCGCCAAGAACAGCGACCCGGTCGCTGCGTACCTGGAAGACGTCTACACCATCACCGCCAACCTCGCCGGCCTGCCGGGCTTGTCCATGCCCGCCGGTTTTGTCGATGGCCTGCCGGTCGGCGTGCAATTGCTCGCCCCGTATTTCCAGGAAGGTCGCCTGTTGAACGTTGCCCATCAGTATCAGTTGAACACTGACTGGCACACCCGCACCCCAACCGGCTTCTGAGGAGAAACACATGCAATGGGAAGTCGTGATCGGGCTGGAGATTCATACCCAGCTCACCACCCGGTCGAAAATCTTTTCCGGTAGTTCCACCACTTTCGGTTCTGAGCCGAATACCCAGGCCAGCCTGGTAGACCTGGGCATGCCCGGCGTTCTGCCGGTGCTGAACCAGGAAGCGGTGCGCATGGCGGTGATGTTCGGCCTGGCTATCGATGCCGAAATCGGCCAGCACAACGTGTTCGCCCGTAAAAACTATTTCTACCCGGACCTGCCCAAGGGCTACCAGATCAGCCAGATGGAGTTGCCGATCGTCGGCAAGGGCCACCTGGACATCGCCATGGAAGACGGCACGATCAAACGTGTCGGCGTTACCCGTGCACACTTGGAAGAAGACGCTGGTAAAAGCCTGCACGAAGAATTCAACGGTGCCACCGGCATCGACCTGAACCGTGCCGGCACGCCGCTGCTGGAAATCGTTTCCGAGCCGGACATGCGCAGCGCGAAGGAAGCCGTGGCTTACGTCAAGACGATCCACGCGCTGGTGCGTTACCTGGGCATCTGCGACGGCAACATGGCCGAAGGTTCGCTGCGTTGCGACTGCAACGTGTCGATCCGTCCCAAAGGCCAGGTTGAGTTCGGCACCCGCTGCGAGATCAAGAACGTCAACTCGTTCCGCTTCATCGAGAAGGCGATCAACAGTGAAGTTCGCCGTCAGATCGAGCTGATCGAAGATGGCGGCAAAGTGATCCAGCAGACCCGCCTGTACGATCCGAACAAGGACGAGACCCGTCCGATGCGCAGCAAGGAGGAAGCCAACGACTACCGTTACTTCCCCGATCCGGACCTGCTGCCCGTGGTCATCGAAGACTCGTTCCTCAATGAGGTGCGCGCCACCCTGCCGGAATTGCCACCGCAGAAACGCGAGCGCTTCCAGGCGCAGTTCGGCCTGTCGGTCTATGACGCCAGCGTCCTGGCCACCAGCCGCGAGCAAGCCGATTACTTCGAAAAAGTCGTGGGCATCAGCGGCGACGCCAAGCTGGCGGCGAACTGGGTCATGGTTGAGCTGGGCAGCCTGCTGAACAAGCAAGGCGTGGAAATCGACCAGTCACCGGTCTCGGCCGAGCAACTGGGCGGCATGCTGCTGCGCATCAAGGACAACACCATCTCCGGCAAAATCGCCAAAGTAGTGTTTGAAGCGATGGCCAACGGCGAAGGCAGCGCGGACGAGATCATCGACAAGCGTGGCTTGAAGCAAGTGACCGACAGCGGCGCGATCTCGGCGGTGCTGGACGAAATGCTCGCGGCCAACGCCGAGCAGGTCGAGCAATACCGTGCGGCAGACGAAGCCAAGCGCGGCAAGATGTTCGGCTTCTTCGTCGGCCAGGCCATGAAAGCCTCCAAAGGCAAGGCCAACCCGCAACAGGTCAACGAACTGCTCAAAAGCAAGCTCGAAGGCTGATGAAAATGGAGCCAGCCCTCAAACCTGGCTCCACTCCTTGTGGGAGCCAGCCTGCTGGCGATAGCGGTCTGACATTCAACATATCCGTGTCTGACACTCCGCAATCGCCAGCAGGCTGGCTCCCACATTTGTTTTCGGGAAACCTTCAATGAAGCGTCTGCTCAGCCTTTGCGCCCTGCTCTCCCTGCTGGCCGGTTGCGCCAGCAACGACATCATCGATCCGCACGGCTATGACAAGACCGGCGTGGCTTCGTATTACGGCGCCAAACATCAAGGTAAACGCACCGCCAGTGGTGAGCGTTTCAACAAGAACTCCCTGACCGCCGCCCATCGCCAGTTGCCGTTCGGCACGCGGGTGAAGGTCACCAATCTGAATAACGACAAATCCTGCGTCGTCCGCATCAACGATCGCGGGCCGCATGCCCGTGGGCGTCTGATCGACGTGTCACATGCTGCGGCCGAGCGGTTGGGCATGCTCGGCAGTGGTACCGCGCGCGTTCGCGTGCAAGCCCTCGACGATTAACAGCCGGAGCCCAAAACCATTTTCGGACTTGACGACTTACCCCTGATCAGCCTGATTGAATTGTTCGTTGGCCTGCTGCTGCTGATCGCGGGTGCAGAACTGATGGTGCGCGGCGCTGTGCGCCTGGCGGCGCGCCTGCAGGTGCGGTCGCTGATTATCGGGCTGACCATCGTCGCCCTCGGCAGCAGCGCCCCGCAGATGGCGGTCAGCCTGCAAGCCACCCTGGCGCAAAACGCCGACATCGCCGTCGGCAGCGTGATTGGCAGCTGCATCTTCAACATCCTGGTCACCCTGGGCCTTTCGGCGTTGATCATTCCGCTACGGGTTTCGCGGCAGCTGGTGCGCCTGGATATTCCGCTGATGATCGGCGCCAGCCTGCTGGTGTTCGCACTGGCCTGGAACAAAGAGCTGGATCGTGTGGACGGCTTGATTCTATTGGCTGCGCTGGTGTTGTACCTGGGCTTGTTGCTTCGCCAGTCGCGGTATTCGACTCGCCCGCCCTCCCACGACGAAACACTGAAGGCACCGTGGGTCAGCAGCGTGCTGATGATCGTCGCCGGACTGGCCATGCTGGTGTATGCCGCTCACTTGTTGCTGGGTGCCGCCGTGGCGGTCGCCACCGATCTGGGGCTGTCGGAGCGCATCATCGGCCTGACCATTGTCGCCGTCAGCACTTCACTGCCGGAGCTGGCCACCTCATTGATCGCCGCGTTGCGCGGTCAGCGCGATATCGCCGTGGGCAACGTCATCGGCAGCAATCTGTTCAACCTTCTGGGCGTGCTTGGCCTGACGGCGCTTGTCGCGCCTTCGCCACTGTCAGTTTCGCCCAACGCCCTGGATTTTGACTTGCCGGTGATGCTCGGCGTCGCGGTGCTGTGCCTGCCGCTGTTTTACACCGGCTACCGGGTGACCCGCGCCGAAGGCTTGCTGTTTCTGGGGCTGTACCTCGCTTACGGCTTGCACGTGGTGTCATTCACCACCGGCATGCCGCTGGCCGGCAAACTTGAACACCTGATGCTGTTTTTCGTCCTGCCGGCGCTGGTGGCGTATCTGCTGTTTACGTCGCTGCGCGCCTGGCGTCGCCAACACCACAAGAGGGAAATGCCGTGACCGACAATAAGAAGCCTGGCGTTGAAGTCCGCCGCCAAGTGATGGGCGACGCCTTCGTCGACCGCGCTCTGGGCAATGCCACCGAGTTCTCCCAGCCGCTGCAGGATTTCGTCAATGAGCACGCCTGGGGCAGCGTGTGGAATCGCGAAGGCCTGCCGCTGAAAACCCGCAGCCTGATCACCCTCGCCGCACTGACCGCGTTGAAGTGCCCGCAGGAATTGAAAGGTCACGTGCGCGGCGCGTTGAACAACGGTTGCACCGTGGAAGAAATTCGCGAGGCGCTGCTGCATTGCGCGGTGTATGCCGGTGTGCCAGCGGCGATCGATGCGTTTCGCGCGGCGCAGGAAGTGATCGACACTTACCAGAAGCCGGAGTGAGTCATCGGCATTTGTGGTGAATGATCTGCCGCCATCGCGAGCAAGCTCGCTCCCACACTAGGCCGAGTCGTACACAAATTTTGTGTCCACTGGAGATCCCCTGTGGGAGCGGGCTTGCCCGCGAAGAGGCCCCCAAAAAAAACCAAAGATTCCGAAGCTAGATCCAACCTCCCCACTGCAATAAAAAGATCCCGACGTTGGTGGTAATCGCCGCCATCAACGTCGTAATGACGATGATCGCCGCCGCCAGTTCATGATTGCCATTGGCCTGACGGGCCATTACAAAACTGGCCGCTGCAGTCGGGCTGCCGAAATACAGAAACAGAATCCCCAACTCCGCTCCGCGAAAACCCCATAACCACGCTCCCAGCGTCGCCAGCACCGGCAGGCCGATCATCTTCACCAGGCTTGAGCTGAGCGCCATCGTGCCGCTCTTGCGCATCGCTGCCAGCGACAACGTGCCGCCGATGCAAATCAGCGCCAGCGGCAAGGTGGTTTGCGCCAGGTACTGACCGGAGGTTTCCAGCCACCCCGGCAAGCCGATCTTGAAATAAGCAAATGGCGCCGCCGCAAACACGCTGATGATCAACGGATTGACCATCACGCTTTTGAAGATGCTCCACGGATCGGACTTGATCACCGGGCTGTAGACCGCGAGCACGATGGTTGAGAGCGTGTTGTAAAACAGGATCACCAGCGCTGCGAGAATCGCCCCGAGGGAAATGCCGTAATCGCCGTACATGCTCGCCGCCAGTGCGAGGCCGATGACACCGTTATTGCCGCGAAACGCACCCTGGGTGTAGATCCCCCGGTCTTCACGCGGGCACTTCCAGATTGCCCAGCCCCAGGCAATGGCGAAACACACCAGGGTGGCGAGCGCGAAGTAGATCAGCAGCGCCGGTTGCAGCGCGGCGTGCAGGTCGGCATGCAGGATGCCCAGAAACAGCAACGCCGGCATGGTGACGTTGAACACCAAGGCCGACGCAGTGTGGATGAAGTTGTCGTTGATCCAGTTGATGCGCTTGAGCAGCACACCCAGAAACAGCATGGCAAACACCGGCGCGGTGATGTTCAGGGTTTCGAGGAAGATAGCCAGCATGCCGGGAGAACCTTGGGTGGGCGTCGTTAGGGGGCTAATGATAAGCCACCAAGTCCTCTGGCGTCTGTTAGACCGCTATCGCGAGCAGGCTCGCTCCCACATTTGTTCAGTGCCGAACACAAAATCTGTGTACGGCGAAAATCCAGTGTGGGAGCGGGCTTGCCCGCGATGCAGGCGACTCGGTCTTACGTGATCGGCGCAGGGTTAAACAAGGTGATGTCGTTATGCAGCTTGTGCTGCTCGGCCCACGTCTGTTTTTTCCCGCTCGCCACGTCCAGGTAGTAGTGGAACAACTCCCAGCCGAGGTCTTCAATCGAAGCCCGTCCGGTGGCAATCCTCCCGGCATCGATGTCGATCAGGTCCGGCCAGCGCTGCGCCAGTTCTGTACGCGTCGAGACCTTCACCACCGGCGCCATCGCCAGGCCATACGGCGTGCCGCGCCCGGTGGTGAATACATGCAGGTTCATCCCGGCCGCCAGTTGCAACGTCCCGCAGACAAAATCACTGGCCGGGGTCGCGCAGAAAATCAGCCCTTTGCGCTTGAAGCGTTCGCCAGGGCCCAGCACGCCGTTGATCGCGCTGCTGCCGGATTTGACGATCGAGCCCAAGGACTTCTCGACAATGTTCGACAACCCGCCCTTCTTGTTCCCCGGCGTGGTGTTGGCGCTGCGATCCGCTTCGCCCTTGGCCAGGTACCGGTCGTACCAGTCCATTTCCCGCACCAGCTCCTCGGCGACTTCCTTGGTTTCGGCGCGGGACGTCAGCAGGTAAATCGCGTCACGCACTTCGGTGACTTCGGAAAACATCACCGTCGCACCGGCCCGCAATAGCAAATCCGAGGCATAGCCCAACGCCGGGTTGGCAGTGATGCCGGAAAAGGCATCGCTGCCGCCGCACTGCATGCCCAGAATCAGCTCGGACGCCGGCACGGTTTCCCGGCGACGCTGATCGAGTTTCTTCAAACGGACCTCGGCCAACGCCATGATCTGCTCGATCATCTCGGTGAAACCGTGACTGGAATCCTGCAAGCGATACAACCACGGATCGCTCAGGTCCACCGAGCTGTCGTTCTCGTGCATCACCTGCCCGGCCTGCAATTTCTCGCAACCAAGGCTGATGACCAAGGCTTCGCCACCCAGGTTCGGGTTGCGCGCCAGGTTGCGCACGGTACGGATCGGGATGTAGGCGTCGGTGGCGGTAATGGCCACGCCGCAACCGTAACTGTGGGTCAGCGCCACCACGTCATCGACGTTCGGGTAGTGGGGCAGCAACTCTTCCTTGATGCGCTTGACCGCATGGTCGAGCACGCCGGTCACACACTGAACCGTGGTGGTGATCCCCAGAATGTTGCGCGTGCCGACGGTGCCGTCGGCATTGCGATAACCCTCGAACGTAAAACCTTCCAGCGGTGCCTGCGCGGCCGGCACATCGGTGGACAGCGGCAGGCTGTCCAGCGGCGGCGCGGTGGGCATGCGCAGTTGAT
Organism: Pseudomonas sp. fls2-241-R2A-110; assembly: GCF_030209165.1. Lineage (NCBI taxonomy): Bacteria > Pseudomonadati > Pseudomonadota > Gammaproteobacteria > Pseudomonadales > Pseudomonadaceae > Pseudomonas > Pseudomonas sp. fls2-241-R2A-110. Next base: position 174,597 of record NZ_JARVSN010000007.1, on the reverse strand, counting down.
CTTCCTTGACCCAGCTGCCGCGTGGAATCGGCTGCAACGCGTAGCCGATGGTCTGGCCGTAACGAATGACCTGGCCACCCTCGGGAATATCTTCCAGGGTGACTTTGTGGCTCTGCGGCACGAAGTCCACCGTCACCAGGCCATCGGGAAATTCAGTGCCGGCCGGCACGCCCTGGTCATTGACCACGATCACGACATTGTCCCGCTCGTGCAGGCGGATGTAGCGCGGCGAGTCGGAATGTTCAATCAACTGCATGACGCCGCTCCTCAGGAATGCGCTTGAGATAATTTGTTGTTGGTTTCAGGGCCATTGACTGGCGGCTCCTTGAGCACCACACGTTTGATCGGACCGACGATCACCAGGTAGCTGAACACTGCGACCAGTGCGTTGCAACCGACAAACACCAAGGCCCATTTGAACGAACCGGTGGAGCTGATGATGTAGCCAATCACGATTGGCGTGGTGATGGACGCGATGTTGCCGAACATGTTGAACAGGCCGCCACTCAAACCGGCGATCTGTTTTGGCGAGGTGTCGGACACCACCGCCCAGCCCAATGCGCCAACGCCTTTACCGAAGAACGCCAGGGCCATGAAGCCGACCACCATCCATTCGATGTCCACATAGTTGCAGGCCACGATGCTGCTGGAAACCAGCAAACCGGCAATGATCGGTGCCTTGCGGGCGAAGGTCAGGGAATGGCCCTTGCGCAGCAGGTAGTCGGAAATCACCCCGCCGAGCACACCACCGATGAAGCCGCAGATCGCCGGCAACGAAGCGATGAAACCCGCCTTGAGAATGGTCATGCCGCGTTCCTGCACCAGGTACACCGGGAACCAGGTCAGGAAGAAGTAGGTGATGCCGTTGATGCAGTATTGGCCCAGGTAAACGCCGAGCATCATGCGGTTGGTCAGCAACTGGCGAATGTAGTCCCACTTCGGCCCGTCGGTTTTCTTGCCTTTGCCTTTGTCCTGGTCCATGTCGACCATGCCGCCGTTGTCGGCGATGTGCTTGAACTCGGCTTCGTTGATCATCGGGTGCTGACGCGGACTGTGGATAACTTTCAGCCAGATCAGCGAGAACACGATGCCGATGCCGCCCATCACCACAAACACATGCTGCCAGCCGAAGCTGTAGACGATCCAGCCCATCAGCGGCGCGAACAGCACGGTGGCAAAGTATTGTGCCGAGTTGAAGATCGCCGAGGCAGTACCGCGTTCAGCCGTCGGGAACCAGGCCGCCACGATGCGCGCGTTACCGGGGAAGGATGGCGCTTCGGCCAGGCCCACCAGGAAGCGCAGCATGAACAGCGCAACGATTGCCGTGGACATGCCGAACTCACCGACATAGCCCTGCAAGACGGTGAACAGCGACCAGGTGAAGATGCTCAGTGCGTAGACTTTTTTCGAACCGAATCGGTCCAGCAGCCAGCCACCGGGAATTTGCCCGGCCACGTAGGCCCAACCGAATGCAGAGAAGATATAACCGAGAGTGACCGCGTCAATGCCGAGGTCTTTTTGCAGGCTGGAGCCCGCGATGGCGATAGTGGCCCGGTCGGCGTAGTTGATCGTGGTCACCAGGAAAAGCATGAGCAGAATCAAATAGCGGACGTGGGTCGGCTTGGTCGCTTGCATGTAGATGTACTCCCACTGATTATTTTTATGCGGGTAATAACGATTTCTTTTTGTGGGAGCTGGCCTGCCAGCGATGCGGACACCTCGGCGTGTCAGTCACACCGCGGTGATGCCATCGCTGGCAGGCCAGCTCCCACAGGTATTACGGTGTATCAGGAGCCGATATAAGAGGTCTTCACAACCGTGTAGAACTCTTGCGCGTAGCGACCTTGCTCGCGGGAACCATAGGATGAACCTTTACGCCCACCGAATGGAACGTGGTAATCCACACCCGCCGTCGGCAGGTTGACCATCACCATCCCGGCCTGGGAGTGACGTTTGAAGTGGTTGGCGTACTTCAGCGATGTCGTGGCGATACCCGCCGACAGACCGAATTCGGTGTCGTTGGCCATGGCCAGTGCCGCGTCGTAATCCGCCACGCGAACCACGTTGGCCACCGGGCCGAAGATTTCTTCGCGGCTGATGCGCATCGCGGCTTCGCTGTCGGCAAACAGCGTTGGCGCGAGGTAATAGCCTTCGGTGTCACAGGTCACCAGACCGCCGCCGCTGACCAGACGTGCACCTTCGGACTGGCCAATGTCGATGTACTTCATGTCCTGTTCAAGCTGAGCCTGGGAAACCACCGGACCGATGTCGGTGCCGGTTTTCAGGGCGTGGCCGACCTTGATCGACTTCATGCGTTCGGCCATGGCTTCGACGAATTTGTCGTGGATGCCGGCGGTGACGATGAAACGACTCGAAGCCGTGCAGCGCTGACCGGTGGAGTAGAACGCACTCTGCACCGACAGCTCGACCGCTTGCTTGAGATCGGCGTCGTCGAGAATGATCTGCGGGTTCTTGCCACCCATTTCCAGCTGAACCTTGGCCTGGCGCGAGACGCAACTGACCGCGATCTGACGACCCACACCGACCGAACCGGTGAAGCTGATGCCGTCGACTTTCGGGCTCTGCACCAGCGCATCGCCAACCACTCGACCGCTGCCCATCACCAGGTTGAACACGCCGGCCGGGAAGCCTGCGCGGGAAATGATTTCGGCCAGCGCCCAGGCGCAACCTGGCACCAGATCGGCCGGTTTGAGCACGACGCAGTTGCCGTAGGCCAGGGCCGGGGCGATTTTCCACGCAGGGATCGCAATCGGGAAGTTCCACGGGGTGATCAGGCCGACCACACCCAGCGCTTCGCGGGTGACTTCAACGTTGACGCCCGGGCGCACCGACGGCAGGTAATCACCGGACAGACGCAGGGTTTCACCGGCGAAGAACTTGAAGATGTTACCGGCGCGGGTCACTTCGCCAATGGCTTCGGGCAGGGTCTTGCCCTCTTCCCGGGCCAGCAAGGTGCCGAGCTCTTCGCGACGGGCGAGGATTTCAGTGCCGACTTTATCCAGCGAGTCATGGCGAGCCTGAATCCCCGAAGTCGACCAGGCCGGGAACGCGGCGCGAGCGGCGTCGATGGCCGCGTGGACCTGGGCCAGATCGGCCTTGGCGTAGTTGCCGATGGTGTCGGTCAGTTCGGACGGGTTGATGTTGGCGCAGTAATCGCTGCCTGCCACCCATTCACCGTTGATGTAGTTATCAAAACGCTTTGAATCTGCCACGAGATGTTCTCCTCACGCAAAAGGCCGCTGATCACTCAGCGGCCTTGTTTAATCGGGTGTGTTATTGCGCACCTTGCTTGTCGATCAACGCGGCGAGCATTTCGTACTCTTCGCCGGTCAGGTCGGTCAGCGGCGCACGCACTGGGCCTGCGTCATAGCCGGCAATTTTTGCCCCGGCCTTGACGATGCTTACCGCGTAGCCGGCTTTGCGGTTACGGATGTCCAGGTAAGGCAGGAAGAAGTCGTCGATGATCTTGCCGACAGTGGCGTGATCTTCGCGGGCAATGGCGTGGTAGAAATCCATCGCGGTTTTCGGGATGAAGTTGAACACCGCCGACGAGTAAACCGGCACGCCCAGGGCCTTGTAGGCCGCTGCGTACACTTCGGCGGTCGGCAAACCACCCAGGTAGCTGAAGCGATCACCGAGGCGGCGACGGATCGACACCATCAACTCGATATCGCCCAGGCCATCTTTGTATCCGATCAGGTTCGGGCAGCGCTCAGCCAGACGCTCCAGCAACGGTGCGGTCAGGCGGCAGACGTTGCGGTTGTAAACCACCACACCGATTTTTACCGATTTGCACACGGCTTCAACGTGGGCGGCGACGCCGTCCTGGCTGGCTTCGGTCAGGTAGTGCGGCAGCAGCAACAGGCCTTTGGCGCCCAGACGCTCAGCTTCCTGTGCGTATTCGATGGCTTGACGGGTCGAACCACCTACACCGGCCAGAATCGGCACGCTGGTTTCGCAGGTGTCGACGGCAGTCTTGATGATTTCCGAATATTCGCTGGCCGCCAGAGAGAAGAACTCACCGGTGCCGCCCGCGGCGAACAACGCCGTGGCGCCGTATGGGGCCAGCCATTCGAGACGCTTGATGTAGCCAGCGCGATGGAAATCGCCCTGGGCATTGAAATCGGTGACCGGGAAAGACAGCAGACCGGAAGAGAGGATGGACTTCAGTTCTTGTGGATTCATTATTCGAACACCCTGGGTAGCGACGTATGTTTGTGTGAGAAACCGTTCAGCTTTCGCCGAGTTGTAGGTCATCGTACAACTTAAATAATAACCGTCAACTGCATTTCATCGCGAACCTCACATTTTGAGTCGGAAAGGTATTTTCTTGACGTAGGAAATTTCTCTTCTATGATTCGAATGACTGTATATACATACAGTTAATTGGATTTGTACCGACGACATATCAAGGAGCTAGAAATGTCAGGTCTGCACACACAACCGCAGGAAAACCCCAAGCAGGTCATCGTGAACCTGGACGACCTTTTTACCGAACAGGGCGTCGCCATCGTCGATGGCGATTCGCTGGTATTGCATCTCGGTGAACACAACGACGTACCTTTGCCGGGCGGCGAAGCGCCAAAAAACAAGCCGCAGCTGAGGTTCGAAGGCGGCGAACACACGGCCATCGGCGACAGCACCCTGCTGCGTTTCATCAAAGACGCGCCTGCTGTCCCCGCGTCTCAGGTTGAACTGCACTTACCGAACGGATTGGCGCTGACCTATGGCCAGATCGTTGCGCTGAGCGCTGATTTTTATGGCATCCCCGATCAACCCGCCAGCGCTGCCGAGCGTATACAGCGATTCAACAACGCGTTCAATTCGCTGGCCGTGTTGCCGGCGTCCAATGCCGAGGCCAAGTTGATTCTCGGCGTCATGCAGAAGGAAATCGCTGCCGTTAAACAGGCCATCAAGGACGGTAAACAACCTCATGAGGCGTATGACGCCCTCGGTGATACGTTGTCCGAAGAGTGGAACAGAATCACGGGCGGCGGCAGTGTTGTCTCCGCACTGTTTCCGCTGGGGCGCTACCTGAAACTGGCCGCCAACAACGCCGACCACTTTGGCGAATGGGCGCTACTGGCCTATATCGCCGGGCATGCGGCAGCCCTGCAACACGCGGTGAAAGCGCACAACAGCGGCGATGAAAAGCAGCTTGAACTGGCCTACGCGATGAACGCGTTTGCCGATCACTACCTGACCGACCTGTTTTCCGCCGGTCACTTGCGCGTGCCCCGCAAGCAGCTGGCAGCGGTGGTCACACCGAGTGACCTGGGCTCATTGATTACCCGCTTCATGCACGACGAAGACAGCAAGTTCGGCCTCAATGTGCGTAACGCCAACGGTGCGCAATGGCGCGCCTATGGCGACAAACGCTACTTCGACGACCTCTCCAGCGCCAATCGCGCCCAGGTGAATCTAGCGGTTCAGGTGTCGGCGGATGAAGTGTTTGCGGCGTATCTGAGCGGCATTGCGCCGTCGCCCGGCAGTTTCGGCGCGCTGAAGAATCTGCCGGATTTGCAGGCGGTGCTGAACTTGGCGGGCAATTTTTCGCCGCTGTTCAGGATGGACGGCAACAAGGTGTTGCGACGCAAGGACGTCAACAACTTGAACGACACCGCCACCGTCGATGACTGGTGGGGCTGGAGCACTTACTTGCTGCTCAAGGACTACAAACCAACGGGCAACGTGGCCTGATAAGGAGATCAACGATGAAGATTAAATTGAAACTGGAATTGGCTTCGGGGCAATCGATGAAGGGCGCGCCGCTGGAATTGCTGGCCAAGGGAGTGGCGATTGCGCGGGGTGTGGTTGATGAGTGTGGGAGTGTGACGTTTGATGCCAGGCCTGGGACGGCGCAATTGGCAGTGCGGGTGGATCGGTCGACTTTGAACGAGGGCTGAGGTTACTGCTTTTAGGCTGACGCCCTCATGGCGAGCAAGCTCGCTCCCACAATAGATTTTCGATGAACACAGAACTTGTGGGCATCCAGGATCAATGTGGGAGCGAGCTTGCTCGCGATGGCGTCCTGTCAGGCAGGCAATTACCCGCGCTGTGCCTCTGCCTCTTCATGCGCATGGCGCAGTCGTTCGCGGCTGTTGGTCAGGTGCAAACGCATCGCCGCCCGCGCCGCATCCGAATCCTGACGCGCAATGGCATCGTAAATCTCTTCATGCTCACGGCTCAGGCGATTCATGTAGTGCTGCTGGTCATCATGGGCCAGCCGCGCGGAGTTGAGCCGGGTGCGCGGAATAATGCTGGTGCCCAGGTGGGTCATGATGTCGGTGAAGTAGCGATTGCCGGTCGACAGGGCGATTTGCAGGTGAAACTGGAAATCCGACGCCACGGCATCGCTGGCATGGGAGACGCTTTCGTTCAATGCATCCAGAGCCGCTCGCATCAATGCCAACTGCTCGGGCGTGCGACGTTGTGCGGCAAGGCCGGCGGATTCCACTTCCAGGCTGATCCGCAGCTCCAGAATCGCCAGCACGTCACGCAGCGTGACGACCGTGGCCGGGTCGATACGGAAACCGCTCGGGCTCGGTGTGTCGAGCACGAAGGTGCCGATGCCGTGGCGGGTTTCCACCTGGCCTGCGGCCTGCAAGCGGGAAATCGCCTCGCGAACCACGGTGCGGCTGACGCCATGGGCATCCATGATTGCCGACTCGGTGGGCAATTTGTCGCCACGTTTGAGGTGGCCGTCGCGGATCTGCTCGGACAGCACCGTCACCAATTCCTGTGCGAGGCTGCGGCGCTTGCGAGGGAGGCGGGGTGCGTCGATCGGGTTTTCCATGGTGAACGTCTTTCTCGAAAAATTCGGCTGAAACCGCATCATAGCTCAACACGGTTGTACGATCACCGTCAGCATCCACTATCCCCTGTGGGAGCGAGCTTGCTCGCGATGGCGGAGTGTCAGACACCTTTAATGTTGGATGTCATGCCGTCATCGCGAGCAAGCTCGCTCCCACAGGGATTTGTGGTGCTTATGCGGTCACGGTCTGGTCTACCAGATGCCCGCTTTCAATGCGCACATGCCGTGGGTGGAAACGCTTCAGACTGCTGCGATGGCCGACGCTGACGATGCTCAGCCCCGGAATCTCATCGATCAAGGCCTGATACAACGACCCTTCATCCTCTTCGTCCATCGCCGAGGTCGCTTCGTCCATGTACAGCCACTTCGGTGCAAACAACAGTGCGCGGGCAAAGGCCAACCGCTGCTGCTCTCCCGGCGACAACATGCGCTGCCAGTGATTGGCTTCGTCCAGACGCGCAACGAGGTGCGGCAGACGGCAGGTTTCCAGCACATGCACGTAACGTTCATGCGGGTACGTATCGCCGGCCTGTGGATAACTCAGCGCTTCGCGGAGCGTACCAATGGGCAGATAAGGTTTTTGCGGCAAGAACAGATAACGCGAGGTCGGCAGACGAATACTGCCGTGACCGGCAGGCCACAGATGCCCCATCGCTCGCAGCAAGGTCGATTTGCCACTGCCGGAACGCCCGCTGAGCATCACGCGCTCACCCTCCTCCACCGTCATCTCGGCGTTGGTCAGCAGGTGACGTCCGTCAGCCAGATCAAGACCGAGGTTGTGCACGCGCAATGCCGTACCCGCGTTCTGCACGTCGATGGCTGGCGCACGTTCTTCGTTGTCAGTCATGGCCTGGCGGAAACTCAGCAGACGATCACAGGTAGCGCGCCACTCGGCGAGGTCCTGGTATGCACTGATGAACCAGCTGAAGTTCTCCTGAACATTGCCGAACGCGGAGTTGATTTGCATCAGCTCACCGAGCTCGATCTTGCCGGCAAAGTAACGCGGCGCCGCGACCATGAACGGGAAGATGATTGCGATCTGAGCATAACCGGACGTGAAGAACGTCAGGCGCTTGGACACTTTCATGATGTCCCAGAAATTGTGCCAGACCAGACCGAAGCGACTGCTCAGGCGACGGTTCTCGTTGGGCTCGCCGTTGTACAACGCGATGCTCTCGGCATTCTCGCGGACCCGCACCATGGAGAAACGCAAGTCGGCTTCGAAACGTTGTTGGTTGTTGTTGAGGCCGATCAAACGACGACCGATCACATGCGTCAGCCAGCTGCCGACGGCGGCGTACACCAGTGCGCACCAAAACATGTAGCCGGGGATCGTGAAGCCAAATACTTCGATGCTGCCCGACACGCCCCACAAAATGATCGAAAACGACACCAGGCTGACGATGTTCCGTATCAGCCCAAGGCCCAGGCCCAAGGTGTTGGTGGTGAATTTATTGAGGTCTTCGGAAATCCGCTGGTCCGGGTTATCGGTGTAGCCACCCTGCTCCAGCTGGTAGTAATTCTTGCTGCCCAGCCAACGGGCGAAGTGTTTTTCGGTGAGCCAGGCTCGCCAGCGAATGGTCAGCATCTGGGTCAGATAAAGCCGGTACACCGCGCCCAGGATCGCCACCGCCGCAATGCCGCAGAAATACAGAATCAGCTGCCAGAAGGCCGCTTCGTCCTTCTTTTGCAGGGCGTTATAGAAGTCTTTGTACCAACTGTTGATCCACACCGAAATCGCCACGCTGAACAGCGACAGCGCAATCACGGCGATCAGCAGCGTCCAGGCCTTGCCCTTCTCTTCGCTGCGCCAGTAAGGCGTGGTCATCGCCCAGACTTTGCGAAAAAACTGCCCGCGCACAGCATCGTTGACCGCGGAATATTCAGCGTTCTCATTCATGGATAAGGCTCGATAAAGAAAAGAACACACACGAACCGATCATAGATGATCGGTTCGGGTTACTGCGAGGGCTGGCGATAACCGTTCAGCGCTCGTTCAGCGACGGACCGGGCGCTTCTGCAGTTTGCGCTGCAGCGTGCGGCGGTGCATGCCCAGGGCGCGGGCAGTGGCGGAGATGTTGCCTTCGTGCTCGGTCAACACGCGCTGGATGTGTTCCCACTGCAGGCGGTCCACCGACATCGGGTTTTCCGGCACCAGGGTGTCGAGGTCGGCATGCTCGGAGAGCAGCGCAGCCAGCACGTCATCGGCGTCTGCCGGTTTGCACAGGTAATTGCAGGCGCCACGCTTGATCGCCTCGACGGCGGTGGCGATGCTGGAGTATCCGGTGAGGATCACCACGCGCATTTCCGGGTCGAGTTCGAGCAGTTTGGGCAGCAGCACCAGACCCGAGTCGCCGTCCATTTTCAGGTCCAGCGCGGCGTAATCAGGGATGTCGGCCTGGGCAATGGTCAGGCCTTCTTCGGCGGAACCGGCGGTGCTGACGCGAAAACCACGGCGGGCCATGGCGCGGGCCATTACGCGGGTGAAGGTTGCATCGTCGTCCACCAGCAGCAAATGCGGCAGTTCTTCGCCTTCAACTTGGATCTCGTCACTCATGTTCGTCTCCTCGGGCGACACGGGGCAGGCGCAGCTCGGTGAGCGTGCCGCCTTCCTCATGACTGTAGAGTTTCACTGAGCCGCCGGCGCGTGTCACGCTGGCCTTGCTCAAAAACAGGCCCAGGCCGAAACCTTTGCCCTTGGTGGTAAAAAACGGTTTGCCGATCTGTTCGGCGATGGCCAGCGGCACACCGGCGCCGTGGTCGCGAATGCTGATGGTCAAGTCTTCGGCATTCCAGTCCAGCGTCACTTGCAGCCCTTCGGGGCACGCATCGGCGGCGTTGTTGAGCAAATTCAGCAGGGCTTGCGTCAGGTCTGGCGGCGGCGCCATGCGCGGCACGGTCCCTTGGCCCAGGCGCTGGAAACGGTAGCTGGCTTCCGGGCGCATCAGGTGCCAGCGGTTCAGCGCCTCATCGAGCCAGTCAGTGACGTCCTGCATTTCCACCGCCAGGCGGCGATTGGCTTCCGCCGCTCGAACCAACTGCTGCAAGGTCTCCTTGCACAACTTGACCTGGTCCTGCAGCACGCTCAAATCGTCCTGCAGCAGCGGGTCTGGATGGTCCTGACGCATTTCCTTGAGCAGCACGCTCATGGTCGCCAGCGGCGTGCCCAATTCATGCGCGGCGCCCGCAGCCTGGGTCGCAACGGCCAGCAGCTGTTGGTCGCGCAGGCCTTCTTCACGACGAATGGCGCGCAGCTCTTCCTGACGTCGCAGTTCTTCGGCCATGCGCGCGGCAAAGAAGGTGATCACGGCGGCGGCGAGGGCAAAACTCAGCCACATGCCGTAGATCTGCAGGTTTTCCCGGGCGATAGGGAAGGTTTCCAGCGGATAGAACCGCGCCAGCAGCAAGGTATAAAGCGCCAGGGCGATACCGGACAGCACCACCGAATAGCGCCACGGCAACGTCACGGCGGCGATGGTCAGCGGCACCAGGTAATAAGAGACGAACGGGTTGGTGGAGCCACCGGAGAAATACAGCAAGGCGCTGTGGATAAACAGATCGCAGGCCAGTTGCAGGGCATATTCGAGCTCGGTCACCGGCCACGAAGTACGCAGGCGAACCGCCGTGAATGCGCACAACAGCATCGAGCAGCCGAGGGTCATCGCCAGTTGCACCCATGGCAACGGCAGCAGATCGAACCAGTAGGCCAAACCCACGGAGCCGGCTTGAGCGGCGAGCACCAAAGTGCGGATGATCGTCAGCCGCCAGAGGTTCTGGCGAGTCGCGGAAGTGATTTGTACGGGGGCGAGCATGAGCTCTCCTGATGAGCGCTCCAGGCGGATCGCACGGAGTATAACCAAGCACGGGGGCTGGCAGGCAAAAGTGCGGCAAACAGCCACATGGCACAAAGGAGTGTGGCGTCTATAAGGCAGCCATCGCGGGCAAGCCCGCTCCCACAGGTTCACTGTTGTATTTGTGGGAGCGGCCTTACCCGCGATGGGTCGTAAAGCGGCCACCTGCCTTTCATCTGTATAGAAGTTGTAACTGTGCGAACCGGACCATTACCGCTAGAGTCTGATGGTTTCACGCAGGCTCGGACTTTAACCCCTGCGCATCGCCCAAGGAGTTTTCATGCACAGTTTCCGCCGCAGCGCCGCCCTTCTTGCCCTCAGTGCCGGCACCGTTGCCAGCCTCCCGGCCCTGGCCGCCGACGAGCTTCATTACAACCAGATTTCCCTGCGCGCCGAAGTCAGTCAGGAAGTGCCCCGCGACCTGATGATCGTGACGCTCTACACCGAAGAACAAAACACCGACCCGGCCAAACTCGCCGCCGACGTCAGCACCACCATGAACAAGGCGCTGGCACAGGCTAAAGAGGTCAAGGAAATCACCCTTCGCCAGGGCAGCCGCAACAGCTACCCGATCTACGACACCAAAGGTCAGAAAATCACCGGCTGGCGTGAACGCGCCGAACTGCGCCTGGAAAGCTCAGACTTTGCCGCCCTTTCCAAGCTGACCGGCGAACTGCTGACCGACCTGAAAATGGGCGGCATGGACTTCGCCATCGCCACACCAACACGCAAAGCCAGCGAAGACGCGCTGCTCAAAGACGCCGTCACCGCCTTCAAGGCCCGCGCCCAACTGGCGACTGACGCACTGGGCGGCAAGAGCTACAAAATCGTCAATCTGAACCTCAACAGCAACGGCTATCCACAGCCCTACATGCGCGGCCCGATGATGATGAAAGCGGCGAGCATGGACAGCGCACCGGTGACGCCAGAAGTTGAGGCAGGCACGAGCCAGGTCAGCATGACGGCGGATGGCGCGATTGAAGTGTTGATGCCTTGATTGGCTGATCCGTCTAGAAAAACGGCGATCATTGACGTGGTCGCCGTTTTTTATTGCCTGCCAAAAGCCCGGAGAAACCAGCAAGTGCTGTTGAGTCCTACACCATCGATGAACGATAACGTGGTCTCTGATCAGCCCTGCGGATCGACGTTATCCAGCGCCCTATTCACCGCCAACTCCGCGAGCATGATGATCTGCTGAATCGCCAACACCGTATTGCGCTGCGGACCGATCAGGTTTGTGGCGAAATCGCTGGCCATGACACTCGCGGAAGCCAGGGACTCGCAGGCTTGAACCAACAGGCTTTCGGTGTCCATGTTCGGAGCGACCAGGAACATGGTGCTGGGACGACGGGGGGTTGCCGTGTATTGATTCGGGGGATCGAGGTAGTAGTCGAGGGCGCGTTTTATGGCTTCGCGGTCTTTGAGTAAAGTCTCGGAGGGTAAATCTTCAGCTTCGGATGTGGTGGGTGGATCGGGGATTAACTTATCCATGGAAAAACTCCTACTTGAAATGGGAGCCATCCAATGTCGTTTCCACACGACAAATAGGTGGCGGCTGCACGCAGGGTGGAAATACCGGTTAGTAGGACCCGGCCAGACCGAAGCCTGCCCACGCACAGCCGCCAGGACGCAGTTTGCAGACGAACGAAGACGTCGGCAACGAATACGATGGTTCAGCTATGCGGCTACTAAGAGATCCAGGTTTCCACGCCTGGTCGCTGAAACTGCAGCGACAGCCAGAGATTAGACATACCGCTTCCTACCCGGCAACCTGAAAAATGCGTGGGAAAGCTCTGTGTTTCTTACACATCGTTCAACACAAAAATGGAACGCGGAGCGTCCCTGGCTGCATTCCCACGCGGAGCGTAGGGAACGATCAATGGGCAGCAGGAAGAGATTGGTCGGCTGGCAGGCCAGCTCCCACAGTGGACCGGGTACACCTGAAAGAGACTGGTCGGCTGTCAGGCCGCCATCGCGGGCAAGCCCGCTCCCACAGGGTTCGGTGTACATCCGCAGGAGATTGGTCGGCTGGCAGGCCGCCATCGCTGGCAGGCCAGCTCCCACAGTGGACCGGGTACACCTGAAAGAGACTGGTCGGTTGGCAGGCCGCCATCGCGGGCAAGCCCGCTCCCACAGGGTTCGGTGTACATCTGCAGGAGATTGGTCGGCTGGCGGACCGCCATCGCCGGCAGGCCAGCTCCCACAATGGACCGGTGTCCACCGCCCGCTCCTCACCACTCAACAGGCCGAGCGGTAGCTCGCCTGCAGCTCTTGATCTTGATCTGGCTTTTGATCTGCCCGCCCCGTCGGCAGGCTGAGTGGAGGCGTTCGTCTGGGGGGTAGGCGCGCAGCGCCGTGCGGCGGAGCCGCACACATCGAGAGGAGGTCGTCGCGAAGCAGACCGGAGGCGATGCCCCCAGATGAATGCCGGAACGAAGGAACACCGAGCCCCAGCGAGGGGCCGAACGTCGGGGCAAAGCCTTTTGGTTCCTTTTTGGCGTTTGAAAAAGGGACTCGCCGTAAGGGCGAAACCGCCAGCCGCCGTTACCGCAGCAACGGATATGTACACAAAACCACCACAATCAACAAAGGTTGCACCCGCCGGTACTACCTGAACACCCAAGCCCCAGGCCCAAGCCCGAAACCCAACACCCGATGTCCACTGACCAACAGTAACAAAACAATCTGCCCGCACAGACACAACAACCCCTTAAACAACAATCACCTACCCACCAAACAAGAACTCAATCTCATTCCCCCCCACGATCCCCATATCCCCCCCTCAATGACGGGTATAAATAAGTAACACCGCGCCCCAATCGAGTGCGCAAAACGTCCAGATCGCCCCGCACAAGTGCATCGGACGCACCGAAAAAACCCTGCGCAAACGGTCAAATGAACATGAATTTATACATATGCGACATTAAGGTACGTTCGTGCCACTGTTTAATGCCTGTGGTCGCTCAGGATCTTGCAATGGGTATGGCCCCTGCATAAGTATCCGCAGGCACGACTCACGAGGTCGTCCTCTAATTCCAAAAATGACAACAAATCATGAGGCCAACATGCTTAAACACGCGGTCATTCCGTTTTTAGTCGGCGCAAGCTTGTTAGCTAGCGCACCATTCGCCCAAGCAGCGACTAACCTGGTGTTCTGCTCCGAAGGGAGCCCGGCCGGTTTCGATCCAGGTCAGTACACCACCGGAACCGACTTCGACGCCTCTGCAGAAACCATGTTCAACCGTTTGACCCAGTTCGAACGTGGCGGTACCGCTGTCATTCCTGGTCTGGCGACCAGCTGGGACATTTCCCCGGACGGCCTGACGTACACCTTCCACCTGCGTCAAGGCGTCAAGTTCCACACCACCCCGTACTTCAAGCCCACTCGTGAGTTCAACGCCGACGACGTGCTGTTCACCTTTAATCGCATGATTAACAAGGATGACCCGTTCCGTAAGGCGTACCCGACCGAATTCCCGTACTTCACCGACATGGGGATGGATACCAACATCACCAAGATCGATAAAGTCGACGACAAAACTGTCAAGTTCACCCTGAAAGAAGTTGATGCTGCGTTCATCCAGAACATGGCCATGAGCTTCGCGTCCGTGCAATCCGCCGAGTACGCTGCCCAGCTGCTCAAGGAAGGCAAAGCCGCCGACATCAACCAGAAGCCGGTCGGCACCGGTCCGTTCGTGTTCAAGAGCTACCAGAAAGACTCCAACATCCGCTACACCGGGAACAAGGACTACTGGAAGCCTGACGACGTCAAGATCGACAACCTGATCTTCGCCATCACCACCGACCCGTCGGTGCGTATCCAGAAGCTGAAGAAGAACGAGTGCCAGATCACTCTGTTCCCACGCCCAGCCGACCTGAAGGCGCTGCAAGAAGACAAGACTCTGAAAGTGCCTAACCAGGCTGGTTTCAACCTGGGTTACATCGCCTACAACGTGATGGACAAGATCAAGGGCAGCGATCAGCCAAACCCGATGGCCCAACTGAAAGTGCGTCAGGCACTGGACATGGCCGTCAACAAGCAGCAGATCATCGACTCCGTTTACCAGGGTGCTGGTCAACTGGCCGTCAACGCCATGCCACCAACCCAATGGTCCTACGACACCACCATCAAGGACGCGCCGTACAACCCTGAGAAAGCCAAAGAGCTGCTCAAGGAAGCCGGCATCAAGGAAGGCACCGAGATCAACCTGTGGGCGATGCCAGTACAGCGTCCGTACAACCCGAACGCCAAGCTGATGGCTGAAATGCTGCAATCCGACTGGGCCAAGATCGGTATCAAGGCCAAGATCGTGACCTACGAGTGGGGCGAGTACATCAAGCGCTCCAAAGGCGGCGAAAACGGCGCGATGCTGATTGGCTGGAGCGGCGACAACGGTGACCCGGACAACTGGCTGAACGTGCTGTTCGGCTGTGATTCGCTGCAAGGCAACAACTTCTCCAAGTGGTGCGACAAGAAGTTCGACGGCATCGTTAAAGAAGCCAAGCGTACAACCGACCAGGCCAAGCGCACCGAACTGTACAAACAGGCACAACACGTCCTCAAAGATGCTGTGCCAATGACACCTATCGCTCACTCGACGGTGTTCCAACCCATGCGCGACAACGTGCAGGACTTCAAGATCAGCCCGTTCGGCTTGAACTCCTTCTACGGCGTCAGCGTCAGCAAGTAAGGTTTTGCAGCGGCGACGTTTTTAACGTCGCCGCTGCTTTATCTGCCGAGAAAGCAGGAATCCGCCTACGTCCAAATCCGCTGCGTCGTACAGCAGAGGTTCAGGACGCGTCGCCTTTTCCCACGAGTCTTTCGGACTCTACGCATTTACTGCCGGACCCACGGTACATACCGTCGGGATCCGACCAGTTCATGTGTGGACTCTCGGTTCTTGCTGCACATGATGGTTTGAGATCAATGATGCCTCCACGTCCCAGGACGGGACGGCGGCTCATTGTCAAAACACTAAACAAGAGGGAGCGTCATGCGCCATACCTTGGTTTTATCCGCATTGCTGGGCACCGGCCTGTTGGCCGCCACTTCCATCAGCCAGGCCGCCAACAACAGCCTGGTGTTCTGCTCCGAAGGCAGCCCTGCTGGCTTCGATACCGCGCAGTACACGACCTCGACGGATAACGATGCCGCCGAGCCGCTGTACAACCGATTGGCAGAGTTTGAAAAAGGCGCCACCAACGTCGTGCCAGGCCTGGCAACGAGCTGGGATATTTCCGAGGACGGCCTCAAGTACACCTTTCACCTGCGCGAAGGGGTGAAGTTCCACACCACCCAATACTTCACGCCAACCCGTGATTTCAACGCCGATGACGTGCTGTTCACGTTCAATCGCATGCTGGATCCACAGCAACCTTTCCGTAAGGCTTATCCGACCGAGTTCCCGTACTTCAACGGGATGAGCCTGAACAAGAACATCGCCAAGGTCGAGAAGACCGGGCCGCTGACCGTGGTCATGACGCTCAACAGCGTCGACGCCGCGTTCATCCAGAACATCGCCATGAGCTTCGCCGCCATTCTGTCCGCCGAATACGCCGACAAGCTGCTGGCCGAAGGCAAGCCTAGCGACATCAATCAGAAGCCGATCGGCACCGGCCCGTTCGCCTTCAAGAGCTACCAGAAAGATTCCAACATTCGCTACACCGGCAACAAGCAGTACTGGGACCCTAATCGGGTCAAGCTCGACAACCTGATTTTCGCGATCAACACCGACGCCTCGGTGCGCGTGCAGAAGCTCAAGGCCAATGAGTGCCAGATCACCCTGAGCCCGCGCCCCGCCGACGTGGCCGCACTGAAGAACGACCCGAAACTCAAGCTCATCGAGAAGCCCGGCTTCAACCTTGGCTACATCGCCTACAACGTCCGCCACAAACCCTTCGACCAGCTCGAAGTGCGCCAGGCACTGGACATGGCCGTGAACAAACAAAGCATTCTCAACGCCGTGTACCAGGGCGCCGGCCAACTGGCGGTCAACGCCATGCCGCCGACCCAATGGTCTTACGACGACACGATCAAAGACGTTGCCTACAACCCGGAGAAAGCCAAGGAACTGCTCAGGGCTGCCGGCGTGAAGGAAGGCACCGAAATCACCCTGTGGGCGATGCCGGTTCAGCGCCCTTACAACCCCAACGCCAAATTGATGGCCGAGATGCTCCAGGCTGACTGGGCGAAAATCGGCCTCAAGGTCAAGATCGTCAGCTATGAATGGGGCGAGTACATCAAGCGCACCAAGAATGGCGAGCACGACATCAGCCTGATCGGCTGGACCGGCGACAATGGAGACCCGGACAACTGGTTGGGCACGCTTTACAGCTGCGACGCCATTGGCGGCAACAACTACTCGATGTGGTGTGACCCCACTTACGACAAGTTCATCAAGCAGGCCAAGGTCGTCACCGACCGTGACCAGCGCACCGAGCTCTACAAACAGGCGCAGCACTATCTCAAGCAACAAGTGCCGATCACGCCTATCGCCCATTCGACGGTCAACCAACCGTTGAGCGCCAAAATCGAAGGATTCCAGGTGAGTCCTTTCGGTCGCAACGTGTTCTCGGGTGTCAGTATCGACCAATAACCGATTAGCCAGAAACGCTGGGGGCGCTTTGCGCCCTCAAGCAAGCGTATTGCCGTAATTCGCCAATCCGGCCTACAGCAAACGTTTGCCATGCCTTGAATGAGTTCTAAACCAAATAGCCGGATCACCCAAAAAGACCGGCATTAAAAAAAGAAAGTAAGGAGCTTCACCCATGAAACTGAGCAGCACCGCGTTATTGGCCCTGGCCATCAGCAGCGTAACCGCCACGGCTTACGCAGAAACCCAAAGCCAGGAATTCACCCCGGTTACGGTCAACACCAAAAGTGCTCAAGCCGATGCAACCGGTTTTGTCGCAGGCAGCACGGTGACTGGCAGCACGCGTAACTGGTACGCCAACGAACAACTGAAACGTGGTGGCAAGTTCACTTACCGCAAAGACGGTGTAGCGACCCCGACTGATCGTCGTATCAACTGGGTCCAGGGCACCATCGTCAAATACAACTCCGGCTTCACCGAAGGCACCGTGGGTTTCAGCACTGAAGTGGCGGCCTACAACGCTGTCGCGCTGGAACGTGACCGCGAGAACCTGGCGTCCAACAATGGCGGCGCACCGGGCTCTCGTCCAGGCGCGGGCAACAACCGTACCCTGACCAAAGAAGGCGGCGACGCCCAAGGTCAATGGAGCAAAATCGGCCTGGCCAACATCAAGGCCCGTGTCTCCAATACCACCCTGACCGCCGGCCGCATGAACTTCAGCAGCCCGCAGGTCGACGTCATCGGCAACCGTCCGCTGCCTTCGAGCTTCGAAGGTGTGGCGATCCACAGTGAAGAACTGAACAACCTGGCCTTCGACCTGGGCTCCTTTGACCGTGTTTCGCCACGTACCGAAGAAAGCCTGAGCAAGTTCCGCTCCGAATACGGCAACTCCAGTGCCGAAACCGATCGCGTCAACACCGGTGGCATCACTTACACGCCATTCGCCAGCCTGACCACCAGCCTGTGGGGCACCCAGGCCCAAGATCTGTGGAACCAGTACTACTTCGGCGCCACCCACGTGCTGGGCGACAGCCAGGTCGTAAGCCTGACCACCGGCCTGAACTACTACAAAACCGTTGATTCGGGTTCGGCCAAACTGGGCAAGATCGACAACCAAGCCGGCTCCCTGTCGTTCGGCCTGACTCACCAGGCTCACAGCCTGACCTTCTCGTACCAGGAAATTAACGGTAACGAGTACTTCGACTACCTGCATGAAACCAACGGCATCTACCTGGCCAACTCCCTGCTGTCGGACTTCAACGGTCCGAACGAGAAGTCCTTCCAGATCGCCTACGGCCTGAACATGGCCGAATACGGCGTGCCGGGCCTGAAGTTCAACATCTACCAGGCTCGCGGCTGGGGCATCGACGGTACTCACTACACCGGCAACGAAGGGGTAGCAGGCAAGGGTTACGACGGCATCCAGAACCAGGACGGCGAAACCCATTACGAATACGGTATCGGTGCTTCGTACGCCGTGCAGAGCGGCCCTCTGAAAGCGACCGCGATTCGCGCGACCTACACCGCTCACCGCGCCAGCGAAAACCAGGCGGATGGCAGCATCAACGAGTTCCGTCTCGTGACCACCATCCCGTTCAACATTCTGTAATGCACCTGCCGAACGGCTGATTCAGTGATGAATTGGCCGTTCGGCTTTTGTCCTTTAACCGATTGCAGAGGGTTCTTGATGAAAATGCTTCCCCTACGTGCGGCCATCGCCGCCGCGTTGCTGAGTGTCGCTGTTGGCGTCTCGGCCAAACCCCTGGTGGTCTGCACCGAAGCCAGTCCGGAAGGCTTCGATATGGTCCAGTACACGACTGCAGTCACCGCCGATGCGGTGGCCGAGACCATCTTCAATCGTCTGGCGGACTTCAAGCCCGGCACCACTGAAGTGATTCCGGCACTGGCCGACTCCTGGGACATCAGCGAGGACGGTCTGAGCTACACGTTCCACCTGCGCAAAGGCGTCAAGTTCCACACCACCGATTACTTCAAGCCGACCCGCGACATGAATGCCGACGATGTGGTCTGGAGTTTCCAGCGTCAGCTGGACCCGAATCACCCATGGCACAAACTGTCGAGCGTGGGCTTCCCGTACTTTGAAAGCATGGGCTTCAAGGAACTGCTCAAAAGCGTCGAGAAAGTGGACGACAACACCGTCAAGTTCACGCTGACCCGTCGTGAAGCGCCATTCCTGGCCGACATCGCCATGGCCTTCTCCTCGATCTACTCCGCCGAGTACGCCGACCAGTTGTTCAAGGCCAACAAGACCGGCGACCTGAACAACAAGCCCGTCGGCACCGGCCCGTTCGTGTTCCAGCGCTACAACAAAGACGCCCAGGTTCGCTTCAAGGCCAACCCGGACTACTTCCGTGGCAAGCCGCCAGCCGAAGCGTTGATCCTGGCAATCGCCACCGACAACAACGTGCGCCTGCAAAAGCTCAAGGCCAACGAGTGCCAGGTCGCGCTGTATCCGAAACCGGATGACATCCCGAGCATCAAGAAAGACGAAAAACTGAAAGTCGATGAAATGAACGCGATGACCGTTTCCTACATCGCCATGAACACCACGCACAAGTACATGAGTGACGTGCGCGTGCGTAAAGCCATCGACATCGCCTTCGACAAGGCCGCTTATGTCAATGCGCTGTTCGGCAAAGGCAACGCCACGGTCGCGGTCAACCCGTACCCGGACACGTTGCTGGGCTACAACCACGACCTGAAGAACCCGCCTCGTGACCTGGACAAGGCTCGCGCCTTGCTCAAGGAAGCCGGTGTACCGGAAGGCACCACGTTCACCCTGTTCACCCGTAACGGTGGCGGCCCGACCAACCCTAACCCGATGCTCGGCGCACAAATGATGCAGGCCGACCTGGCCAAGGTCGGGATCAAGATCGATATTCGCGTCATGGAATGGGGCGAAATGCTCAAGCGCGCCAAAAACGGCGAGCACGACATGGTTTCCGCCGGATGGGCGGGCGATAACGGCGACCCGGATAACTTCCTGACGCCTATGCTCAGTTGCGAAGCCGCCAAGAACGGCGAAAACTACGCACGCTGGTGCAATGACAAATTCCAGACGCTGATTGATCAGGCAAGGGCTAAAGTGAACCCGACGGAACGTGCAGCGCTCTACGAACAGGCCCAGGTGGTTTTCAACCAGGACCAGCCATGGATCAGCATGGCGCATACCCGTATGTTCACCGCAATGCGCAACAACGTAGAGGGCTATCACATTAGCCCCCTCACCACTAATAACTTCGCCACCACCCAGGTGAAGTAGATAAGAAACTACCGGCATTCCTGACCCAGGAATGCCGGGCACGCCTAACCGGCTGATGAGGTAGCACACAAGATGTTTAGTTTTATTGCCCGCCGATTGGGGTTATTGATCCCCACGTTCTTCGGCATCACCTTGCTGACTTTCGCGTTGATTCGCATGATTCCTGGCGACCCCGTGGAAGTAATGATGGGCGAACGTCGAGTCGACCCCGAAATGCATGCTCAGGCAATGGAACGCCTAGGTCTGAACAAACCGCTGTATGCCCAGTACATGGATTACATCGGCAAACTGGCCCACGGCGATCTCGGCGAGTCCCTGCGGACCCGTGAAAGCGTCTGGACCGAGTTCACCTCTCTCTTCCCCGCGACCCTGGAACTGTCCATGGCCGCCCTGTTGTTCGCCGGCGTCCTGGGCCTGTTGGCCGGGGTGATCGCGGCACTCAAGCGAGGATCCCTGTTCGACCATGGGGTGATGGGCATCTCCCTCGCGGGATATTCGATGCCGATCTTCTGGTGGGGCCTGATCCTGATCATGTTCTTCTCGGTGTCCCTGGGCTGGACCCCGGTGTCCGGGCGGATCGACCTGCTCTATGACATCGAGCCGCGTACCGGCTTCATGCTCATCGACACGTTGCTGGCCGATGACATCGGTGCCTTCTTCGATGCCCTGCACCACCTGATCTTGCCGGCCATCGTGCTCGGCACCATCCCGCTGGCCGTTATCGCGCGGATGACCCGCTCTTCGATGCTCGAAGTGCTGCGCGAAGACTACATCCGTACTGCCCGTGCCAAAGGCCTGTCGCCAGCGCGCGTGGTGTTCGTGCATGGCCTGCGCAACGCGCTGATCCCGGTACTCACCGTAGTCGGCCTGCAAGTCGGCACATTGCTGGCCGGTGCGGTCCTGACCGAAACCATCTTCTCGTGGCCCGGCATCGGCAAATGGCTGATCGAAGCCATTGGCGCACGGGACTACCCAGTCGTACAGAACGGCATCCTGTTAATCGCCTGCCTGGTGATTCTGGTCAACTTCGTGGTGGATATCCTCTACGGCTTTGCCAACCCACGCATCCGTCATCAGCGCTGAGATCATCATGACCATGACCACTTCAATTCCAGCGGTAGCAGTCGATCAAAGTCTGCTTTATCCGTCCCCGTACAAAGAATTCTGGCAAGCGTTTTCCAAGAACAAAGGCGCCGTCGCCGGCCTGCTGTTCATGCTGCTGGTGATTTTCTGCGCAATCTTCGCGCCTTGGGTTTCCCCGCATAACCCGAGCGAGCAGTACCGCGACTTCCTGCTGACCCCGCCGGCCTGGCTGGAAGGTGGGCAGATCCAGTTCCTGCTCGGCACCGATGAACTGGGGCGCGACCTGCTGTCGCGGCTGATCAACGGTTCGCGCCTGTCCCTGCTGATCGGTTTGTCGTCGGTGGTGATGTCGCTGATTCCGGGCATCCTGCTGGGTCTGTTCGCCGGGTTCTTCCCGCGCGTGCTCGGCCCGACCATCATGCGCCTGATGGACATCATGCTGGCCCTGCCGTCCCTGCTGCTGGCGGTAGCCATTGTCGCCATCCTCGGCCCTGGCCTGATCAACACCATCATCGCCATCGCCGTGGTTTCGTTGCCGTCCTACGTTCGTCTGACCCGCGCCGCGGTGATGGGCGAACTGAACCGCGACTACGTGACCGCCGCGCGCCTGGCCGGCGCCGGTCTGCCACGCCTGATGTTCGTCACCGTGCTGCCTAACTGCATGGCGCCGCTGATCGTTCAGGCCACCTTGAGCTTTTCCTCGGCGATTCTCGACGCCGCCGCACTGGGCTTCCTCGGCCTTGGCGTACAACCGCCAACCCCTGAGTGGGGCACCATGCTGGCTTCGGCTCGCGACTACATCGAACGCGCCTGGTGGGTGGTAAGCCTGCCGGGTCTGACCATTTTGCTCAGCGTGCTGGCAATCAACTTGATGGGCGACGGTCTGCGCGATGCGCTGGACCCGAAACTCAAGAACGCCGCCTGAGGAGATTCAAATGTCACTGTTAGAAATCAAGAATCTCAACGTTCGCTTTGGCGACAAGAACGCCGTTCCGGTGGTCGACGGGCTCGACATTACCGTGGACAAGGGCGAAGTCCTGGCCATCGTGGGCGAGTCGGGTTCGGGTAAATCCGTGACCATGATGGCGCTGATGGGCCTGATCGAGCATCCGGGGATCGTCACCGCTGACGCGCTGAATTTCGACGGCAAGGACATGCTCAAGCTCAGCAACCGTCAGCGTCGGCAAATCGTCGGCAAAGACCTGGCCATGGTCTTCCAGGACCCGATGACCGCGCTGAACCCGAGCTACACCGTCGGTTTCCAGATCGAAGAAGTGCTGCGCCTGCACCTGAAAATGTCCGGCAAGCAAGCCCGCGCACGGGCCATCGAACTGCTGGAAAAAGTTGAAATCCCGGGCGCCGCCAGCCGTATGGATGCTTACCCGCATCAACTGTCCGGCGGCATGAGCCAGCGCGTTGCTATCGCCATGGCGATTGCCGGCGAGCCGAAACTGCTGATCGCCGACGAACCGACCACGGCACTCGACGTGACCATCCAGGCCCAAATCATGGACCTGCTGCTGGCGTTGCAGAAAGAGCAGAACATGGGCCTGGTGCTGATCACTCACGACCTCGCGGTCGTGGCCGAAACCGCTCAGCGCGTGTGCGTGATGTACGCCGGCCAAGCAGTGGAAGTCGGTCAGGTGCCTCAGTTGTTCGACATTCCGGCGCACCCGTACAGCGAAGCGCTGCTCAAGGCAATTCCGGAACACAGCCTGGGCGCCACACGCCTGGCCACGCTGCCGGGCATTGTTCCCGGTCGTTATGACCGTCCGCAGGGTTGCCTGCTGTCGCCGCGTTGCCCGTATGTGCAGGAATCCTGCCGTCAGCAACGCCCAACCCTTGACCCGAAAAGCAACAGCCTTGCCCGCTGCTTCTACCCGCTGAATCAGGAGGTGGCGTAATGGCCGTCGTACTTACCGCCCGCGACCTGACCCGTCACTACGAAGTGTCCCGTGGCCTGTTCAAGGGCCATGCGACCGTGCGCGCCCTGAACGGTGTGTCGTTTGAACTCGAAGCCGGCAAGACCCTCGCGGTCGTTGGCGAATCGGGCTGCGGCAAATCCACCCTGGCCCGTGCCCTGACGCTGATCGAGGAGCCGTCCTCCGGCTCCCTGAAAATCGCAGGGCAAGAAGTCGCCGGAGCCGACAAGGCTCAACGCAAGCAACTGCGCAAAGACGTGCAGATGGTGTTCCAAAGCCCATACGCTTCGTTGAACCCACGGCAGAAAGTCGGTGACCAGCTCGGCGAGCCGCTGCTGATCAACACCAACCTCTCCGCCGCCGAGCGTCGCGAGAAAGTGCAGGCGATGATGAAGCAGGTGGGCTTGCGCCCTGAGCACTACCAGCGTTATCCGCACATGTTCTCCGGCGGTCAGCGTCAGCGGATCGCGCTGGCCCGGGCGATGATGTTGCAGCCAAAAGTGTTGGTGGCGGATGAACCGACATCGGCGCTGGACGTGTCGATCCAGGCCCAGGTGCTGAACCTGTTCATGGATTTGCAGCAAGAGTTCAACACCGCCTATGTGTTCATTTCGCACAACCTGGCAGTGGTGCAACACGTTGCCGATGACGTGATGGTGATGTACCTCGGTCGCCCGGTGGAAATGGGCCCGAAGAACGACATCTACGAGCGTCCTCTGCATCCGTACACCCAGGCGCTGCTGTCGGCCACCCCGACCATTCACCCGGACCCGAACAAGCCGAAAATCAAGATTGTCGGCGAGTTGCCCAACCCGTTGAACCCGCCGTCGGGTTGCGCTTTCCACAAGCGCTGCCCGTACGCGACCGAACGCTGCAGCACTGAAGAGCCGGCCCTGCGCCTGCTCGACAGCCGCCAGGTTGCGTGCCACTACGCCGAGCAATTCCTCGACGGCGCGGCATAAAAATGTGGGAGCGAGCCCGCTCCCACAGTGATACCTGACCGGCCTCAACAGCCCCTTCTATTTCGATTGCGCATCAATCGGAGCAGAAGGGGTTTTCTTTTGCCCGCGATTTAGCGGCTAGGTCTGACCGTCGTCCGCTTCGTCACTGTCGGGCTCGTCCGTGGTCGAATCGTCATCGCCTTTGCTTCCGCCCTGATCCTGATCGCCCGGTTCCGATTCGGATTTGGCAATCATCTGGCCCGTGTGCATCGCCTGCCCGCTGGACGCATGTTCTCCCTGATCCGTGCACTGCGCCCAAGCTGCAGACATGCTTACGGACAGCATCACCAAAACCTTTAGCAACAACACAACGCGTTGAAAAATGCTCATAGCCGAATCCATCCTTTCTTGAGGTAAAGCATGGTTGCCTGTTGGAGCGCTGATTGAAATCTAGTCTTGATCGGCGCAGTTCTCCAGATAGGACGCTAATGAATAGACGGAATGCCGCTGATGGGGAGATTGGTTTTGAATAATCGCTATGGCGAACAGTTATTTCGAATCCTGAAACGATCCCGTGTGGGAGCGAGCTTGCTCGCGATTGCGGTCATCTATTCAACACTACAGGCGACTGAACGGACGCCATCGCGAGCAAGCTCGCTCCCACAAGGGGATTGCTTCAGGCAATAAAAAGCCCCGGTGCTTTCGCAACGGGGCTTTCGGTGTTTCAGCTCAGCTCAGCTCAGCGCTTAGTGATGCTCACGCGTCGCACGGAATTTCACATCCGGCCAGCGCTCTTCCATCAGCGCCAGGTTGACCCGTGTCGGCGCCAGGTAGGTCAGGTGGCCACCGCCGTCGACCGCCAGGTTTTCCACCGCCTTGTTGGAGAAGGCCTCAAGCTTCTTCTTGTCGCTGCAGTCGATACAGCACCCAACAGCACTACATGAATGGCTCGTTGAAAAACCCTCACGGAACTCTTCTTTTCAATAGGTGGGTTTCATCCTGCATCCCAAAAGCTAGACCCAATACGCGACTCTCGCCAAAAAATGG
This sequence comes from Pseudomonas sp. fls2-241-R2A-110, assembly GCF_030209165.1. Taxonomy (NCBI): domain Bacteria; kingdom Pseudomonadati; phylum Pseudomonadota; class Gammaproteobacteria; order Pseudomonadales; family Pseudomonadaceae; genus Pseudomonas; species Pseudomonas sp. fls2-241-R2A-110. Next base: position 149,042 of record NZ_JARVSN010000007.1, on the reverse strand, counting down.
TCAGTCAGGTTAGTCCAACGCTTACTAAAGCCTTGGACCAAACCGAGTTGACGACTTGGATAGTGCCGCGGCCTTTGATGCTGACTCCGTGATAATCGACTAAAAACCAACACCGTAATGTAATAGTAAAGCATTGATTCGACAACGAACTATTTCAATAGGAAATCACTCCAGCATTTATTATTACTAAATTGTTGACTCATCCGCTGGATTGATGAGGCGAACCTATGGAATTTTAATATAAAGCAACAACACTAAAATCCCTAGCGCGCCTAAATTTTTGTTTTTATTGCGCTATTCCTACCACACCATGAACAAGCCTATAAATGCAAATTGTCAACTGTCACAAATGACAGTATACCGTTTTAAGAGTGCTTGCTAAATTCGACAACGTATTAACGCCATTTAATAAAAGGAACACCCCATGAGCACCGATATTGAGTACACCCCTCCGAACGCCAAAGTAACCAGCAACGATGTCGATAAAGTAAGAAAGTATGTAAATACTGGATTATCACTTCCCACGACACTAGACAGCATCAACATTGCGTATCACGGTGCCGTTAACGACGATGGCATTAGCGCTGCAGATCTTTTGACCACGTTTGTCAATATCAATAGGCATGCCAGTCAGTGGTCAACTCTAGAAACTGACATCATAAAGGTTGCTGTTTCTCTTAAAAGATTTGCAGGCGACCTTAAGGACTATACAGAACCTGCAATTGACGAAATCAAAGAAATGGAGGGTTACAATGATTATGCACTTAAAACCAGTAGCCTGACGGAAGATCAGATCAGTATGTTTCGATCCCCTCTAGACGAGGGAGATACCAATACAAAAAACACGTATGCGACTATCGACGAGTACGTAACCTCAATCATTCAATCCATTCAGAGCAAACAAACTGAAGCAACTAAAATAAAAGACCAATTAGTGGAATTTGACAAAAACCTGAATTCGATTGAAGTAGATGTGGGTCAGAAGACTGCGAAAGCACTCGCATCAAAGACATTGCAAGAACTAAGAGACATCACGGTAAAACTTGTCGCCATTAACAATTCGATCAGTGATCTAAGAAAAGAATCAAAATATAGCGTTGGCGAGTGGTTTATGTTTGCCACTATTTTAAATCCACTGATAGGTGTACCGCTGTGCGCCTTATATTTTGGCGATCGAGACAGGGGATATAATTCTAAAATCAACGACCTGCAAAACGAAGAAAACACGTTATTATCCAGGCAAGCCGAGCTACAAAAAGTAGCCGCAGTACTTAATAACATTCAATCCGCGATGCGTAGCCTTGGCATTTTTACACGCGGCGCCATCGAAGGCTTGATGCAAATTGAGACACTGTGGGGTACAACGCTTAAGGAAGTGATCGCATCGAAAAACATACTGAGCAAAACTAAAGATTTCAGTGAACTTACCATCTTTATTATAAAAATGACCACTGTGCTCAATCGATGGAAAAAAATCAATGATTACATGGCAGATATGACAACCGCCTTTAGCCAAAGAAACTAATTTTGGAGGACGAAAAAAATGACCATCGAATTGCTCCCCTGCTGTAAACCTAACATTCTAAAAGCGCGCATCCTGATACGCGAGTACGCGAACATCAAACTGAGCAACGCCTATATTCCAGCGCTAAGTCAAGAGTTCCAAAGCATTAAAATCTCACTCGACGATGCCGATCGAGTTTTTAATGAATCCCTAAGCAACGTATCAAGCATTTTGGATGACAGCGAAATCAGAGACTACTTAAAAGTCCTCAAGAGCAACGTTCAAGAGTCTACTATCATCCCTTTTAAAAAGGAGCTGAAAAAGGCTCTTGAAACACTCAAGTCAGAACTTGAAGCGCTTACCCGCCGAATGAAGGCTACTTTGGGTAATTTTGAAACAGCTACTATCTCCGACTATTCTGGGGAGCTTTCCACTCTGGAATCTGAGCGCATCAAATTATTAAGCAACCTTCCCAGCGACCAAAAAAAACTAAGCACCCTTCGGGAGCAATATGACGTGCTTGAAAAGGCAATCATCGAGTTCCAGTCAAAAACGTTCATCGATAGAGGTCAGCCAATTTTTGACGAGCTACAAAAAGCAGTCACAGAAGTTGTTGACCAACCCTCTGAAAAGACGAAAACGGCGGTCAAGGCAGGTATGAATATTGCGCAAAGCCTGCTTAACATTGCGAATGAGAACCTTAAGTATAATAACTTGATTGAGGCGCGCGACAAACTGTCCGGTGAAATTAACATCTGGCAGTCACAAATGAACTACGAGCAAAAACAGGTCAACATTATAGATGACAAAAAATCACAACTGATGGCACTTTTTGACATTATCGACCCCCGTAAGCTTTATGTAGTAGAAAGCCAAAAAATTATTGACACACTTACAAAACTTATAACCCATGTTTTTTTTATAAATAGCGATTTAACTACTACGGAAGGACTGGTTGCCGTGGCAGATAAGCTTCTGGAAAATTACCCTGCGTTCCCGGACCATATTGACTCACTCGCGTATTATTGGTTACGCGACGCGTAACCATGTAAGCAGCCAATACTCTTAACCGCGACAAAAAGTGCATTTCCTGGTGTTTTCAGGGAGTCAGTTGTAAACATGACATAGCTCAACCTACCTATTTGACAAGTCGAATTTTATAACGAGGAACACAACATGGATAGTTCAACAATCAATCTTTTCCTAGAAGAAGAGGCGTCTACCTGCTTAGATACGAAGTGGAGCTATTGGGCGTTAATTGAAAATTCCGAAGGATGGCTGTGCGCACTTCTCGGCTCTGTCAGTTGGTTTGAGGAGTGCTGGCCTCATCTGCCGCACTACTGGTCAGGCGACAGCAAGAAGCTTGAACAATTCGCTCAAGACACCATTACCTATTCAAACACACGCAAATATCTTGGTGCAGAGACTTTAGCCGTACGAAGTAAACTATTAAATATAGCGGAAAATATTCAACTTTTTGGCGACTCAGTCATTAAGGCAATCGATGGCACCTCCGCAGGCACCAACACTCAAAACCTCAGCCAGGCACAGATAGATGACTTTAACTCTTCGCTATTGAGCATTGAAGATTCTGGTTGTGTGCAGAGCTTTTCAAGTCATATGGACGCACTTCGAGAGTCCATTTCCGGCGCTCTGGATGACGTCTCTACATTTCAAAGCAAGGTGTCAAAACTAAAGTTTCTATTAGCTAACAACGTGCGCCCCAATGTTGAGGGAGCGCTAGCCTTTAGTTACCCGCGCGAAACATCCTCAATAAATGACGCTCGCACAAGAATAGAAGAAGGGAAAAAAAATGGAATATCTATCGAAAAAGCACTCTTTGAAGAAAAAATGTTTTTAGACCTGCGAAATGCTCTAGCCAAAGCAAAGCATGAGGAGGTTAGTTCACCTCTGATATTTGGTCACCTACTAATGGCTTTCTTAGAACTTTCTGAATCCATATCTCGCGTGCAGCCAGCCCTGTCAAAATTTGAATTACTCTGGATAGAAACGAGCAGCTTTATTCTTAATTCAAAAGACAATGTCAACACTATCAAAGACATAAAGATGCTTAAAGTCTTTAGGGTAAGAATGAAAAAAATCATGGAAGACTGGAACAATGTAAAAACAACCCTAGGTGCTCAACCCGTGATTAGGCAGTAAAAAAACACACCTAAATTCGCTCGAGCATCTCCCCGCACTTTATGGACCTGAATAATTAAACAACGAGAATTAAAATGAAAATAAAAGTCAGCACGCTCCCAGGCTACGTAGCAAAACTATCGCATGGCAAATTGGTTGTGTACCAAAACTGGGTGACATTCGATAAAGGCACGACCAAGGTATTCCGAAGTTCACAACCCTACTATAACGACAAGGATGACACGCTTCAAAAATTTGACGCCTCGGCTATTACACTTCTAAAAAACTACGGAATCAAAGGCATTATCAGCCTGAATCAAAAGCTATTAGAGGGCACTAGTGCATCTGAATTAAGCAAGGAAAGTATCACCTATCACCATCTTGAAGTTAAAGACTTTAATACCCCTACAGCCCAAGAGCTCATGCAGGGTTGCAAGGCAATCGATAGTGCCCTGAGCAAAGGGAATGTTTTGGTCTATTGTGGCTTTGGCCAGGGAAGAACAGGGACGATGATGACGGCTTATGAAATATACAAACTTCCCAAAGGAAGTGCGGCCTCCAAGCTAGAAGCCGTTATCGCCGCGTCTACTGCAGAAATCGATGACCAGGAAAAAAGCCTGCGCGCACTCTACAAACTACAAAACCCGTAGTAAGACAGCCCCGCTTTGAAAATGAGAGTGGCCATCATGACCACTCTCTATTCGCTCCTGCAGCGCTTAGTGATGCTCACGCGTCGCACGGAATTTCACATCCGGCCAGCGCTCTTCCATCAGCGCCAGGTTGACCCGTGTCGGCGCCAGGTAGGTCAGGTGACCACCGCCGTCGACCGCCAGGTTTTCCACGGCCTTGACCCGGAATTCCTCAAGCTTCTTCTTATCGTCGCAATCAATCCAGCGCGCGGAATACACGGTGATCGGCTCGTAGGAGCACTCGACCTTGTATTCCTCTTTCAAGCGGCTGGCGACCACATCGAACTGCAGCACACCCACGGCGCCGAGGATGATGTCGTTGCTGCGCTCGGGGAAGAACACCTGGGTCGCGCCCTCTTCCGCCAATTGCTGCAAGCCCTGGCGCAGTTGCTTGGATTTGAGCGGGTCACGCAGACGCACACGACGGAACAGTTCCGGGGCGAAGTGCGGGATGCCGGTGAAACCCAGGACTTCGCCTTCGGTGAAGGTGTCGCCGATCTGGATGGTGCCGTGGTTGTGCAAACCGATGATGTCGCCGGCAAACGCCTCTTCCAGCTGCTCACGCTCGGAGGAGAAGAAGGTCAGCGCATCGCCGATCCGCACGTCCTTGCCGGTGCGCACGTGGCGCATCTTCATGCCCTTTTCGTACTTGCCGGAGCAGATACGCATGAAGGCGATACGGTCGCGGTGTTTAGGGTCCATGTTCGCCTGGATCTTGAACACGAAGCCGGCGAATTTCTCTTCGACTGGCTCAACGGTGCGCTCGTTGGCGACGCGGGCCAACGGTTTCGGCGCCCAATTGACCACAGCGTCGAGCACGTGATCGACACCGAAGTTGCCCAAGGCCGTACCGAAGAACACCGGGGTCAGTTGACCGTCGAGGAATTCCTGCTGGTTGAACTCGTGGCAGGCGCCCTGCACCAGTTCCAGCTGATCGACGAAACGATCGTATTCGTCGCCCAAATGCGCGCGAGCTTCATCGGAGTCGAGCTTCTCGATGATTTTCACATCGGTGCGCTCGTGGCCGTGACCGGCGGTGTACACGATGATGTAGTCGTCGGCGAGGTGATACACGCCCTTGAAGTCGCGGTAGCAACCGATCGGCCAGGTGATCGGCGCAGCCTTGATCTTGAGGACCGCTTCGATCTCGTCGAGCAGCTCGATCGGGTCGCGGATATCGCGGTCGAGTTTGTTGATGAAGCTGACGATCGGCGTGTCACGCAGACGACAAACGTCCATCAGCGCGATGGTCCGTGGCTCTACACCCTTACCGCCGTCGAGAACCATCAAGGCCGAGTCCACCGCCGTCAGTGTGCGGTAGGTATCTTCGGAGAAGTCTTCGTGGCCCGGGGTGTCGAGCAGGTTGATCATGTGGTCGCGATACGGGAACTGCATGACCGACGTGGTAATGGAAATACCCCGTTGTTTTTCCATTTCCATCCAGTCGGAAGTGGCATGGCGGTCGGACTTGCGAGACTTCACCGTGCCCGCAATCGCAATCGCCTTGCCCATCAGCAAGAGCTTCTCGGTGATGGTGGTTTTACCGGCATCGGGGTGGGAAATAATGGCGAAAGTGCGGCGTTTCGCGACTTCGGCGGCCTGTTTGGTCATGGGAAATCGCCTGGCAGGTGATTCAAAAAAGGGCGGCGAGTATAGCGCAAACCGGCATCGACGGACCACCGTTCGCCCTGTCGCCAATGGCGATTGACGGCTCCCTGAAGGATCAACGGTGGCTAAATGCTGCTAAATATGGAACCTTTTAAAAGGTGGAGGCGTCCACTCCCCTGTTACAGCACTCGTAGCAGGGTTTGAAAAATCTGCAAGTTAGCCTGACGAGGCTGCGCTTATGGCTCGATTCATGTCCCTTTGCGGACATAGAACGCGCTGCTTTTCGCGAACGCTTATGACCGGCAGCCAGCAATGGCATTGCCACAAAGGACTGCGTTCGCCGACCAAGAAAAAAAGGAGTCCGCCTGTGGCTATTCGCTATGGCAAGGGGCTTATTGGAGGTGCGGTTGTCGTCGCTCTCCTGGCCCTGCTGGTCCACTGGATTGGCATCAATACGATCGAACATTACCGCGACGATTTGTTGTTTTACCTGCAAGCTCATCTGATTCTCGTCCTTGTCTCCATGCTGGCCGCCCTTGTCGTGGGCATACCCGCCGGTATCTTCCTCAGCCGCCCGACCATGGTCGACCGTGCTGAACGCTTCATGCAGATCTTCAACATCGGCAACACTGTGCCGCCTCTCGCCGTACTCGCCATCGCCCTGGGGATTCTGGGCATCGGCAGCGGCCCCGCGATCTTCGCCCTGTTCCTCGCCTCGCTGTTGCCGATCGTGCGCAACACCTATGAAGGCCTGAAAAACGTCCAGGGTTCACTCAAAGAAGCGGCGGTCGGTATCGGCATGACACCGACTCAGGTGCTGTGGCGGGTCGAATTACCCAACGCCGTACCGATCATCATTGGTGGCGTGCGCGTGGCCCTGGCGATCAACGTCGGGACGGCACCGCTGGCGTTCCTGATTGGCGCCAACAGCCTGGGCAGCCTGATTTTCCCTGGCATCGCCCTGAATAATCAGCCGCAACTGCTGCTCGGCGCGGCCTGCACCGCCTTGCTGGCCTTGCTGCTCGACGGCCTGGTGACACTCGCCAGCCGCCTCTGGCTCGAACGCGGCCTACGCCCGTCTTAAGCCTCGGCAAAGGAATAATCATGAAACGACTGACCTTTATATTGGGCTGCGCCCTGCTGTTCGCAGGAATCGCCCAAGCCGCTGAAAAACCGGTAATCCGCATCGGCGCCCGGGTGTTCACCGAACAGACCCTGCTGGCCGAAATCACCTCTCAATACCTGCGCACCAAGGGTTATGACACTCAAGTCACCGGCGGTCTGGGCAGTAACCTGGCCCGTAGCGCCCACGAAAGTGGTCAGCTGGATCTGATGTGGGAATACACCGGGGTCTCGCTGGTGGCGTACAACCACATCACGGACAAGCTCGACAGCGCCCAGTCCTACGCCAAGGTGAAAGAACTCGACGCGAAAAAAGGCCTGGTCTGGCTCACTCCGTCGAAGTTCAGCAACACCTACGCCCTGGCGCTGCCGGAAAAAACCGCGAAGGCTTATCCGCAGATCAACACCATCAGCGAGCTGAACACGGTGTTGCAGGCTGAGGCGAAGTCAGATCACCTGGTGGCGCTCGACACCGAGTTTGCCAACCGTTCCGACGGACTGGACGGCATGGTCGAGCTCTACGGCATGAACCTGACCCGCAAGAACATCCGCCAGATGGACGCCGGGCTGGTTTACACCGCGTTGCGCAATAGCCAGGTGTTTGCCGGTCTGGTCTACACCACCGATGGTCGTTTGAACGCCTTCAAGCTCAAGCTGCTCGAAGACGACAAGCACTATTTCCCGGATTACACCGCCGCGCCCGTGGTGCGTCAGGACTACCTCGACGCCCATCCGCAACTGGCGCAAGAGATCAAGCCGCTGGCTGAACTGTTCGACGACGCCACCATGCGCCAGCTCAACGCGCGGGTCGATGTCGATCACGAAAGCCCTTCATCCGTTGCCGCAGATTTCCTGCGCCAGCACCCTATCAACTGAGGAGGAAAAGCCATGGAATTTTTGAACGCCTTTTCCCATCTCGACTGGCCGCTGGTGCTGCACCTGACCTGGCAGCACATCACTCTGGTCGGCATTGCGGTGACGCTGGCGATCCTCGTTGGCGTGCCGCTCGGCGTCCTGATGACGCGCTTCCCTACACTCGCCGGTCCGCTGCAAGCCAGCGCCACGGTGTTGCTGACGGTGCCGTCGATTGCCTTGTTCGGCCTGCTGCTGCCGTTCTACTCAAAGTTCGGCCAGGGCCTGGGCCCGATGCCGGCGATCACCGCGGTGTTTCTGTATTCGCTGCTGCCGATCATGCGTAACACCTACCTGGCGCTGACCGGCGTCGACCCTGGTATTCGCGAAGCCGCCCGCGGCATCGGCATGACCTTCGGCCAGCGCCTGCGCATGGTCGAACTGCCCATCGCGGTGCCGGTGATCCTCGCTGGCGTGCGCACCGCCGTGGTCATGAACATTGGTGTCATGACCATCGCTGCGACCATCGGCGCCGGTGGCCTCGGTGTACTCATTCTCGCTTCAATCAGCCGCAGCGACATGTCGATGCTGATCGTCGGCGCCGTGCTGGTCAGTCTCCTGGCCATCTTCGCCGACCTGCTTCTGCAATGGCTGCAACGCACGCTGACTCCAAAAGGACTGCTCAAATGATCGAACTTCAAAACCTCAGCAAGACCTTCCAAAGCAACGGCAAAGACGTAAAAGCCGTGGACTCGGTAAGCCTGACCGTCAATGAAGGCGAAATCTGTGTGTTCCTCGGGCCATCGGGCTGCGGCAAAAGCACCACGCTGAAGATGATCAACCGCCTGATCAAGCCGACCTCCGGCAAGATCCTGATCAACGGCGAAGACACCACCGATCTCGACGCGGTGACCCTGCGCCGCAACATCGGCTATGTGATCCAGCAGATCGGTCTGTTCCCGAACATGACCATCGAGGAAAACATCACCATCGTTCCTCGTCTTCTCGGCTGGGACAAACAGAAATGCCACGACCGCGCTCGCGAGTTGATGAGCATGATCAAGCTCGAGCCCAAGCAGTACCTGAATCGCTACCCGCGTGAGTTGTCGGGTGGCCAGCAGCAGCGGATCGGCGTGATTCGTGCGCTGGCGGCCGATGCCCCGTTGTTGTTGATGGACGAACCGTTTGGCGCGGTCGACCCGATCAACCGCGAGATGATCCAGAACGAGTTCTTCGAGATGCAACGGGCGCTGAACAAGACGGTGATCATGGTCAGCCACGACATCGACGAAGCGATCAAGCTGGGCGACAAGATTGCGATCTTCCGCGCCGGCAAGCTGTTGCAGATCGATCACCCGGACACCCTGCTTGCGCACCCGGCGGATGACTTTGTCAGCAACTTCGTTGGCCAGGACAGCACCCTCAAGCGCCTGTTGCTGGTGAAAGCCGAAGACGCGGCGGACAACGCGCCGTCGGTCAGCCCGCAAACGCCTGTGGCCGAAGCGCTGGAGCTGATGGACGAACTGGACCGTCGCTACGTGGTGGTCACCGACGGTGAGAACAAGGCGCTCGGTTATGTACGACGTCGCGACCTGCACCGTCAGACCGGGACGTGTGCGCAATACTTGCGCGAGTTCAATGCCACGGCGGCATTCGACGAACATTTGCGCATCCTGCTGTCGCGCATGTACGAGTTCAATCGCTCGTGGTTGCCGGTGATGGATGCCGAGCGCGTGTTCCTTGGTGAAGTGACGCAGGAATCGATTGCCGAGTATCTGAGCTCCGGTAAGTCCCGTGGCGGCAAGACCAGCATTGTTTCGCCGGCCGAAGTTGCCGAACAGGCTGCAATGGTCTGACCTCCCGCACTGATCGTTCCCACGCTCCGCGTGGGAATGCCGCCCCGGACGCTCTGCGTCCCCCTCTTTGAGACGCAGAGCGTCTCTTGATGCATTCCCACGCAGAGCGCGGGAACGATCGTTTGAGGGAACATCACACTGTCATGCAGGTCGGTTACATCAGTAACTGTCGAGGACCGCACGACGGAAGCGTGCAAAAACGCGACATTTTTAGTTGATCTCAAGCCCCTCACGCCCTAAAGTTCGCGCCGAACGTCCATGCTGGAAACGATCCATCCGGCTCAAGTACTGACGACGAGACAGCAAGGCCAAGGGAAGCACCGCTCCCCATGGCCTTTTTGCTTTCGGCGACATGCCTTGGGAAGTAGGCGAACCAAAGTGGGGATACGGAGGACGTTCATTTGCACCCATTGATTACTAACGTTTGCCAGTAGGAGCTCCCAAGTATGTCGATCAACGTCGAAGACTATTTCGCGCGCGATACCTTCAACAAAATGAAGGCGTTCGCCGACAAACAAGAAACCCCGTTCGTGGTGATCGACACCGCGATGATCAGCCAGGCCTATGACGACCTGCGCGCCGGTTTCGATTTCGCCAAGGTCTACTACGCGGTCAAGGCCAACCCGGCCGTCGAAATCATCGACCTGCTCAAAGAGAAAGGCTCGAACTTCGACATCGCTTCGATCTATGAGCTCGACAAAGTGATGAACCAGGGCGTTGGCCCGGATCGCATCAGCTACGGCAACACCATCAAGAAATCCAAGGACATCCGCTACTTCTACGACAAGGGCGTGCGTCTGTATGCCACCGACTCCGAAGCCGACCTGCGCAACATCGCCAAGGCTGCTCCGGGTTCGAAAGTCTACGTGCGTATCCTCACCGAAGGCTCGACCACCGCTGACTGGCCTCTGTCGCGCAAATTCGGCTGCCAGACCGACATGGCCATGGACCTGCTGATCCTCGCTCGCGACCTGGGCCTGGTGCCTTACGGCATCTCGTTCCACGTCGGCTCGCAACAGCGCGACATCAGCGTCTGGGACGCGGCAATCGCCAAGGTCAAAGTGATCTTCGAGCGCCTGAAGGAAGAAGACGGCATCCACCTGAAGCTGATCAACATGGGTGGCGGCTTCCCGGCCAACTACATCACCCGCACCAACAGCCTGGAAACCTACGCAGAAGAAATCATCCGTTTCCTCAAGGAAGACTTCGGTGACGACTTGCCGGAAATCATTCTGGAACCAGGCCGTTCGTTGATCGCCAACGCTGGCATCCTGGTCAGTGAAGTGGTGCTGGTCGCTCGTAAATCCCGTACCGCGGTAGAGCGATGGGTATACACGGACGTGGGCAAGTTCTCCGGCCTGATCGAAACCATGGACGAAGCCATCAAGTTCCCGATCTGGACCGAGAAGAAAGGCGAGATGGAAGAAGTGGTCATCGCCGGCCCGACCTGCGACAGCGCCGACATCATGTACGAAAACTACAAGTACGGTTTGCCGCTGAACCTGGCGATTGGTGATCGTTTGTACTGGTTGTCGACCGGTGCCTATACCACCAGCTACAGCGCGGTTGAATTCAATGGCTTTCCGCCGTTGAAGTCGTTTTACGTGTAAACGCAAAACACAGAAATCAAAAAGCCCATGACGTGTCATGGGCTTTTTTGTGTCCGACTGATCGTTCCCACGCTTTGCGTGGGAATGCAGCCCAGGACGCTCCGCGTCCAGTCAAAGCCGAACGCAGAGCGTCCGTTGAGGCATTCCCACGCAGAGCGTGGGAACGATCTTTGACGTGTCATGGGCTTTTTTGTGTCTGCGTTACAGCGGTGTCAGTTGCCGCTCAAGTTCGATAACACGTTGGGCATATTCGGGTGCCAGCGTGCGAAATTGTGGATTCTCTGCGTTTGCCAGGCTCTTGCTCGCAACTCGCAGGAAATTCAGATTTCCACCAGCCAATGCCTTACGCAACCAGATCAACGCCTCTTCGCCACTCCCCGCCTCGGCCAGCACTGCGGCATAACTGAATTGCCCGCGGAAATCTCCGCCAACCGCCGAACGTCGATACCAGTCGCGAGCGCCCGTTAGATCCCTCGGACAAACCCGTCCTTCTTCCAGATACCGCCCCAACAGGTTCATCGACTTCGCATGGCCCAGTTCGGCGGCGAGGCGATAAAGATGCAGCGCTTGCGCCTGATCCTCCATCACCCCGCGCCCGGTCGCCAGCAGGTTGGCATAGTTGTACATCGCCCAATCAAGACCGGCTTCGGCGGCGATTCGATAATGCCCCGCCGCAACCGATGCATCAGCAGCACAACCCCAGCCATGTTCATGACAACGACCGAGCATGTTGCGCGCCATCAAGTGCCCGCGTTGAGCGGCAATCTCGAACCAGCGCAGTGCCAGCGGATGATCCTGCGCGATGCCCTGCCCGTCCAGCAGGATCTGTCCGAGCAGCGCCTGAGCTTCGAGTATGTTTTCGCGCGCGGCGATCAGAATCGCCTGGGCTGCGCGTGCGGGGCTTTCGTCGAGCATGGCCTTGAGTGAATCACCGTCGAGGACTTCTTCGCGGCGCAATTGGAAACTCATACGTCGACCCAGCGGCGCAACAAGTTGTGGTAAGTGCCGGTGAGGCGAATCAGTGAAGGATGATCAGGCATGTCCTGCGTCAATTGCTGGATCGCGCCATCCATCTCGAACAGCAAGGCGCGCTGGCTGTCTTCTCGCACCAGGCTTTGGGTCCAGAAGAAAGAGGCGTAGCGGGTGCCGCGTGTCACGGCATTGACCTTGTGCAGGCTGGTGCCCGGATACAGGACCATGTCACCGGCCGGCAACTTCACGCGCTGGGTGCCGAAGGTGTCCTGGATTTCCAGTTCACCACCGTCGTAATCCTCAGGTTCACTGAAGAACAACGTCGCCGAGAGGTCAGTGCGCACGCGCTCGATGCTGTTTTTCGGCTGGCGCACGGCGTTGTCGATATGGAAGTCGAAACTGCCACCGGCCGTGTAACAGTTCAGCAATGGAGGGAAGACTTTGTGCGGTAACGCGGCGGACATGAACAGCGGATTCTTCCACAGCCGCTCAAGCAGCGCCGCGCCCACCTCCTTGGCCAGTGGATGGCCTTCGGGCAGCTGCAGATTGTGCTTGGCTTTGGCCGACTGGTAACCGGCGGTGATTTTACCGTCGGCCCAGTCCGCCTGCTCCAGCGCCTCGCGGATGCGCTGCACTTCTTCTTTCGCGAACACGCCGGGAATGTGCAGCAGCATGGGGTGGCACCTGAGAACAAAGAGGCGTCAATGGTATTGATTCTTATTGCCCGTGTAAAACCCCATCACGAACGAGCTCGTAAAAACCGTTGGGTCAAAGTGTAAAGAATGTAAATTCGGCGCGAATAATAACGTTTCGCAATTGATACAAATACTTGTTTACCCTATATTCCGCGGCCTCAAATCCTTGGGAGGGGAATTCACATGTCACGCCAACAATCAAAATTACCGGTCAATTCACCACGTTTGCTCGCATCTGCAATTGGCGTGGCGATCACTGCCAGCTCTGCCGGCCATATGGTCTTCGCGGCTGAAAAAACCAACGAAAAAGCACCGGGCAATTCGATTTCCCTTGGCGCCACCGCTATCACTGGCGAAGCCCAGGATGCGACTTCCTACAACGTCGAAAAAGCTTCCTCGCCCAAGTACACCGCACCGTTGGTAGACACGCCACGTTCGGTCACCGTTATCCCGCAACAAGTCCTCAAGGACACCGGCGCGCTCAATATGCAGGACGCGCTGCGCACCGTTCCTGGCATCACCTTTGGTGCCGGTGAAGGCGGCAACCCACAAGGCGACCGTCCGTTCATTCGTGGTTTCGACGCCCAGGGCGATACTTATCTGGATGGCGTGCGCGACACCGGCTCGCAAAGCCGCGAGATTTTCGCGGTCGAGTCGATCGAAGTCAGCAAAGGCCCGAACTCGGCCATTGGCGGCCGTGGCGCGGCGGGTGGCAGCATCAACCTGGTGAGCAAGAAGGCGCACCTGGGCGACTCGCTGGACGGTGGATTTACCTGGGGTTCGGACCAGACCCAGCGTTACACCCTGGACGGTAACTACCAGTTCACCGATACCGCCGCTGGCCGTCTGAACCTGATGAGCCACGAGAGCAACGTCGCTGGCCGTGACAGCGTCGATTACGACCGCTGGGGCGTCGCGCCGTCGTTGGCGTTCGGTCTGGGCACCGACACCCGGGTTAACCTCGATTACTACCATCTGGAAAGCAACGACACGCCAGACTCGGGCATTCCGTACACCATTCCTGTCGCAGGCTCGACCGCACGTACCAAGTCGAACCCGGATAAACCCAACGACGGCGGCAACAGCAGCAACTTCTACGGCTTGAACGATCGCGATTTCCGCAAGGGCCGTACCGACACGGCGACCTTCGCCATCGAGCACGACCTGAACGACGCGCTGACCGTCAAAAACACCTTGCGCCACGGCACCAGCATGCAGGACTACATCCTGACCCAGCCGGACGACAGCAAGGGCAACGTCAACAACGGCAGCGTCTGGCGTCGGGCCAACACCCGCGTCAGCAACACCGAGACCACCACCAACCAGACAGATCTGTTCGGTGACGTCTACATCGCCGGGTTCAAGAACAGCTTCGCCACCGGTATCGAGTTGAGCCACGAGGAAAGCCGCAAGTCCTCGTACAACGTCAACACCGACACCACGCCGGCAACGGCGGCTGTGACCACCAACTGCAATCCAGCAATCATCGGCGCACGGAGCGGCTACAACTGCACCTCGCTGTCCAACCCGGCCCCGAACGATCCATGGAACGGTGCCATCTCGCGCAACTACGCCGGGACCGACACCAAGGCCAACACCTACGCGCTGTATGCGTTCGACACCTTGGAGCTGTCCAAGCAATGGCTGGTGAACATGGGGCTGCGTTACGACCATTTCGACACCGACTACAAAACCTTCAACGCCTCCAGCGTGACCACGTCCAAGGGCGATGACACCAGCGAGTTCGTGACTGGCCAGTTCGGCGTGGTCTACAAGCCCGCAGAAAACGGCAGCATCTATGCGTCCTACGCCACCTCCGCCACCCCGCCGGGCAACACCCTGGGCGAAGGTCAGGAAGGCAACCCGCTGGGTGGCACGCCGGACCGCAACGGCAACTTGCTGAAAAGCGACATGGAGCCGGAAACCACCAAGAACTACGAAATCGGCACCAAGTGGGACCTGTTGAACGATCGTCTGTCGCTGACCGCCGATATCTTCCGCACCGAGAAAGATAACGCCCGCGTTCAAGTCGACACCACGTCCTTTGAAAACGCCGGCAAAACCCGCGTCCAGGGGGTCGAACTCTCGGCCAGCGGCAAGATCACCGACAAATGGCAAGTGTTCGCCGGTTACGCCTACATGGACAGCGAGCAAGTCGACGGCGGCCCACTGGGCGCGGCCAACGATGGCAACGAACTGCCTAACACGCCGAAAAACAGCGCCAGCCTGTGGACCACCTATCAGGTCACGCCGAAGCTGACCGTCGGTGGCGGTGCGTTCTACGTCGACGATGTATTCGGTAGCGTGGCCAACACCACCATGGTTGATTCCTACGTTCGTTACGACGCGATGGTGGCCTACAAGCTGAGCAAAAACGTCGACCTGCAACTGAACGTGCAGAACCTGACCGACGAAACCTATTACGACAAAGCCTTCTCGACCCACTTCGCCAATCAGGCGGCGGGCCGTACGGCATTGCTGAGCACCAACTTCCACTTCTAAAAAATGTGGGAGCGAGCCTGCTCTCGATGAGGGCGCCACATTCAACATTTGTGTTGGCTGACCCACCGCATTCGCGAGCAGGCTCGCTCCCACAAGGAGTGGCTGGCAATTAAAGGTCAGGCCCCGTTCATCTATATGAACGGGGCTTTCGTGCGTAAAAAAGAATGCTTCTCGACCACCCACGGCATAATGCGCGCCGTGATGACAATTTTCGAACGAACAAGGCGAGCGATGTGTTGAAGAAAACCCTGTTCCAGTTGCACTGGTTTTTCGGCATCAGCGCCGGGCTGGTCCTGGCCCTGATGGGCATCACCGGGGCGACGGTATCGTTTCAGGATGAAATCCTGAGCGTGCTGAACCCTTCTGTGTTGCAGGTCGAGAAGCAGGTGGCAGGCGTGCTGCCCCCTGTCGAACTGGTCGAGCGCATCGAAGCCGCTTCCGGTAAAAAAGTCTCCATGCTCAGTGTCGAGACCGACAGCGGTGCTGCGGCCAAGGTGTTCTTCACGCCACCGCCCGGCGAGCGCCGTGGCGAGATGCGTTATTTCGACCCGTACACCGCCGAGTTCATGGGCGATGCCACCGGGCAAGACTTCTTCGGCTTCATGCTGCAACTTCACCGCTTCCTCGCCATGGGCGATACCGGTCGGCAAATCACCGGCGCGTGCACGCTGATCCTGGTGTTCTTCTGCCTCTCGGGTCTGTACCTGCGCTGGCCACGCCAGTGGAAAAACTGGCGCGCCTGGCTGACCCTCGACTGGAAGAAAAAGGGCCGTAGCTTCAACTGGGACCTGCACTCGGTGGCCGGTACGTGGTGCCTGGTGTTTTACCTGTTGGCGGCGCTGACCGGATTGTCGTGGTCCTATGAGTGGTACAACAAAGGCCTGACCCGACTGCTTTCCGATGCCCCGCAAAACGAGCGCATGCGCGGCGGGCGTGGCCCTGCACCAAGCGGCCCGGCACCGACCGCCGATTACGCGTTGATGTGGAGCAGCATCTACAGCGCTGCCGGTCCGGCACTCAGTGCCTATAACATCCGCATGCCGCCAGTGGCCGGGCAACCCGCCACTGTGTTCTATCTGTTGAAGACCTCGCCGCACAATCGCGCGTTGAACCAGATCACCCTTGATCCAGCCTCTGGCGTGGTCAAACGGATTGAGCGTTACAGCGACAAGAGCCTCAAGGCACAACTGCTGACCAGCATTTACGCGCTGCACGTGGGCAGCTATTTCGGCATTGTCGGGCGGATCATCCTGACCATCAGCGCGCTGACCATGCCGTTGTTTTTCATCACCGGCTGGTTGCTGTACCTCGACCGTCGGCGCAAGAAAAAACAGATCAACGATGCCCGCAAAGGCTTCGCGCAAACGGGCAGCAACACGCCAGCCTGGTTGATCGGCTTCGCCAGCCAAAGCGGGTTTGCCGAACAACTGGCGTGGCAGACCGCAGGACAGTTGCAGGCGGCCGGCGTGCCGGTGAAAGTTCAGCCGCTGGCGAAAGTCAGCGAACAGGATTTGCGTGAGTCCAGCAACGCATTGTTCGTGGTCAGCACCTTCGGCGACGGCGAAGCACCGGACAGTGCCCGCGGTTTCGAACGCAAAGTGCTGGGCCGGGCGCCGAGCCTGGAGAGCCTGAACTACGCGGTACTGGGCCTGGGTGATCGTCAGTATCAACACTTCTGCGGCTTCGCCCGACGCCTGCATAGCTGGCTAGGCGAGCACGGCGGCAAGACCTTGTTCGCGCCAGTGGAAGTCGACAGTGGCGATCCGTATGCCCTGCGTCACTGGCAACAACAGCTGGGTCTGCTGACCGGACAAACACCGGCCGACACCTGGCAGGCGCCGAGCTACGACAACTGGACCCTGACCCGCCGCGAATTGATGAACCCGGACAGCAGCGGCTCGCCGGTGTACTTGCTGGGCCTTGCAGCCCCGACCAGCAGCAGCTGGCTGGCCGGTGACCTGGTGGAAGTGCTGCCACGCAATAGTTCATGGGCGATCGAGCACTTCCTTGATGGCCTGGGCATCGAAGGCCGGGCCACGGTGACCTACGATGGCCTGACACAACCCCTGGAGCAGGCCCTGGCAAGTCGCCAATTGCCCGAGAACCGAACGCATCTGGTCGGCCTGCACGCCCAGGCGCTGTTGGACGCCCTGGTGCCATTGGCCATGCGCGAATACTCCATCGCCTCGATAGCGGCGGACGGCGTGCTGGAACTGATCGTGCGTCAGGAAGTGCATCCGGACGGCAGCCTGGGCGTCGCTTCCGGCTGGCTGACCGAGCATGCGCCAGTGGGCAGCACCGTCAGTATGCGGGTGCGACGTAACAGCGGTTTCCATTTGCCTACCGAGCCAGTGCCTATGATTTTGCTGGGCAACGGCACCGGTCTCGCGGGACTGCGCAGCTTGTTGAAAGCGCGGATTGCCGATGGACAACAACGCCATTGGCTGTTGTTTGGCGAGCGCAACCGCGAACACGATTACCTGTGTCGCGACGAACTCGAAGAGTGGCTGATCTCAGGGGACATCGAGCGACTGGACCTGGCATTTTCGCGGGATCAGGCCGAAAAGATCTACGTGCAGGATCGACTGCGCGAGTCCACCGAAACGTTGAAGCAATGGCTGGCTGAAGGTGCCGTGATCTACATCTGTGGCAGCCTGCAAGGCATGGCTTCAGGGGTGGATCACGTGCTCAACGAAACGCTCGGCATTGAAGAAGTAGACCGGCTGATAGAACAAGGCCGTTACCGCCGCGACGTGTACTGACCCGACACTATCCCTGTGGGAGCGAGCCTGCTCGCGATGACGGCTTAACATTCAACAAATACAGTGACTATTACACCGCCATCGCGAGCAGGCTCACTCCCACAGGAATCTGCGTCTGCTCGCGACTTTTTTCAGACTGGCTGCAACTTCTGCTCAAACACCTCGACCCCATCCAGATCTCGCAACACCACACTCATCTCCCCCGTCTGCCCGTCGATATTCACCTCGCCAAAAAACTGAAACCCGGCAAACGGCGAAGTGTTCTGCGCGGGCGGGGCTTTCTCGAAGATCACCTCGGGGCCAAAGGTTTTATCCAGCGGATTGGGGCCGAAACTCCCCGCATTCAACGGCCCGGCGACAAACTCCCAGAACGGTTCGAAGTCCTGAAAAGCAGCACGTTCCGGGTGGTAATGATGCGCGGCGCAGTAATGCACATCCGCCGTCAGGAACACGAAATTGCGCACCTGTTGCGCCCGCAAGAAACCCAACAACTCGGCGATTTCCAGTTCACGTCCCTGAGCCGGGCCGGGATCGCCGTTGGCCACCGCTTCCCAGCGCGCCACTCCTGGGCTGACTTCACCGTCCGGTACGCCGAGGCCAATCGGCATGTCGGCGGCAATCACTTTCCACTGAGCGGTGGAGCCTTTCAACGAAGCCTTCAACCAGTCCAGTTGCTCGCGACCGAGAAAGGGTTTTTCGCCGCCAAGGTTGTCGTCATTGGCCCCTCGATAACTGCGCATGTCCAGCACGAACACGTCCAGCAACGGCCCGTAACCGAGCTTGCGATAAATCCGCCCACCACCGTCGGCGCTCTGCAGGCGCATCGGTGCATATTCCAGCCAGGCTTGCCGCGCACGGCCCACCAGGCTGTGGATATCTTTGCTTTGGTAACGCCCGTCGAGTTGCTTGCCCGGCGACCAGTTATTCACCACTTCATGGTCGTCCCACTGCCAGATCTGCGGGACTTCGGCGTTGAAGCGACGAATGTTTTCGTCCATCAGGTTGTAGCGGTAATTGCCGCGATAGTCGTCGAGGGTTTCAGCGACCTTGCTCTTGGCTTCGCTGGTGATGTTGCGCCACACACGGCCGCTTTCCGTGGTCAGTTGCGCCGGCACCGGGCCGTCAGCGTAGATAGTGTCGCCGCTGTGGATAAAGAAGTCCGGCAGGCGCAGGCGCATGGCTTCGTAAATGCGCATGCCGCCAATGTCGGGGTTGATGCCAAAGCCTTGGCCGACGGTGTCGCCGCTCCAGACAAAACGGATAGCGCGACGGGCTTGCGGCACGCTGCGCAAGTGGCCGAACCAGGGTTCGCTGGCGGCGCCACTCTGGGCATCTTCGAAGGACACTCGATAGAAAATCGCCTGGTCGGCGGGCAAGCCGGTGAGCTCCACGCGAGCGGTGAAATCGCTGCGCGCATCGGCCACTGGCGAGACGAGTCGGCGGGGGTTGCCGAACAGGCTGCGTGTGTCCCATTCCACCACCATCCGCGCCGGGCGGTCGCAGCGACTCCAGATCATCGCCCGATCGCCCAGCAAGTCACCGGACTGCACGCCGTCGGTAAGTTGCGGACGATCCTTGACTGACGCGATCACTGCTGGCGCCAGACCAGGAAGCAACAGACCGGCGCCGACAGCCTGGATGACACGGCGGCGACCGAGGTCGAATTCGCTCATGGTGTTCTCCCTGAAAAGGAAAACTTAAACACGCGCGCGTGACGCCCGTGTGAAACGCGATCCTGTGGGAGCGAGCCTGCTCGCGATAGCGGTGTAACAGTCACAATTTCTGCTGGATGTTAAATCGTCATCGCGAGCAGGCTCGCTCCCACAGGGTTTTGTGTCAGGCGTTGACGGGCTCTATTGCCAGCTCGACAACTTCCGGCCGTTTGAGCAGCGCATACGCCACCGCCGTCAGCAGACTGCCAGCCACAATCGCCAGCAAATACAGCAGCGCATGGTTGATCGCATTCGGGATCGCCAACACAAACAAGCCACCGTGCGGCGCCATCAGTTTGCAGCCGAAATACATCGACAACGCACCGGTCAGCGCACCACCGGCAATGCTCGCCGGAATCACCCGCAGCGGGTCCTTGGCGGCAAACGGAATCGCGCCTTCGGAGATAAAGCACAGCCCCAGGACCAGCGCGGCCTTACCCGCCTCGCGCTCGGTCTGGGCGAATTTGCGACGCGCAATGAACGTGGCGATGCCCAGGCCAATCGGCGGCACCATACCGGCGGCCATCGTCGCGGCCATCGGCGCATAACTCTGCGATGCCAGGAGCCCGACCGAGAACGCGTAAGCCGCCTTGTTGATCGGCCCGCCCAGGTCGACGCACATCATGCCGCCCAGCAACACACCGAGCAGAATCGCGTTGGTGGTGCCCATGCTGTCGAGGAAGTGCGTGAGCCCCAGGAGCATGCCCGCCACCGGTTTTCCCACCACGTAGATCATCACAAGGCCAGTGAACAGGCTCGCCAGCAACGGGATGATCAGGATCGGCTTCAGTGCCTCAAGACTTTGCGGCAAACGTGCATATCGATTGATCGCCTGCGCCGCGTAACCGGCGATGAAACCGGCAATGATCCCGCCGATAAATCCGGCGCCCAGAGTGCTCGCCAGCAATCCGCCAATCATCCCCGGCGCCAGGCCCGGACGGTCGGCGATCGAGTAGGCGATGTAACCCGCCAGCAGCGGCACCATCAGCTTGAACGCGGTCTCGCCGCCGATCTGCATCAGCGCCGCCGCCAACGTGC
This sequence comes from Pseudomonas sp. fls2-241-R2A-110, assembly GCF_030209165.1. Taxonomy (NCBI): domain Bacteria; kingdom Pseudomonadati; phylum Pseudomonadota; class Gammaproteobacteria; order Pseudomonadales; family Pseudomonadaceae; genus Pseudomonas; species Pseudomonas sp. fls2-241-R2A-110. The sequence goes on along the minus strand of NZ_JARVSN010000007.1, from coordinate 127,978 downwards.
CCGGCTCCTTGAACGCGGTGATGCCGAACACGAAGGACAAGGCGATCATCAAGCCGCCCGCCACCACCATCGGCAACATAAACGACACACCGGTCAGCAGGTGTTTGTAGACGCCGGTCTTCTCTTGCTTGGCCGGGCCTTGGGCGCCGCTGGCAGCGGTTTCCTGCTTGCCTTCGGCCAGGGCTTTTTTCAGTGTCGCTTCAGCTTGCTTGAGGGCAATACCAGTGCCACAACGATAAATCTTCTTGCCAGCGAAACGCTCGGTAGCGACTTCGATGTCGCACGCCAACAACACCACATCGGCATCGGCAATCGCGGCGGCGCTCAATGGATTGCGCGCACCGACCGAGCCCTGGGTTTCGATTTGCAACTCGTAGCCCAGGCGTTTGGCCGCTTGCTGCAAGGCTTCGGCGGCCATGAACGTGTGCGCGACGCCGGTCGGGCAGGCCGTGATCGCCACCAGTCGCGGCGCGTTTTGCACGACAGCAACCGACTCGGCGACGGCTTCGGTAGCGATGTAAACCTGAGCCTCCTCTGCACCTCGGCGCAGCACCGCTTCGACATCCTGCAAGGCCTGTGCAGGCGTGCTCTGGAAGACGCGCTTGCCGACGAATCGAGACATGTCGACCGGGGCGCTGGTGACCAGCAACACCCACTCGGCGCCCTCGATCGTGGCCGCCGACAATTGGCGTTCCGGGTGCGCCGCATCGTTGACTTCAACGCAGGTGCTCCAGCCCTGACGCTGAGCCGCTGCATCGAGCAAACGGGCGCACAGCACACTGGTGACCATGCCGTTCGGACAGGCCGTAACAATGGCTAACTTCATGTCAAACCCTCTTATTGTTCTGTCAGGGGGCGCACGCGCACACCCTGTTCGAGCTGCGTCAGTTGCGCAGCGTCGTTGATGCCGAAACCGATCTGGGTGACCGCCATCGCGGCAATCGCCGTGGCCGTGCGCAGGGTCTGTTCAGGCGTATCGGCGCTGAGCAAACCGTGGAGCATGCCGGCCAACAACGAATCACCCGCGCCCACCGTACTGGCGACGCTGACCTTGGGCGGCGTGGCGTGCATCGCCGAACCGACACTGAACCAGTTCACCCCGTCGGCGCCGTGGGAGATCACCACATGCTCGATGCCTTGAGCGTGCAAACGGCTTGCCGCTTCGGCTTGGGCGGTGATCGAAACCACCTCGCAACCCAGCACCTCGGCCAGCTCTTCGGCGTTCGGCTTGATCAGCCAGGGACCGGCCTTGAGCGCGGCACGCAAGGCTTCGCCGCTGGTGTCGAGGGCGACTTTCAAGCCAAGGTTTTTCAACCGTGAAATCAACGCCTGCAGCCACGCGGGACTGATGCCTTGAGGCAGGCTGCCGGCGACGACAACGGCCTCATGGCCCGGCGCAATCTGCTCGAGTCGATCGAGCAAAGCTTGTTGCGCGGCGTCATCCACCATCGGTCCCGGACCGTTGATATCGGTGATGCGCCCATCGCTTTCTGCCAGTTTGATGTTGCTGCGCGTCTCGCCGGGAACGCGAATAAACGCGTCGACAAAACCACGTTTGGCGAACAGGGTTTCGAACGCTTGCAGGTTGTCTTCACCGAGGAAACCGCTGACGGTGAGCTGATGCCCAAGGTCCGACAGTACTTGCGCCACGTTCACGCCTTTGCCGGCGGCGTGGGTGTGCATCTCGTCGCTGCGATTGACTTGACCGGGGGCCAGCAGCGGTAACTGGACGGTGAGGTCCAGCGCCGGATTGAGGGTCAGGGTTAGAATCTTGGCCATTACAGGGCCTCCACTAATGCGCGCACTTCATTCGCGCTACCCACGGCCAATGCCTGCTGGGCGAGAATTCGGGTCTGGGCCAGGCTGAGCTCGCGCACGCGCGCCTTGACCTCGGCGATGCTGCGGCCCGACACACTGAGTTCGTCTACACCCAGCCCGACCAGCACCGGCACCGCCAGCGGATCAGCCGCCAACTCGCCGCACACACCGACCCATTTGCCGTGGGCATGGGCGGCGCGCACGGTGATGTCGATCAGTTGCAGCACCGCCGGGTGCAACCCGTCAGCCTGGGCCGACAAAGTTGGATGACCACGGTCGATGGCCAGGGTGTATTGGGTCAGGTCATTGGTGCCGACGCTGAAGAAGTCGACTTCTTTGGCCAGCACCGGCGCCAGCAACGCTGCCGACGGCACTTCGATCATGATCCCCAATTGCAGGTCTGCAACCGGGATTTCCAGACGCAGGCGTTCGGTCATGTCCCGAGCCTGGCGCCACTCATCGACGCTGCCGACCATCGGGAACATGATCCGCAGCGGACGGTTGTCGGCGGCACGCAACAAGGCGCGCAATTGCGCTTCCATGATCTGCGGTCGCTGCAAGGTCAGGCGAATGCCACGCACGCCGAGGAACGGGTTTTCTTCTTTGGCGATCGGCCAATACGGCAGCGGTTTGTCGCCACCGACATCAAGGGTGCGCACCACCAGCGGACGACCGGCCAGGCCATCGAGGACGCGACGGTATTCGACTTCCTGAGTGGCTTCGTCCGGCGCTTGCGAGTGGGCCATGAAAATCAGTTCGGTGCGCAGCAAGCCGATGCCTTCGGCACCCTGCTCCACCGCGCTGGTGACGCCTGCGCTCTCGCCGATGTTGGCGAACACTTCGACCGCGTGGCCATCGGTGGTCAACGCCGGTTGATGGCGTTGTTCGGCGGCGGCCTTGAGACGTTGTTCGCGGGTGTCACGCTCTTGCGTGGCGCGCTGCAAGGTCGCTGCGTCGGCATCGACGTGCAAGCGACCGCGCTGGCCATCAATCAGCAACGGCGTGCCCGGCGCCAGCAGCAACACCGCCGCACCTGCACCGACCAGCGCTGGAATACCCAGCGCCCGGGCAACGATCGCACTGTGCGCGGTGGCGCCGCCACGGGCGGTGAGAATGCCGGCCACGCGCAGCGGATCGAGACGCGCCACGTCGGACGGGCCGACTTCATCCATCACCAAAATGTACGGTTGCTCGGGCTCGCTCGGGGTTTCGATGCCACTGAGTTGCGCCAGCACGCGACGGCCGATGTCGCGCAAGTCTGCGGCGCGTTCGGCGAGCAACGCGTCCTGCAAGGATTCCTGCTGTTTGGCCGCCGCTTCAATCACCGCCATCCACGCCGCTTCGGCGCTTTCGCCTTGCTTGAGGCGCGTGTCGACTTCATCGGTCAGTTCCGGATCGTCGAGCATTTCCTGGTGGGTGATGAAAATCTCGCGAATGGCCTTCGATTTGCTGCGCTCGATCAGCCCTTCGATGTCGCGACGCACGTCGGCCAGCGCCTGTTTGAGACGCTCGCGCTCGATGGCGGCAGACTCACCGCGCAGCGGGTATTCGATGGTTTGCAGCACTTGGATATGTGCCGGGCCGATGGCGATTCCTGGCGCGGCGGCAATGGCCTGAATCAAACTGCCGGATGTCGGTGCGAGCAGCACTTCGGCGACATCGGCGAAGACTTCACGCTGCTGACTGACCGCCGGCAAAGGCTCGATTTCTTCTCCCAGGCCTTCTTCGATGGCCGCCAACAGGGCCGGCAACGCGTCGGCGGCGATGCTCGGTTCGGCAACGAATTCCAGCACCTGTCCACGACGGGCGCCAAGGCTGAGCAGCTTGCTCAAGCTCTTCACCGACACGGCGCTGTCCTGACCCTCGACGATGCGGACGCGGATTTCACCGTCGAAGCTTTTCGCCAGTTGCGCAAGGATCTTCGCCGGGCGGGCATGCAAGCCATGGGCGTTGGCCAGGGCGATACGAGCGCTTGGCCAATCCGCCGGCAACTCACCGCCCAGGACTTCAAGCACCGCACGGCTGCTGGTGGCGCGGCCCAATTCGTGGCCGCGACCTTCGATCAGCAACGCACACAGGCGTTCGAGCAGGGCTTGATGCGCCTCGCCGAGGCTGGCCAGGCAAAACAGGCCGCTGAGCGGCTGGCCGAGGTAACGCATCGGCTTGTCCGGGGTGACGAAGGCCAGGCCGGGGCGCTTCACGGTTTGTTCGCTGTGCAACCACCACAAACCATCGCCCAGGGGCAGCGCTTCGACTTGTTGCAAGACGGCGGAGAATCCGCTGCTCACACAATCCGCCTGACGCAGCAAACGCGCACCGCGCCAGACCAGTTCTTCGAAGTCATCGGCGGAAACACCGAGGCCAATCATCTGTGCATCCAGCGCCAGTTCCTGCGGCGCGCCTTGCAACAGTTTCAGCAAGGCTTCGGCGGTGCTGGCGCGACGCAGGGCCTGACCCAGATCGGTCTCGCCGAGGGCGCGTGTCAGCAGTTGCAGCAAACGCAGGTGTTCGTCGGACTTGGCCGCAATACCAATCGCCAGGTAAACAATCTGGCCGTCGCCCCAGTCCACGCCCTCGGGGAACTGCATGAGGCGCACGCCAGTGGAAAACACCTGATCGCGGGTATCCGGGGTACCGTGGGGGATGGCAATACCTTGACCGAGAAAGGTCGAGCCCTGGGTTTCACGCGCCTGCAAACCGGCGAGATAACCCTCGGCAACCAAACCATCGGCAACCAGATGTTGGGCCAGCAAGTGCAACGCTGCGGACTTATCCACAGCCGATTGGCCCATGGATATCTGCTCTATGGTGAGCTCGAGCATGCTTTCTCCTTTTTGGCGCCTGTAGGCGCCAGGTATTGTTTTGAATGATTCAGCTTAGGCGCTTGGTCATAACTTTTGGCGGTTTCGCGGCAGAACCGTCCAAATGCACCTATAACGTAGAAAATACGCTTGCTGAATCGTTTAATCTAGAATGATTGGCACGTTACTCGATAATGTCCCATCCTTGAAGTCCAACTTGTCGGATACGTTGCGACAATGGTCGCCTGTCCGAATCGGGTAGGATTGTCGAAAATGTCGGGCGAAAAACAAGGAAACCCCCGAGTTGAAACTCAGTGATATCGCACAATTGGCCGGTGTGTCCGTTACCACCGCCAGTTACGTCATCAATGGCAAGGCCGAACAGCAACGCATCAGCAGCGCCACTGTCGAGCGCGTGCGTGCCGTCGTTGAACAACATGGTTTTACACCTAATCCCCAGGCGGCCGGGCTGCGCAGTCGGCACACCCGCACTTTGGGCTTCATTCTGCCGGATCTGGAAAACCCCAGTTACGCACGAATTGCCAAATTGCTCGAGCAAGGCGCCCGGGCTCGCGGCTATCAGTTGCTGATCGCCAGTTCGGACGATGCGCCGGACAGCGAGCGCCAATTGCTCAAACTGTTCCGCGCGCGACGCTGCGATGCGCTGATCGTTGCCAGCTGTCTGCCGGCAGGTGACGACAGCTACCGTCAGCTGCAAGCCAAAGGCATTCCGATCATTGCCATCGACCGGGTGATGGAACCCGAGCATTTCTGTTCGGTGATCAGCGATGACCGCGAGGCCAGCCTGCAATTGACCCGTAGCCTGCTCGACCCGCTGCCCAAGCAAATTGCGTTGATTGGCGCGCGTCCCGAGCTGAGCATCAGTCAGGAGCGTGCTGCGGGGTTCAAAGAGGCGTTGGCCGGGTTCAAGGGCGAAGTGCTGATTGAACACGGCGAGTCGTTCAGCCGTGAATGCGGCAAACAGTTGATGGAAGAATTGCTCCAGCGCCTGGGGCATTTGCCGGATGCGCTGGTGACCACCTCCTACGTGCTGCTTCAAGGCGTGTTCGATGCCTTGCACGATTTCCCGCTCAAGACCCGCCCGCTGCGCCTGGGCACCTTCGGCGACACGCAGCTGCTGGACTTCCTGCCACTGCCGGTCAACGCCATGGCCCAGCAGCACCAACTGATCGCCGACAAAGCGCTGGCGCTGGCGCTGGCCGCCATCGAGCAGTCCGATTACCAACCCGGCGTGCAGGCCATTGCGCGGACCTTCAAGCAACGTATTCGCCAGGACTGAACCGTGGAGCTGATCGACAGCCACACTCATCTGGATTTTCCGGACTTCGACGAAGACCGCGCGGCGCTGCTGACCGAAAGTCGCGCCCTCGGGGTGCGGCGGATGGTGGTGCTGGGGGTGTTCCAGGGTAACTGGCAGCGGGTTTGGGATCTGGTGCAAAGCGATCCTGACCTGTATGCGGCATTCGGCTTGCACCCGGTGTATCTGGACGATCATCGCCCTGAAGATTTAGCGGCGCTCGGTGATTGGCTGACCCGACTCGCCGGCCATCGGCAATTGTGCGCCGTGGGCGAGATCGGCCTGGATTACTTCATCGAAACCCTGGATCGCGAGCGCCAGCAGGCGTTGTTCGAAGCGCAGTTGCAACTGGCGGCGGACTTCAATCTTCCGGCGCTGATTCATGTGCGACGCAGCCATGCGGCAGTGGTTGCCACGCTCAAGCGGTTCAAGCTCAAACGCGCAGGGATCATTCACGCGTTCGCCGGTAGCAAGGAAGAAGCCCGCGAATACATCAAGCTGGGGTTCAAACTCGGCCTCGGTGGCGCGGCCACCTGGCCTCAAGCGTTGCGCATGCACCGCGTGCTCGCCGATTTGCCGCTGGATTCAGTGGTTCTGGAGACCGATTCACCGGACATGGCGCCTGTGATGTTTCCCGGTCAACGCAACTCCCCCGCGCACCTGCCGGCAATCTGCTCGGCACTGGCGCACATCATGGCGATCAGTCCCGAACAATTGGCCGAGACGAGCACGGCCAATGCCTGTGCGCTGTTCAACTGGTGATCAGTCGGCGTGAGCCTTGGCGGCTTCCAGAATCAGCGTCATGTGTTGCTTGTGCCGAGCGAATTGCACGACACCGAAATAGATCAGAATCGCAATCAGCGAAAAATTCAGCTGTTCGACCACGCTGATTATCCTGATCCATTCCATCACCAATGCCACCAGCAATGCCGTGCACACGGTCACCAGCGTGCTTGCCCGCAACATGGCCAGGGAGTCGACGGACTTCAAGCGTTTGATCTGATGCGGGTCGCTCAATTTCAACGCTTTATGGCAGTGGGCACAGGCGAACGATTCGTTGATCGCGATAGCGTTGAGCTGCCAGGGTTCGAGCAAAAGCGTGGTTTCACAGTGGGCGCAACGCCCCTGGATTCCAATTGTTGCAGATGACATCACCGAGCCTCCTCAGGGCGGGTCAGAGTGGTTGATCTTCCTTCATTGAAGACTAAAAAAAGAGAACTTGCAGGAAATCAGGAAGTTGCCGACCTAATTAGGGAAAAAATACTACAGACGCAACACAAAAAAGGTGGGAGCGAGCCAGCTCCCACCGTTGAAGTTCGGCGCGCAATCACACCCGGAACGCGCTGATCAATTGCTTGAGCTCCACCACCTGAGCCGACAACGCGCGACTGGCATCCTCCGTCTGGTGCGCGCCTTCAGCGGTGCGCTCACCGGCCCGATTGATCTCGACGATGTTCTGGTCAATATCATGGGCAACAGCAGTCTGCTGCTCTACCGCCGCCGCGATCTGCTGGTTCTGGTCGACGATCATGCCGACAGCGCCAAGAATGTTTTCCAGCGCCTGCTGGACTTTTTCCGACTGTCCGACGGTGCCATCGGCCATTTGGTGGCTGACGCCCATCGCTTTCACGGCAGCGCCGACACCGCTGTGCAGCTTGGCGATCATCTGCTCGATTTCCTCGGTCGATTGCTGCGTTCGCTTGGCCAGGGTCCGCACCTCATCGGCCACCACCGCAAAACCACGGCCCTGCTCGCCGGCGCGTGCGGCTTCGATGGCGGCATTGAGGGCCAGAAGGTTGGTCTGTTCGGCAATGCTCTTGATCACTTCCAGTACACGGCTGATGGACTGGCTGTCGCTGGCCAGTTGATTGACCACCCGCACCGACTGGTCGATCTCGCTGGCCAGCCGCGCGATGCTGCCCTGCTGGGACTCCACCAGCCCGCGGCCGCTGATGGTCTCGTCGTTGACGCTGTGGGCACTGCTGACCGCCGCGGCGGCACTGCGCGCCACCTCAAGCGAGGTCGCCGACATCTGGTTCATGGCGGTGGCGACCTGCTCGATCTGCGAGCGCTGCCCCGCCACGGCCTGGTTGCTTCGAGCAGAGACACTTTCGACCTGCCCAGCCTGGCGCTCGACCTCATTGACGGTTTGCCCTACGCGCTCGATCAGGTCGTGGATTTTTTTCACCGTGCCGTTGAACACCTCGCCCAATTCGCCGAGTTCATCGCGGCTTTCTGCGCGGAACGTGACAGTCATATCGCCCGCCGCCACTTTGTCCAACGTCGCCCCAAGCCGTTTGAGGGTGGTGCGGGTCGACGCGTAGAAGCCGCCGTACAGGTAAAAAATCAGCACAAACACCACCGTCAACGCCACGGCCTGCATAACCATGTGGGTGCGGTTCTGCTCCAGTCGCTGCTGCAACTGAGTGCCGAGAAATTTCAGGGTGGCTTCATTGAGTTGGTAGGTCTTGTCCATCAGGCCTGTGACCTGATCGTAAAAGCCCTGCCACGGCGCATCGAGCGTATCGGCCATCACCACTTGCTCTTCGAACAACTCACTGGCCTTTTTCAGCGAAGCCTTACTGCTATCGGCCAGGGCCGCCAGGGTTTCGCGCGCGGCCTTGCTGGAGCCCATGGCGTCCTGCAACTTCAAACCGTATTCGCCCTGGAGCTTTTCGATCTGCGCCAGCAACTCATCGAATCGCGTGCTCGACGACGAATTGAGAAAGCCCTGACCCAGCGAATAGGAACCCATCGCGCGGCCATCGCCCAAGATCTGGGTAACGGGTGGGGTGACGTTGGTAATGAGTTCGCTCAGTTGCCGCATGTCGCTCTGAGTGTCGCGGCTCAGGCCGGCCTGACTGGCGATGATCTGACTGAAAATCTGCGCGCTGCCCAGCAACTTTCCGATCATTCCGCTTTTGCTTTGCAGGGAATTTTCCGCTTGCTGGGCTTTGAACGCGGCAATCATTTCGTCGCGCTTGGCATCGAAAATCGCGATCTGCTCAGCATCGGTGGTCATCGCCGTCATGCCCTGCAAACGGGTCAGCACGCTCTGTCCCAAAGTGCTGATCTGAGATTCGACGTTGCCGGCCTTGCCGGACTGGCCAAGGGTGACGTTGATTTGCACCAGGTTGTTCAGCGTTTCCAGATCCCGTCGCAGAGTCAGGCTGCTGCCCAGCAGATCGAGGCTCTGCAATTCCACCTGCGTGCCCTGGAATTCACGATAGGAATCGCGCACCAGATAGAAGTTGGTCACCAGCATCGGCACGAGAAATAGCACACTGATCAGGCTGAACTTCATACCGAAGCTCAGGCGATTCATCAGCGCGACGGCGGGATAGAGCAAGCTCTTCACTGGAAGTCTCCCTTTGAATTCTTATTTTTATTGGCAGGCGCAGTGCTACGGCAGATAGCCACTATTGAGCGCTATGCCTGTATAGCTTAAATCGACGGGAGGTTTTGTAACTTAAGGTTAACGAGGGGCGGGCGTACCCGTAGCCGCTGACGCAGTTTGCGCCAACGATTACGGGTATCGATGTGTCAGGGAAGGACGGTCCACAGCGCAAAACCGGCGTACCAGAGCACCGCCGCACGCAGCAGCAATTCCCAGATCCGGTCCAGGCTGTTGATGCCGTCCGGTCCGACGACTGGTGCAGGGATTTCACCGGCGACCAGTCCGACTTTTTCGATCAACTGGGCCGCGCTGATGTTCCAGTTCAGCAGTTCGTGCAACATCACCCGGCTGACGGCCACAAAGTTGCCGACCAGCGCGAAACTGGCCGCCAGCAGGCGCACAGGCACCCAGTCAAACGCGTGACGCAACTGGCCGGCACGCTCGACCACGGCCGGATTCTGCCCGTGCTCTTCAGCCAGCGCCAGCAGTCGGTAGCTGAGGCCGGCAACCGGTCCCAGCACGAAGTACCAAAAGATTACGGCGAAAAAGCTTTGATAAGCCTCCCACAGCAAATGGCCCTGGACCCGTTCAAGCAGTTGTTCGCCGCTGTCGGCGCAAATATCCAGGTCGCGTTTCGCCACATGGGCCGCCGCTTGCAGATCTTCCCGGCGCCAGGCATCGCGAAATGGCCCGAGACCGGCCAGCAAATCGCCACGCCCCAAGCTGTAAATCACCACCAGCAGGTGCACCGGCAATGCCAGCAACCCGTAAGCCACCGGATCCAGCACCACCAACAACAAACCCAGCAGCGCTACGGGCAGCAACACCAGCACCACCAGGATCAGCCATGGCCGATTGATCAGTCGCGGGCTGACTTCAAGCTTGTTCAGTTCACGTATCCAGCCGCCATCACGTTGAACCCGATGGCGCAGGGCCGAGAACTTCTCGATCCAGACAGCCAGCAGCAGCACCAGAAAACTCATTGTTGTTCCTCTTTTGCCAGGGCGGCGCGATAGCGTGCCCAGTCGAACGCAGGTCCCGGATCCGTTTTGCGTCCCGGTGCGATGTCGCTATGGCCACAAATGCGCTGCGCAGTGATGGCCGGGAAAGTGCGTTGCAGCTGGCGGGTCAGCGCCGTCAACGCATGATACTGAGCATCGGTGAACGGCAGCTCATCCGTGCCTTCCAATTCAATCCCCAGGGAAAAATCATTACAGGTTTCCCGTCCCTCGAAAATCGATACACCGGCGTGCCAGGCACGCTCAAGACAGGAGACAAACTGAGTGACAGTGCCGTCACGTTCAATCAGAAAGTGCGCAGACACCCGCAGGTCGGCAATCCCTTCAAAGTAGGGGTGCTCCGTGACATCCAGGCGATTCTGGAAAAATTCCTGCACCTTGCCAGTGAGAAACTGCGCAGGCGGCAGGCTGATGTTGTGGATCACCAGCAGGGAAATTTCGCCCGTGGGGCGCGCATTGAAATTGGGCGAGGGGCACAAGCGCACGCCCTGACACCAACCGCTCGCGGGGTCCAACTGCATACAGGTTCCTTCAACGACGACTGTGTGGCCCCCAGTATGCCGCGATAGGCCCTCGGGGCGCGATCACTTGCCGCGATTGAGACGCCGCAGGTTGCCAAGCACCGACTCCAGAGCCCGGTCGAACAGCAAGGTGTCGTCAAGCGCCCGGACCGCGCCGCGACGAAATTCCAGGGCCAGGCCGATTCGACTGCGCTCCAGCACCTTCATCCCGGTGCGGTCGACGAAAATATATTTTGCGGGGGCTTCGATAATCGCCGCCAGCTTGCAACGCAGAGTGTTTTCCTCGTCCTCCTGAAACTCGACCCAGGCGCCCAGACGCAATTGAACGACCTGAAGCAAGCCCGGATCGTCCGCCGGCAAGCGCACCGATACGCCATCGTCCGGTCCTTCGCCAGCACTGCGCAGCACGATTTCCTCCAGCACCTGGACCATCATCGGCGCCTCCACGGGCTGTTCGACGGCGTGCCCCGGGCGTTCAAACAACTGAAGATGCAAGGTTTCCAGCCCACTGAAAAACTCACTGGTGGCGAACGGGTCGAATGCCGAGCTGCTCAGCCCGTCGCGCAGGGACTTCAGCAATCCAGGCACCAGTGCCAACAAACGCATACCCGCATCAGGGTCGTCATGACGCTGCACGCTCCAGATCAATTGCTCCATGGTCTGCACATCGGCGTGCCACTCCGTGGAGTGCTCGCCGTGCTTGAGGCAGGTCAACAACAGCACTTTGCTCCAGGCTTGCTGGACGAAGGCCACCACCGCTTTCGGCAGCACTTTGCCCAATAACGCCTGATTGAGCGCCTGCTCGACATGCTGGCGCGCCAACTCAGTCTTGGCGCGGCCTTCTTCGGCGTCACGGGTGCGCTGCTCCAGCAGCTCACTGCGCCGGCGCTCGTCGCTGGTAAAGGCGAGAAAATCGGCCAGCAATTCGGAAAAAATCGCCGGGTCGTCGACAAAGTCGTTCAACAGGCGCTGTACGACCTGCTCGATGCGCAGGTACAGGCTGTCTCGCTCATGGTCATCGCACTCGCCCCAGCCCATGGCGGCTGCGGCGATTTCGTTGAGCAGACGCCGAGCCGGATGACTGGTGCGGCTGAAGAAGCTCTTGTCGAGCACCGCGACTTTGAGCATCGGAATTTGTAGACGACCAATCAACGCCTTGAGGGAATCCGGCAGGTTGCGGTCATCGAGGATGCATTCAAAGAGCATGGCGATCAGATTGATCACGTCCTCGTCGGCACCGTCGACCACGCGCGACTTGCCACTCTTGACGCTGACACGGGTCAGCAGTTGTTCGAGCTGGTTACGCAAATCGAAATCGTCCTGCAGCGTCAGCGCCGGCACGTATTGCTGCAAGTGCGAGAGCATGCGCAACAGGTCGCGGGTGGAAATGGGTTGTGTCTGGGCACTGGCCTCCAGGGTCGGCGCCACGCTGCCGCGTACGTGCAGCAGCAACGCCTGCAGCGCGGTGAAGACTTCATGAACGCCCTCATCGAGGAGCGTGTTGCCTGGATGCCCGGGGGCTTCCATCGGCTCGGCATAGGCACTGGCCGTCGCATGATCGGTGTAACGACGCATGGGGGCGGGCTTGAGGTCTGGCAAAACACCGGTCGAAATGAGCAACTGATTCGCTTCGGCATACAGCTGATCAGCGCTGCTGAGCACATAACGGTCGAACAGCTTGAGGATGATCAGCTTGACCTTGATCTCCACCCCGAGGTTGCGCCCGGCCTGCAAGAAATACTCACAGAGCATCGCCGGCCCCAACGGGTTGTGCTCATCGTCCAGGTCTTTGTCCAAGAGCGCACCGAGCCGGGCCGTCAGTTGGTCGAGGGCGAAACCGTCGCGGTTCAGCACTTTGCCGACCATGGCCTCCACCGCGATGCTGCGCTCAAGTTCGTCACTGGGTAATGCATCGGTGTCGAGCGCCAATGCCTGAGGCAAGGCCGACCGAGTGCTGTCGTAATGAGAGAGGCTGACAAATGCCGAAAAGAATTGCTCGAGAAAACCGCGTTCAATGCTTTTTCGCTTGAGTCGCAAGTCGCGCATGGCTTCGAAAAAGAGGTTCTGTTCAACATCGCTGCGCGCCCGATCGGCCATTTCGAATAGCGTATCGTCAGCGTTATCGAACAGCGCCTGTAAACCATGCCGTAGCTGTTGAGTGGCCTTGTCGCGAACCTGAAGCAGAATCACAGGCAGGCGGGCGAGTGGCGATTGTGTCGCCTGATCGGTAGCCGCCTTGCGCAAAGGCACTACATTCCCGTCGTTGTGCATCCAGGCCTCCAGAAGCGGTGATTCTTCGAATAGTCGAGAATCCAAGATTTACGTCAAAGCCATGACGTCAAAAGCAAGGCGGATTATCTGCAAAAGGTGTCCGATGTACCAGCAGACTCTGTGCCTGCCATTGAATTAGACGCTTCTGGAAGACGCCGCCGTTGTGCCGATGACTCAAATGAATCGACCAAATGCAGGTTTGCAAGCGACGAGACGCCTCTGATGCCTTGGGTTGCTTCGCGCCATAGCCCTATAATCGGACCACTTTGTTTGTGGAGCCCGTTATGCCGAATCTACGTCTCGCCGACTTGACCGCCGAAATCGAAGCCAACGTGCGCCGTGCGTTGCTCGAAGACATCGGCAGCGGCGACATCACCGCGCAACTGATCCCCGCCGAACGCCTGGCCAAAGCGACCATCATCACCCGCGACGCCGCTGTCATCGCCGGCACGGCCTGGGTCGATGCGGTTTTCCGGCAACTGGACCCTCGGGTTGCGGTGCACTGGCAGGTGCGTGACGGCGAACGGGTCAAACCCAATCAAGCGCTGTTTCATCTGGAAGGCCCGGCACGTTCGCTGCTGTCCGGCGAACGCTGTGCACTGAACTTCCTGCAATTGCTTTCGGGCGTGGCCACGCGCGCGCAGTACCTGGCGGATTTCGTTGCCCAGACTCAGGTGAAGTTGCTCGATACCCGCAAAACCCTGCCTGGCCTGCGCCTGGCGCAAAAGTACGCCGTGACCTGCGGCGGCTGCCACAATCACCGCATCGGCCTCTACGACGCCTTCCTGATCAAGGAAAACCATATCGCTGCCAGTGGTGGCATTCCCGAGGCCATCAACGCCGCCCACAAGATCGCCCCGGGCAAGCCGGTCGAGATTGAAGTGGAAAGCCTGGAAGAATTGAAAGAAGCCCTGGCAGCAGGTGCTGACATCATCATGCTTGACGAGCTGAGCCTGGATGACATGCGCGAGGCAGTGCGCCTGAACGGCGGCAAGGCGAAACTGGAGGCCAGCGGCGGTATCAACGAAAGCACGTTGCTGCCGATTGCCGAGACCGGAGTGGATTACATTTCGATCGGCGCGATGACCAAGGATGTGAAGGCTGTCGATCTGTCGATGCGTTTAAGCCTCTGAGCACACCAGGCTGAATGAAAAACGCCAGCCCCATGAGGCTGGCGTTTTTCTCAGACCACCAGATTGTTCATCTCGCAGTACTCTTCCCATTCGACGCCCAAGACCTCGGCCGCCTCTTTGTGCAGTACAAGGCGCGCAGCCTCGAACTCTTCCGGGGTCGAGGTGTACTTGAGCGTCAGCTCCCACGGCTGCAAGCCCTGGGATTCCGCCTCATCCTCGAACGCCCACTGGATCTGGTCTTTCTGATCGTCGGCTGGCAGGTCCTTGATCTCTTCGGCTAGCTGGGGCGATTCCAGCAAGTACTTTTTCAGTGCTTCTTCGTGTCTGGCTTCTTGGGTCAATTCTTTAACGTTCATGTCGTTCTCGCTGATCTGGGGAATGGAAGATGGATCTGGATCATCAAGGATCTCTCTGACGCAAAAAACCGTTTGAAGCCCGGTTTGTCTGGCCTTCAGAACCATTCGGGGATCATCTGAAAACTGCAAGGTGGTACGTGTGCAGGGTCCGAATATAGGACGTTTGTTCGACGATTTATACGGACTTTTACATCAAATCAACAAAAAAAACCGTCGAGCAGACTTTCTGTGAATTTTTCCGTACTACCCAGGAACAACATTCAAAAGGCAAAGTCATAGCGATGTGCCATCTAGGCACTTCACAAGGAACCTGGTGATGCGTAATTTTCCAAAGCTTGCGTCTACTCTGTCTGCAACCGGCATGGCCGCCCTTCTTCTTGGCAGCCTGGCACTGCCCGTTACAGCTCAGGCCGATCTGGAATACAAATCCGACAGCGCTTCTTCTTCCGACAAATTCCTCGCCTACCACAACTATTACGGCACCTACGTGATGGCCAAATCCAACGTCAGTGCGGATGACGTGGAAGGTCTGCAACGCGTCGTCAAAACCAATACGGCCGATATGGAAGCGCTGAAAAAAACCGTCAGCGAACAGGCGCGACTCATTGAAGAACTCAAGCGCAACAACGGATCGAGTTCCAACACCAACGCCAGCGAAGTGGACAAACTCAAGCGCACGGTCAGCGAGCAGAACACCGGGCTGGTAAACCTCGCCAAAGCAGTGGACGAACTCAAACGCAATAGCGGGTCCAGCTCCAACGCCAACACCAGCGAAGTGGACAAACTCAAGCGCACCGTGAGCGATCAGGACAACAACCTGAAAAAACTTGCCAGCCAGATGGACGATCTCAAACGCAGCGGCAGCTCGAACTCCAGTTCAAGTTCCAGCTCCAGCTCCAGCGAAGTCAGCGACCTCAAGCGCACGGTCAACGAACAGCAAAACGATTTGAAAAGGCTTGCCAGCCAGGTGGAAGACCTCAAGCGCAGCGCCGGATCGAGTTCCAGTTCAAGCTCCAGTGACCTGTCCAGTCTGAAGCGAGACGTCAGCGCCCAGAACAGCCAGATGGATCAGCTCAAACGGACCGTGGATGATCTGAGCAGAAAGGTGAAATAAAAGGGGATGGTGCCCGAGACAGGAATCGAACCTGCGACCTTCGCGTTACGAGTGCGCTGCTCTACCGGCTGAGCTACACGGGCGGTGGGCTAAACCTAGCACCGGGTTTAAGCCTCAGCAACTTCATGCGCTGTTTCACAGACAAAAAAATGCCCCGCAGCTTTCACTGCGGGGCATTTTTCATAACGTTGAAGCGGTCAGACCTGGGGGTTGATTAAACGCCCGATGCCTTGGCTGCTGCTACGTCTTTGATGGACAGCTTGATACGGCCGCGGTTGTCCACGTCCAGTACCAGTACTTCCACTTCCTGGCCTTCTTTCAGAATGTCGGTCACTTTCTCTACGCGAGCGTCGCTCAGCATGGAGATGTGAACCAGACCGTCCTTGCCCGGCAGGATGTTGACGAATGCGCCGAAGTCGACGATGCGCTCAACCTTACCCACGTAGATCTTGCCGATTTCAGCTTCTGCGGTGATGCCCAGAACGCGCTGACGTGCAGCTTCAGCCGCTTCTTTGGTTTCGCCGAAGATCTTGATCGAGCCGTCGTCTTCGATGTCGATCGAAGCCTTGGTCTCTTCACAGATCGCACGAATGGTCGCGCCGCCTTTACCGATAACATCACGGATTTTGTCGGTGTCGATTTTCATCGCGATCATGGTCGGAGCGTTTTCCGACAGTTCGGTACGCGACTGGCCAATGATCTGGTTCATCTGACCGAGGATGTTCAGGCGCGCTTCCAGGGCTTGGCCCAGAGCGATCTCCATGATTTCTTCGGTGATGCCTTTGATCTTGATGTCCATCTGCAGCGCGGTAACACCTTTGGCGGTACCCGCTACTTTGAAGTCCATGTCGCCCAGGTGGTCTTCGTCACCCAGGATGTCGGTCAGGATGGCGAACTTCTCGCCTTCTTTAACCAGACCCATGGCGATACCGGCAACCGGTGCCTTCATCGGAACGCCAGCGTCCATCAGGGCCAGGGAAGCGCCGCAGACCGAAGCCATGGAGCTCGAACCGTTGGACTCGGTGATTTCCGACACAACACGGATGGTGTACGGGAACACGTCAGCAGCAGGCAGCATGGCTGCAATCGAACGACGGGCCAGACGGCCGTGACCGATTTCGCGACGACCAGCGCCACCCATGCGACCACACTCACCTACCGAGAACGGAGGGAAGTTGTAGTGCAGCATGAACGGGTCTTTTTTCTCGCCTTCCAGGGTGTCCAGCAGTTGTGCGTCACGGGCGGTGCCCAGTGTTGCAACAACCAGAGCCTGGGTTTCGCCACGGGTGAACAGTGCCGAACCGTGGGTCTTTGGCAGAACACCGACTTCGATGTTCAGCGGACGTACGGTCTTGGTGTCGCGGCCGTCGATACGTGGCTTGCCGTTTACGATGTTTTCGCGAACGGTGCGGTATTCGATTTCGCCGAAAGCCGCTTTGACTTCGCTGGAAGAAGGCTGGCCTTCTTCACCGGACAGCTTGGCAACAACCTGGTCTTTCAGCTCACCCAGGCGAGCGTAACGGTCGGCCTTGATGGTGATGGTGTAAGCCTGGGAAATCGCGTCGCCGAACTCGGCACGGATGGCGCCCAGCAGAGCGGTGGCTTCTGGCTGTGGAGTCCAGGTCCAGGTTGGCTTGGCCGCTTCGGCAGCCAGTTCTTTAACGGCGTTGATCACAACCTGGAACTCGTCGTGAGCAAACAGTACCGCGCCCAGCATCTGGTCTTCGGTCAGCTCTTTGGCTTCCGATTCAACCATCAACACGGCTTCCGAAGTGCCGGCAACGACCATGTCCAGGCTCGAAGCTTTCTGTTGTTCGTAAGTCGGGTTCAGCAGATAGCCGGTGCTTTCGTGGAACGCAACGCGTGCACAGCCGATAGGGCCATCGAAAGGAATGCCGGAGATGGCCAGGGCAGCCGAGGTACCGATCATCGCAGCGATGTCCGGATCGGTTTTCTTGCTGGTGGAAACGACGGTGCAGACAACCTGCACTTCGTTCATGAAGCCTTCTGGGAACAGCGGACGAATCGGACGGTCGATCAGTCGGGAAGTCAGGGTTTCTTTCTCGGAAGGACGGCCTTCGCGCTTGAAGAAACCGCCAGGGATCTTACCGGCAGCGTAAGTCTTTTCCTGGTAGTGAACGGACAGAGGGAAGAAGCCCTTGCCTGGATCAGCTTGTTTGGCACCGACTACGGTCACCAATACGCTGACGTCGTCGTCGACGGTGACCAATACTGCGCCGGAGGCCTGACGGGCGATACGGCCAGTCTCGAGGGTAACGGTCGACTGACCGAACTGGAATTTTTTGATTACCGGGTTCACGGTGTCCTACCTTCTTTTGTGGCTCTTGGGGAACTTGTCTTCTTGCGAAATTCTTGGGCAATGTCGGGAATCGGCCCAACGCCTGTCCAGGGTAAAACGTGTGTCCAGATAAAACTTGAGGCTGGGAGCCTGCCATGCGCCAGCGGGAAACCCGCTGACGCACGACAGACAACCAACCTCTAGCGCAATCGCTTATTAGCGACGCAGACCCAGGCGACCGATCAGAGCCTGATAACGACCCAGATCCTTGCCTTTCAGGTAGTCCAGCAGCTTACGACGCTGGTTAACCATGCGGATCAGACCACGACGGGAGTGGTGATCTTTACCGTTGGCCTTGAAGTGACCTTGCAGCTTGTTGATGTTGTGGGTCAGCAGTGCAACTTGCACTTCTGGCGAACCAGTGTCACCAACAGCTTGCTGGTAGTCAGCTACGATTTGAGCTTTTTCTTGAACGTCGAGAGCCATGAGGCAATCCTTTTATCAGGAAACTGTTTCAAAGAAACAGCTTCAACAGGCCAGGGACAAATCCCTGTATCTATAAATGAGTAGTGACCGTGCCTGTTGACAGCCACCCTCGTCCGGTCATTCTGACCGAATCAGTCGACGTGGCGCGATGCGCCCGTCTTCGCTCACTTCACCGATACCGATGAAGCGACCATTGTGATCCTGTACCCGTACCATGCCGAACTTCGGTGCATCGGGGGCACGTACCGGTTGGCCGTTGAGCCAGTAGAACGTGCTGTGCTCCGAGAACTGCAACAGTGGCCAATCCAGCAGGCCGCTGTCCGATGGCATCAGGAAGCGGTCGACCGCTTCGTTGCCGCCTTCGGCGTGTACGGCTTCCAACTCTTCAAGCGTGACCGTCTGCGCCAGCGTGAAAGGCCCGGCCTGGGTACGTCGCAATTCAGCTACGTAAGCGCCACAACCGAGTTGCTCACCGATATCCTCCACCAGGGTGCGAATATAGGTGCCTTTGCTGCAATCCACCGCAAGCCGCGCAGTATCACCCTCAAAGGCCAGCAATTCCAAGCGCGCAATAGTAACAGAACGCGGTTCGCGCTCCACTACTTCGCCCGCACGGGCCAACTTGTACAACGGCTGGCCATCACGCTTGAGTGCCGAGTACATCGGCGGTATCTGACTGATTTGCCCACGAAATTTCGGCAGTACGGCTTCGACATCGGCGCGACCAACGGTCACCGGACGCTCCTGCAAAACTTCACCCTCGGCATCCGCCGTGGTGGTGGTCTTGCCCAGTTGCGCCAAGGTTTCGTAACCCTTGTCCGAATCGAGCAGGTATTGCGAAAACTTGGTGGCCTCTCCGAAGCACAGCGGCAACACGCCGGTGGCCAGCGGATCGAGACTGCCGGTATGTCCGGCCTTCTCGGCGTTCAGCAACCAGCGAACCTTCTGCAACGCGGCGTTGGAGGTAAACCCCAGCGGCTTGTCGAGCAGAATGATGCCGCTGACATTACGACGGATACGTTTGACCTGAGCCACCGATTACTCCTTGGTGTCTTCGGCTTCAGCCGCAACCGGGTGCTGATTATCTTCAGCCACCGCACGCTCGATCAGGGCCGACAGGTGCGCACCACGCACGACGCTTTCGTCGTAGTGGAAGTGCAACTGAGGAACGCTGCGCAACTTCATTTCGCGGGCCAACTGCATGCGCAGGAAACCGGCGGCGGAGTTGAGCACCTTGATGCTTTGCGCGATGTCTTCGGCGTTGTCCTGCCCCATCACAGTGATGAAGATCTTGGCGTGACCGACGTCACGGCTGACTTCAACAGCGGTAATGGTGACCAGGCCGACGCGCGGGTCTTTGACTTCACGACGGATCAGCTGTGCCAGCTCACGCTGCATCTGATCGCCGATACGTTGGGTACGGCTGTATTCTTTTGCCATGTCTTGTTACCTGTTACTGCCCCACGGCGAAACCCGAAGGGTCTGAAAGCGGCAAACGCCCGGCCTGACAAAAGCCAGACCGGGCGTTGCGTTTAGAGTCCTGACGCTGTGCCGCGCATCTGCATGCAGCGGCTCATCGTGGCCCTTGAAGTGCGCGAGTTAGAGGCTGCGAGCAACCTGAACCTTCTCGAAGACTTCGATCTTGTCACCGACTTTGACGTCGTTGTAGCTCTTCACGCCGATACCGCATTCCATGCCGGCACGTACTTCGGAAGCGTCATCCTTGAAGCGGCGCAGGGATTCCAGCTCGCCTTCGAAGATAACGATGTCTTCACGCAGTACACGGATTGGACGGTTACGGTGAACAACACCTTCGATAACCATGCAACCGGCGATCGCACCGAACTTCGGCGAACGGAACACGTCACGCACTTCAGCGATACCCAGGATGTTCTCGCGAACATCGCTGCCCAGCATACCGGTGAGGGCTTTCTTGACGTCTTCGATGATGTCGTAGATCACGTTGTAGTAACGCATATCCAGACCTTCCTGCTCGACGATCTTGCGAGCGCCAGCATCGGCACGCACGTTGAAGCCAAACAGTACAGCGTTGGAGGCCAGTGCCAGGTTGGCGTCGGATTCGGTGATACCACCGACACCGCCACCGACAACACGCACTTGCACTTCGTCGTTACCCAGGCCGTTCAAGGCACCGTTCAACGCTTCCAGCGAACCACGGACGTCGGATTTGAGGACGATGTTGAGCGTCTTCTTCTCTGCCTGACCCATGTTTTCGAAGATGTTTTCCAGCTTGCCGGCGTGAGCGCGAGCCAGTTTGACTTCGCGGAACTTGCCTTGACGGAACAGAGCCACTTCACGGGCTTTCTTCTCGTCCGACAGCACGCTCATCTCGTCGCCAGCGTCCGGGGTACCGTCCAGGCCGAGGATCTCGACAGGGATGGAAGGACCGGCTTCCTTGATTGGCTTGCCGTTCTCGTCGAGCATGGCACGTACACGGCCATAGTTCGAACCGACCAGCACCATGTCGCCTTGGCGCAGGGTACCGTCTTGAACCAGAACGGTTGCAACCGGGCCACGACCTTTGTCGAGACGCGATTCAACCACGACACCACGGCCAGGAGCCGAAGGCGTTGCTTTCAGTTCAAGAACTTCAGCTTGCAGCAGAACAGCTTCGAGCAACTCGTCCACGCCGGTACCGACTTTCGCCGAAACCGATACGAACGGGGTGTCGCCGCCCCACTCTTCCGAAGTCACACCGTGAACCGACAGTTCGCTACGAATGCGATCGAGATCAGCGCCCGGCTTGTCGATTTTGTTCACTGCAACAACCAGTGGAACACCGGCAGCCTTGGCGTGCTGGACCGCTTCAATGGTCTGCGGCATTACGCCGTCGTCCGCTGCAACGACCAGGATCACGATGTCAGTCGCCTTGGCACCACGGGCACGCATTGCGGTAAACGCGGCGTGACCAGGAGTGTCGAGGAAGGTGACCATGCCGCGTTCGGTTTCAACGTGGTACGCACCGATGTGCTGGGTGATACCGCCGGCTTCGCCAGCAGCTACTTTGGCACGACGGATATAGTCGAGCAGCGACGTCTTACCGTGGTCAACGTGGCCCATTACGGTCACGACTGGCGCACGGGAGAATGTCTCACCTTCAAACTTCAGGGACTCGGCCAGGGAATCTTCCAGGGCGGTGTCGCTGACCAGGGTCACTTTGTGGCCCAGTTCTTCGGCTACCAGTTGAGCAGTTTCCTGATCAAGCACCTGGTTGATGGTCGCTGGAGTACCCAGTTTGAACATGAACTTGATGATTTCAGCAGCCTTGACCGACATCTGATTGGCGAGATCGCCAACAGTGATGGTCTCGCCGATCTGCACATCACGCACGACAGGGCCGGTTGGGCTCTGGAAACCGTGGGCGTTGCGCTTTTTCAGCTTGGCCTTGCCGCGACCACCACGACGGAAGCCATCGCTTTCTTCGTCGGTGGTACGTGGGGCAACACGCGGAGCAGGCGCTTTTTCCTTGACCGAAGCACGATGCGGAGCGTTTTTGCGCTCACCATCGCCACTGCCACGACGATTGTTATCGTCGGCCCGTGGTTTGTCCGGACGGCGCTGTTCGTTCTGCTTGTTGCGAACGTCGGCAGACGGCGCTGGAGCAGCCGCCACAACCGGTGCGCTTTCACGTACTGGTTCGGCAACTGCAGCAGGTGCTGCAACAGCGTCATTAGTAGCGGATTGCGCAGCAGCAGGCTGGCGACGCGCTTCTTCTTCGGTGCGACGCTTGGCTTCTTCTTCAGCCTTCTGACGAGCAGCATTTTCTACTGCGCGACGTTCTTCCAGTTCGCGTTTGCGCTCGGCTTCGATTTCTTCCGGGCTGCGCTGTACGAAAACTTTCTTTTTACGCACTTCAACACTGATGCTTTTGCTGCCAGCAACACGCAGGGTGCTGGTGGTTTTACGCTGCAGTGTAATCTTGCGTGGTTCTTCCACTTTCGCCTTGTGGCTGCTTTTCAAGTGAGTCAGCAAAGATTGCTTCTCACTGTCAGTCACATGTTCTTCGGCGGCGGTGTGCGGCAGACCTGCCTCACGCATCTGCTGCAACAGGCGCTCTACCGGTGTTTTGACCTCATCGGCCAGTTGTTTCACCGTGACTTGCGTCATGCACTTCTCTCCTCAGGCCGCGCCTAATTACTCGAACCAGTGGGCTCGGGCGGCCATGATCAACTTGCCGGCACGATCATCGTCAATGCCGTCGATGTCGAGCAGATCGTCAATAGACTGCTCGGCCAGGTCTTCGCGGGTAATTACGCCGCGCACCGCCAGTTCCATCGCCAAATCCTTGTCCATACCCTCAAGCGAGAGCAGGTCTTCGGCCGGATGGGCGTCTGCCAGCTTTTCCTCAGTAGCGATGGCTTTGGTCAACAAACGATCCTTGGCGCGAGCGCGAAGCTCGTTGACGGTTTCTTCGTCAAAGCCGTCGATGTTGAGCATTTCTTCCAACGGTACGTAGGCAATCTCTTCCAGGCTGGTGAAGCCTTCATCTACCAGCACCTGTGCCAGGTCTTCATCGACTTCCAGCTCGTCAATGAAATTGCGCAGGATGTCGCCGGTTTCTGCTTGCTGCTTAGCCTGGATGTCCGATTCGGTCATCACGTTCAGGGTCCAGCCAGTCAACTGGCTAGCCAGACGCACGTTCTGACCACCACGACCGATGGCCTGAGCCAGATTGTCTGCGCCAACGGCGATGTCCATTGCATGGGCATCTTCGTCAACGATAATTGCCGCCACTTCAGCCGGCGACATTGCATTGATCACGAACTGAGCCGGGTTGTCGTCCCACAGAACGATGTCCACACGCTCACCGCCCAACTCACCCGACACTGCCTGGACGCGCGAACCGCGCATACCGATGCAAGCGCCTTGCGGGTCAATGCGTTTGTCCTTGGAGCGGACCGCGATCTTGGCGCGCGAACCCGGATCACGGGACGCAGCCATTACTTCGATCAGGCCTTCAGCAATTTCCGGCACTTCGATGCGGAACAACTCGATCAGCATTTCCGGCGCGGTACGCGACAGGATCAGCTGCGGGCCGCGGTTCTCGGTGCGGATTTCCTTGAGCAGCGCACGCAAACGCACGCCAACCCGGAAAGTTTCGCGAGAGATGATGTCTTCACGGGCCAGCAACGCTTCAGCGTTATTGCCCAAGTCGACGATCACGTTGTCGCGGGTGACTTTTTTCACGGTGCCGGAGATGATTTCCCCCAGGCGCTCGCGATAGGCATCAACGACTTGAGCGCGCTCGGCTTCGCGCACTTTCTGCACGATGACTTGCTTGGCTGTCTGTGCAGCGATGCGGCCGAACTCGATGGATTCGATCTTTTCTTCGACTACATCACCAACTTTGGCGCCAGGATGCGTTTCGGCAACCTTGCTCGGCCAGGTTTCGATGGCCGGATCGTCCAGGTCTGCTTCTTCGACGACCGTCCAGCGACGGAAAGTCTCGTAAGCGCCGGTGTGGCGATTGATTTCCACACGCAGATCGACTTCGTCCTCAAAACGCTTTTTGGTAGCAGTGGCCAGAGCCAGCTCCAGCGCTTCAAAAATTACGTTTGCCGGTACGCCCTTTTCATTGGATACCGACTCAACAACCAGCAGTACTTCTTTGCTCATCGTACGCCTCGCCTTTCGCAAGCCATTGGATCCGCGGGATCCGCGTCTCAGTCAAAACTGGGAATAATGTTGGCCTTGTCGATCATATCGATCGGCAACAGGAACTCATGGTCTTCTACCTGCACCACGACGTCCTGCTCTTCTACACCGCGCAGAAGGCCCTGAAAGTTGCGTCGTCCTTCAAAGGGCGAGCGCAGCTTGATCTTCACTTGTTCACCGGCAAATTTTGCAAACTGCTCAATAGTGAACAGCGGGCGTTCCATGCCAGGCGAGGAAACTTCAAGGGTGTATTCAACGGCGATTGGATCTTCAACATCCAGGACACCGCTGATCTGACGGCTGACGATGGCACAATCGTCCACCAGCACGCCGCCTTCCTTATCAATATAAACGCGCAACATTGAGTGGCGACCTTGAGCCGAAAACTCAATACCCCAGCATTCATAGCCTAGGGCCACGACCACCGGGGCCAACAAGGCCTGCAACTCTTCTAGCTTGCTCGACACCTGAACCCCCTCGTGCATGTATGTGCATGCTATGCAAAATAAAAAAATGGGCGAAACGCCCATCCTTGAAACGCCGTCGAACAGCGGCGTAGAAAGTATCCAGCTAACAAAAAGCCCCTTAAAAGGGGCTCCTTAAACTGGTTGCGGGGGCCGGATTTGAACCGACGACCTTCGGGTTATGAGCCCGACGAGCTACCAGACTGCTCCACCCCGCGACAAAGCTGGGGCGGAAGTATACGACCGATCCCTGACAGGGTCAATGTAACCTTCCACCTACAAGAAAGCCCGCAACAGCGGGCTCTCCTGATAATTGGTACCGAGAAGGGGACTCGAACCCCTACACCCTATGGGCACAACCACCTCAAGGTTGCGTGTCTACCAATTCCACCACCTCGGCAATACTACGTTTGAAACTCTTCTTACTTCTGCTCTTGAGCTGGAGGCACGTCAGTCGCTGGAGTAGCCGACTTTTGCTCTTGAAGCACCGGGACATCATCAGAAGCCGGTTGTTGTTGCTTTGGAACTTCCAACACTGCTGGGTTTGGCAAACCTACTTGAGTCAGCTGGTGAGCCTTCTCTTTAGCAAAGTAACCTAACCCCAAGCTGGTTATGAAGAAACCGGCGGCAAGTATAGCAGTAAACTTACTAAGAAAGGTAGAGGAACCTTGGCTTCCGAACACAGTATTTGAAGCACCTGCACCGAAAGACGCGCCAGCATCCGCACCTTTACCCTGCTGAAGCAATACCAGAGCAACTACGCCCAATGCACCCAGCAGATGAAAAACGACTACGACTGTTTCCAGCATTTTTTCAGTTTCCCGCGGCGCGA
Source organism: Pseudomonas sp. fls2-241-R2A-110 (assembly GCF_030209165.1). Taxonomy (NCBI): domain Bacteria; kingdom Pseudomonadati; phylum Pseudomonadota; class Gammaproteobacteria; order Pseudomonadales; family Pseudomonadaceae; genus Pseudomonas; species Pseudomonas sp. fls2-241-R2A-110. Next base: position 102,473 of record NZ_JARVSN010000007.1, on the reverse strand, counting down.
CAAATCGCACCGAACTCATCTGCATTCAGGGAAGCTCCACCAATGAGCCCCCCATCGATATCCGGCATGCCGAACAGTTCGACCGCATTGGCCGCCTTCACGCTGCCGCCGTATAGAAGTCGCACACCTTGTGCGATTTCAGAATTCTCTGCCGCCAACTGAGCGCGAATGGCTGCGTGCACATCCTGCGCCTGTTGCGGCGAAGCAGTCAGCCCGGTGCCAATGGCCCAGACCGGCTCGTAAGCAATTACTGCATTGGCAAAGGCACCAACACCCAGCTCCTCTATGATACTGCCAAGCTGACGCCCGACAACCTCAAGAGTTTTCCCGGCTTCACGCTGCTCAAGGGTTTCCCCTATGCACAACACCGGAATCAAGCCACATGCCTGTGCCGCTGCGAACTTGCGATTCAGCATGCCGTCCTGCTCGCCCATAATCTGGCGGCGCTCGGAATGCCCGACAAGTACCAGGGAACACCCTGCATCCACCAACTGACTCGGCGCAACTTCACCGGTCAACGCACCTTGCATGGATTCCACCGCAGAGTTCTGCGCGCCGACCAAAATCGACTGACCTTTCAAACCATCAATCACTTGATTGATATGCAAGCAAGGCGGGAATACCGCTACATCAACACCGCTCGGCAAGGCCAGATGACGAAGGCCATTGATCAGCTCAGCGACGCTGGCGCGGGTACCGTGCATCTTCCAGTTACCAGCTACCATAGGGCGACGCATGCTGTACCTCGTCGGTCAAAGTGGGCGCAGATGTTACCCAACACAATCATGGCTGGCAAGCCGAATTCAGGCAGAAACTTCAGTAACCAGTTTTGCCAGCTCTTCGGCGTAACCACGAACCTGTGTTTCGTCCTCGCCTTCGACCATCACCCGCACCAATGGCTCTGTCCCGGACTTGCGCAACAGTACGCGTCCGCGACCGGCCATCGCCTGGGTAACACGATCGCTGGCTTCCTTGACCGCCGGATGGTCGAGCGGGCTCGCACCCCCACCGAACCGGACATTGATCAGCACCTGAGGGCACTTGCGCAACGCCTGACGAGACTGCGCGAGACCTTCAGCACGAGACTTCAGCGCCATCAGCACCTGCAATGCAGCGATGATCGCATCACCCGTCGTGGTGTGATTGAAGCAGACGATATGACCCGAGTTCTCACCGCCGACCAGCCAGTTACGCTCCAGCAACTCAGCGATCACATAACGGTCGCCAACGTTGGCGCGCACAAAAGGAATCGACAGGTCAGCCAGCGCAAGCTCCAGCCCCAGGTTACTCATCAACGTGCCGACGACGCCACCTTGCAGCTTGTTACGCTCATGCAGATCGCGGGCAATGATGTACAGCAACTCATCACCATCAACAACGGCACCCGTGTGATCGACCATCAAGACGCGATCACCATCGCCGTCGAAGGCGATACCCAGATCGGCATGCTCGGCCAATACGGCAGCCTGCAATTGTCCCATATGGGTCGAACCGCAATTGTCATTGATGTTCAGGCCGTTAGGCTGAGCGGACAGCACAATGACCTCTGCACCCAATTCACGGAACACGCTCGGCGCAACCTTGTAGGTCGCACCGTGGGCGCAGTCGACCACGATTTTCAGGCCAGCGAAGCTGGTGCCGGTCGGGACGCTGCTTTTGCAGAATTCGATGTAGCGGCCAGAGGCATCGTTGATGCGCGACACTTTACCGATCTTGCTCGACTCAACCACGGTCATCGGGGTATCGAGCAACTCTTCAATCATCAACTCGAGTTCATCCGGCAGCTTGGTGCCTTTGCCCGAGAAGAACTTGATACCGTTGTCATCATGAGGATTGTGCGAGGCACTGATCACGATACCGGCTTCAGCATGGAAGGTACGCGTCAGGTACGCGATCGCCGGAGTCGGCATCGGGCCCAGCAACATGACATCTGCACCTGCCGACGTCAGGCCGGCCTCGAGCGCGGACTCAAACATGTAACCGGAAATCCGGGTGTCCTTGCCGACCAGCACCTTGCAGGCGCCCATCTTGCGGAACGCCATGCCAGCAGCCCAGCCGAGCTTGAGCATGAAGTCAGGAGTAATCGGGTACTCGCCGACCCGACCACGGATACCGTCGGTGCCAAAATATTTTTTGCTCATAAGTGCTCCATCATTCTTATTCGGCTGATTCCACTGCGGCGATCATCCGGACCACGTCCACTGTTTCGGCTACATCATGGACGCGCAATATACGCGCACCCTTGGCCGAAGCCAGCGCCGCGAGCGCCAGACCACCAAACAGGCGTTCTCCAACCGGGCGATTCAAGGCCAGGCCTATCATGCTCTTTCGCGAAACCCCGACCAACAGGGGCCGCCCCAAGGCATGCAAGGCTTCCATATGTTTGAACAAGCTTAGATTGTGCTGCAACGTTTTCGCGAACCCGAAGCCTGGATCAAGAATAATCCGCTCGGCCGGAATGCCCACCGCCGCGCATTGGGCCATGCGCTCAGCGAGAAATTCGCCGACCTCACGTGTGACATCCTGGTAGTACGGATCGTTCTGCATATCGCCAGGCTCACCAAGCATATGCATCAGGCAGACAGGCAGCCCGGTGGCGGCGGCGGCATCCAGGGCACCGTCTCGACGCAGCGACCGCACGTCATTGATCAAGCCCGCGCCCAACCGCGCCGTTTCGCGCATGACCGCTGGCGTGGACGTATCGACCGAAATAATCACGTCCAGCTCACGACTGATGAGCTCAACGACAGGCGCTACGCGCTCCAGCTCCTCAAGCGGCGAAACGGCCCTTGCACCAGGCCTTGTCGATTCGCCACCCACGTCAATCAACGTCGCGCCGGCCGCCACCATTGCTTCGGCATGGCGCAAGGCCGTATCGAGCTGACTGTATCGGCCGCCATCGGAAAAGGAATCGGGGGTGACATTGAGAATGCCCATGACATGCGTCTGGGACAAATCAAGAACCCGGTTGCCGCAAGGCAACCGGGTCGAGGACTGAACAGAAGTCATTTCAAACCTTATACGTCAGCAGCCGGGCCGCCAATCGGTGTTTCCGGACGCGGGTCCTGCACTGCCGGAGGTGTGCCGGAAGTACCGGTTCCACCCGACCAGTCACGAGGTTCGCGCGGCGTACGACCAGCCATGATGTCGTCGATTTGATCGGCATCGATCGTTTCGTACTTCATCAGGGCATCGGCCATCGCGTCGAGCTTGTCGCGGTTGTCCGTAAGGATTTGCTTGGCCGTGCCGTAGCACTGGTCAATGATGCTGCGCACTTCGGAGTCGATCAGCTTGGCCGTTTCACCGGAGAAGCTTGCACTCTGACCACCGCCGCCACGACCGAGGAACACTTCACCCTCTTCTTCGGCGTACATCAATGGACCGAGTTTTTCCGACAGGCCCCACTTGGTGACCATGTTCCGCGCAATCTGGCTGGCTCGCATGATGTCGTTGGACGCGCCAGTGGTCACACCGTCGAAGCCCAAGGTCATTTCTTCAGCGATACGGCCACCGTACAGCGAGCAGATCTGGCTGATCAGCGCACGCTTGGACAGGCTGTAACGATCCTCTTCCGGCAGGAACATCGTTACACCCAGCGCACGACCGCGCGGGATGATCGAGACTTTGTAAACCGGATCGTGCTCAGGCACGACACGACCCACAATGGCATGGCCTGCTTCGTGATAGGCGGTGTTCTGTTTTTCTTTCTCGGACATGACCATGGATTTGCGCTCGGCGCCCATCATGATCTTGTCCTTGGCCAGCTCGAATTCTTTCATTTCAACGATGCGCTTGCCGGTACGGGCAGCGAACAACGATGCCTCGTTTACCAGGTTAGCCAGGTCAGCACCGGAGAAGCCAGGCGTACCACGTGCGATCACAGCCGGAGCGACGTCGTCACCCATTGGCACTTTGCGCATGTGAACCTTGAGAATCTGCTCACGACCACGAATATCCGGCAGACCGACCACGACCTGACGGTCGAAACGGCCAGGACGCAGCAACGCAGGGTCCAGTACGTCCGGACGGTTGGTTGCGGCGATGACGATGATGCCGTCATTCATTTCAAAGCCGTCCATCTCTACCAGCAACTGGTTGAGAGTCTGCTCGCGCTCGTCGTGACCACCACCCATGCCAGCACCACGATGGCGACCAACGGCATCGATTTCATCGATGAAGATGATGCACGGCGCGTGTTTCTTGGCTTGTTCGAACATGTCGCGAACACGGCTGGCACCCACACCGACGAACATTTCGACGAAATCGGAACCGGAAATGGTGAAGAAAGGCACTTTGGCTTCGCCGGCAATCGCCTTGGCGAGCAGGGTTTTACCCGTACCTGGAGGGCCAACCATCAGAACGCCGCGCGGAATGCGACCGCCCAGACGCTGGAACTTGCCCGGATCACGCAGGAACTCAACCAGCTCGCCGACTTCTTCCTTGGCTTCGTCGCAACCAGCAACGTCAGCCAGGGTGGTCTTCACCTGATCTTCGGAGAGCAGGCGCGCCTTGCTCTTGCCGAAGCTCATCGGCCCGCCCTTGCCACCGGCACCGCCCTGCATCTGCCTCATGAAGAACATGAAGACGGCGATGATCACCAGGATCGGGAAGCTCGCGACCAGGAGTTGAGTCCAGATGCTTTGCTGTTCAGGCTGCTTGCCTTCGACCACGACATGGTTATCCACGAGGTCGCCGATCAAGCCGTTATCCTGGATAGCAGGACGAATGGTCTTGAAGCTGTCGCCGTCGTTGCGTTTACCGGTAATCACATAGCCATCAACGGCTACGCGCTCGACCTTGCCATCCTTGACCTGCTGGATGAAGTCGGAATAGTTGAGGGTCTGCGGCTCGTTAGGGCTGGAGAAGTTGTTCATCACCGTCACCAGGACAGCCGCGATGATCAACCACAGGATCAGATTCTTTGCCATATCGTTCAATTAACTACCCTCTGAAGCAAGCTCCGCTAATGGCGCGTGCTTCGCATGATATTCACCGGCCTAACTTACTACATTACCTACGGCTCTGGCAGGCGCCGTCTGTAACCCTTTGTGAAACACTTTCTACACAATATTCGTTAAAGCTCACGGGGCGAAATACGAAAAACCTATCGCCCCGCCAAAAAACCTCGTTTTACTCACTACGCCCGTTACTCACTACGCCCGCGGTAACCCCAGGCCAGCATGTATTGCTCGCGGGAACTGCCACGAGAAGAGTCTGGCTTGATCATTTGGATCTTGTCGAATTTCCGACGAGCATCCTTCAGGTACACATCAAACCCTTCGCCCTGAAAAATCTTGATCACGAAATTACCACCCGGTTTGAGTATCCGTTCCGCCAAATCAAGCGCCAGCTCGCAAAGAAACATGGCTTTTGGCATATCCACTTCAGGCGTACCACTCATATTGGGGGCCATATCGGAAATCACAAGGTCCACCTGCGAATTACCGACAGCTTCAAGGATCTGCGCGAGCACTTTGTCCTCGGTGAAGTCACCCTGGATGAAAGTCACGTCTGGAATGCTGTCCATTTCCAGAATGTCCGAGGCGATCAAACGCCCCTCACCACCGATCAGACGGCTAGTCACCTGCGACCACCCCCCAGGCGCCGCACCCAGGTCGACAACGGTCATGCCGGGACGGATCAGTTTGTATTTCTCCTGGACCTCCAGAAGCTTGTAACTCGCACGCGAGCGGTAGCCATCCTTCTGCGCCTGCTTTACATAGGGATCATTGACATGTCTTTGCAACCACTTAAGGCTTGTCTTGGAACGGGCCACGGGCCACCTCGAAAATAAAACGGGTCGTGATTAACTGGGCGGTCCCGGACTCGCTCGGGTAAACTGGCCGCCGCTTTTTACAAGATCAGACGCAGGGGTCAGATTATGCCGCTCACTCAAGAGCAGAAGAAACAGTACAAATCCATTGGCCACCATCTGAAACCAGTTTTGATTGTGGCTGACAACGGTTTGACTGAAGGTGTGTTAGCCGAACTTGAACGCGCGCTGGCGGATCACGAGCTGATCAAAATCAAGCTCAACATCCTCGATCGCGAATCGCGCCTGGCGTCCATTGCAGAACTCTGCAAGGTCGGCAAAGCGGATCTGGTTCAGGTCATCGGCAAGATGGCACTGATTTACCGCAAGAACTTCAGCGTCAACAAGCAGCTGTCGAACGTCCATCGCTTCAAATGATGGCAAGGGTCAAGGGTGTGCTTCGCGCACCCTGCCACTCCATCCAGGCACCGGTTGCAACACCAGCACGAGCCCGGAAAAACCCAGAGCAAGATAGCTGAACACCTGCCAACGCATGGCGTCCGGCCAGCCAATATGCACTGCGACGAACATCGCACACGCAAACAGCGCCATCAGCAGCAGTTGCCCGCGAATATCGCACCATAGACTGACAAGGCCCTCGGCCTGAACCAGCACCAAAGCCTGAAAAACCAAGCACGCTGCGGCGAACTCCACCACCAGCGCATTCAGCATGCCTGCAATTTCGTCGATCAGCAGCGGCGCCAGGCCTATCTGGCCCAGCACCGGCAGCAGACCGATGTGTAACAGCCACAGGCCGCCGACCCACAACATCTGAGCCAGTTGCCAAAGCATGGCGCCTGCACGGAGCGGGCGCCTGCGTTCAGATGTGGCGGACTTCGACAATCTCGTACTCGATAACGCCACCAGGCGTTTTCACGGCAACGACATCACCCTCTTCCTTGGCAATCAAGGCGCGGGCCAATGGCGAACCTACCGAAATCTTGCCCAGTTTGAAGTCAGCCTCATCCTCACCCACGATGTGGTAAGTGACGCTTTCATCAGTCTCGACATTGGCGATTTCTACGGTGGTGCCGAAAATCACTTTGCCAGTGTGAGGAATGGTCGTGACATCAATGATCACTGCATTCTGCATGCGACCTTCGATGTCACGGATCCGCGCCTCGACCATACCCTGCTGCTCGCGGGCAGCATGGTATTCGGCGTTTTCCTTCAAATCACCCAACTCGCGGGCCGTACCGATGTCCTGGCTAAGCTTCGGACGGACGACCTTGGTCAGGTGAGCGTGCTCTTCTTCCAGGGCTTTGGCGCCCTGAACGGTCATTGGGTACTTGGTTATGCTCATGCCTTCAATCCTGCGTGTAGATCCTGCAAGCGGCGCACAGTCTTCTCGGGACCGAACTTAAGCGCTTCACAGATAGCTTCGCCAGCAGCAATGGTAGTGGTGCAGTAAATCTTGTGCTGCAAGGCATTACGACGAATGGAGTACGAATCAGCGATCGACTGACGGCCTTCGGTAGTGTTGATGATCAAGGTGACTTCGTCATTCTTGATCATGTCCACCACGTGTGGACGACCTTCGGTCACCTTGTTCACACGACGCACTTTCAGGCCTGCGGCTTCGATCAGCTTGGCAGTCCCGGCAGTGGCAACCACTTCGAAGCCCAAGTTGATCAGATCACGGGCCACGCCTGCAACCAGTGGCTTATCGTCGTCACGCACGCTGATGAACGCGGTACCGCCGGTCGGCAGCACTTCGCTGGCGCCCATTTGAGCTTTGGCAAACGCCTCACCGAAGGTATCGCCCACGCCCATCACTTCACCGGTGGATTTCATCTCTGGACCCAGGATCGGGTCCACACCAGGGAATTTGGCGAATGGGAACACCGCCTCTTTCACGCTGTAGAAGTTCGGAATGATTTCTTTGGTGAAGCCGATTTCCTTCAGGGTTTTACCGGCCATGACGCGTGCCGCGATCATCGCCAGGGAAACACCGATGCACTTGGAGACGAACGGCACGGTACGGGAAGCGCGCGGGTTGACTTCGATGACGTAGATGTCTTCGCCTTGCAGCGCCAACTGCACGTTCATCAGGCCGACCACGCCCAGTTCCAGGGCCATTTTCTTGACCTGTTCGCGCATCTCGTCCTGGATGTGGGCAGGCAGCGAGTACGGCGGCAGGGAGCACGCGGAGTCACCGGAGTGAACGCCGGCTTGCTCGATGTGCTGCATGATCGCGCCGATCACTACATCGGTGCCGTCGCAGACCGCATCCACGTCCATTTCGATGGCGCAGTTGAGGAAGTGATCGAGCAGCACCGGGCTGTCGTTGGACACTTTCACCGCGTCACGCAGGTAGCGCTTGAGCTCTTCTTCTTCGTAGACGATTTCCATTGCGCGGCCGCCCAGAACATAGGACGGACGAACCACCAGCGGGTAACCGATCTTGGCGGCGGCACGAATCGCTTCGTCTTCGCTGCGCACGGTGGCGTTTGGCGGCTGACGCAGGTTCAGACGCTCAACCATCTGCTGGAAGCGCTCACGGTCTTCGGCACGGTCGATGGCGTCAGGGCTGGTACCGATGATCGGTACGCCGGCTTCTTCCAGGGCACGCGCCAGTTTCAGCGGGGTTTGGCCGCCGTACTGGACGATCACGCCTTTAGGCTTCTCGACCCGGCAGATTTCCAGCACGTCTTCCAGGGTTACTGGTTCGAAGTACAGGCGATCGGAGGTGTCGTAGTCGGTGGAAACGGTTTCCGGGTTGCAGTTGACCATGATGGTCTCGTAACCGTCTTCGCGCAGGGCCAGTGCCGCGTGTACGCAGCAATAGTCGAACTCGATACCCTGGCCGATACGGTTAGGACCGCCGCCGAGGATCATGATCTTGTCGCGGCCCGACGGCGCTGCTTCGCACTCTTCCTCGTAAGTCGAGTACATGTAGGCGGTGTCGGTAGCGAACTCGGCCGCGCAGGTGTCAACGCGCTTGTAGACCGGGAAGATTTCCAGCTTGTGACGATGACGGCGCAGAGCCTTCTCGGTCACGCCCAGCAGCTTGGCCAGACGCATGTCGGAGAAGCCTTTGCGCTTGAGGCGGAACATCAAGTCGCGGTCGATGCTGGCCAGACCCAGGGTCTTGACCTTCTCTTCTTCCTTGATCAGATCTTCGATCTGCACCAGGAACCACGGGTCGATCATGTTCATGCCGAAGATGTCTTCGACCGACAGGCCGGCGCGGAAGGCGTCAGCCACGTACCAGATACGCTCGGCGCCCGGCACGGTCAGTTCGCGCTTGAGGATGCTCATGCTTTCCGGGTTGCTCAAGTCGAGCTTCTCGTCCAGACCGCAAACGCCCACTTCCAGACCGCGCAAAGCTTTCTGCAGGGATTCCTGGAAGGTCCGGCCGATGGCCATGACTTCACCAACCGACTTCATTTGAGTGGTCAGGCGTGCGTCGGCTTTCGGGAATTTTTCAAAGGCGAAACGTGGCAGCTTGGTCACGACGTAGTCGATGGACGGCTCGAAGGACGCAGGAGTAGCGCCGCCGGTGATTTCGTTCTGCAATTCGTCCAGGGTGTAGCCGATCGCCAGCTTGGCAGCGATACGCGCAATCGGGAAACCAGTGGCTTTCGACGCCAGGGCCGAGGAACGGGATACCCGCGGGTTCATCTCGATGACCACCATGCGGCCAGTGTCCGGGCAGATGCCGAACTGGACGTTGGAGCCGCCGGTTTCCACGCCGATTTCACGCAGTACCGCCAGGGAGGCGTTACGCATGATCTGGTATTCCTTGTCCGTCAGGGTCTGCGCAGGAGCAACAGTGATCGAGTCACCGGTGTGCACGCCCATCGGGTCAAAGTTTTCGATGGAGCAGACGATGATGCAGTTGTCCTTCTTATCGCGGACAACCTCCATCTCGTATTCTTTCCAGCCGATCAGGGATTCGTCGATCAGCAGCTCTTTGGTCGGCGACAAGTCGAGACCACGGGCGCAGATTTCTTCGAACTCTTCACGGTTGTAAGCGATACCGCCACCGGTGCCGCCCATGGTGAAGGACGGACGGATGATGCACGGAAAACCGAGCTTCTCGAGGACCGCATTGGCCTCTTCCATGCTGTGGGCGATACCCGAACGCGGGCAGTCCAGGCCGATGGATTTCATCGCCTTGTCGAAGCGCGAACGGTCTTCAGCCTTGTCAATGGTGTCAGCGTTGGCGCCGATCATCTCTACGCCGAACTTCTCCAGAACGCCTTCGCGCTCCAGGTCCAGTGCGCAGTTCAGGGCGGTCTGGCCACCCATGGTCGGCAGCAGCGCGTCCGGACGCTCTTTCTCGATGATCTTGGCAACGGTCTGCCATTTGATCGGCTCGATGTACGTGGCGTCAGCCATGTCCGGGTCGGTCATGATGGTCGCCGGGTTGGAGTTCACCAGGATGACGCGGTAGCCCTCCTCGCGCAGGGCTTTACAGGCCTGGGCGCCGGAGTAGTCGAATTCGCAAGCCTGGCCGATCACGATCGGGCCAGCGCCGAGAATCAGGATGCTTTTAATGTCTGTACGTTTTGGCATGGGTTTGTCACTCAAATCCGCAGGTCAGTCGGCAAGCCGTCTTGTTCAATCTTTGAAGCCTTGAGGGGGGCCGCCGGTTATCAGGACCGCCCCTCAAGCTTTGCTCATCAAGGCCAGCGATTAGCGTCGCTTGGCCATTTCGTTGATGAAGCGATCAAACAGTGGCGCTACGTCGTTCGGGCCAGGGCTGGCTTCAGGGTGACCCTGGAAGCTGAAGGCGCTCTTGTCGGTACGCTCGATCCCTTGCAGGGTGCCGTCGAACAGCGATTTGTGGATCGCGCGAACGTTGGCTGGCAGGGTCGTTTCGTCTACCGCAAAACCGTGGTTCTGGCTGGTGATCATCACGACGCCGGTGTCCAGGTCCTGGACCGGGTGGTTGGCACCGTGGTGGCCGTGACCCATTTTCAGGGTCTTGGCGCCGGAGGCCAGAGCCAGCAGTTGGTGACCGAGGCAGATGCCGAACACCGGAATCTCGGTTTCCAGCACTTCCTTGATCGCCTGGATCGCGTAGTCGCAAGGCTCCGGATCACCAGGACCGTTGGACAGGAACACGCCGTCCGGCTTCATCGCCAAAACGTCGGCGGCTGGCGTCTGAGCCGGCACCACGGTCACGCGGCAACCGCGCTCGACGAGCATGCGCAGGATGTTCAGCTTGACGCCGTAGTCGTAGGCAACCACGTGGTATGGCAGCTCGGAGGCTTCGATGGTCGCGTGGCTGTCGGTTTTCAGGTCCCAGACAGTCGAGCGCCACTCGTATTTCTCTTTGGTGCTGACGACTTTCGCCAGGTCCATGCCCTTCAGGCCAGGGAAGCCCTGAGCTGCGGCGATGGCGGCTTCTTCGGAGATGTTGTCACCGGCCATGATGCAGCCGTTCTGCGCGCCTTTCTCACGCAGGATGCGCGTCAGGCGGCGGGTGTCGATACCGGCGATTGCCACAACGTTGTTGGCTTTCAGGTAGTCGGACAGGGACATCGTGTTACGCCAGTTGCTCGCAACCAGTGGCAGGTCACGGATAACCAGGCCAGCAGACCAGACGCGGTCGGACTCGGCATCTTCCGGCGTGGTGCCGGTGTTGCCGATGTGCGGGTAAGTCAGGGTAACGATTTGTTGGGCGTAGGAAGGATCGGTAAGGATTTCCTGATAGCCGGTCATGGCGGTGTTGAACACCACCTCACCAACGGTTTGACCGTCGGCTCCAATGGCTTCGCCGCGAAAAATGCTGCCATCAGCAAGGGCGAGTATGGCTGGCTTAGTCAAGAAGACCTCCCGTAAATAAAGCCTGAAAGGGCGATCGCAGGTTGTAAAAAAGCGGAGTGACGTATGGACACGTCACCCCGCTTCTTCACCGAATAATTCTGCGCGCTTTTAGTGGACACACTAAAGCTGTAGCTTACAGAAAAAGGCTTTTTTGGTCTACCGCCAATGAGCCCTAAAGGCCGGAGAATGCGACAGGACGTCGCTTGGCGGGATAAAACCGGGCTCAAACGCTGGGTTTGAACCCGATTTCGGGCGCATCTTAACGCAGGTCGAGCACGTCTTGCATGTCATAAAGGCCCGGCTCACGACCGTCCAGCCACAACGCAGCACGGACCGCGCCCTTGGCAAAGGTCATGCGACTGGATGCCTTGTGGGTGATCTCGAGGCGCTCACCTTCACAGGCGAACAGCACCGTATGATCGCCAACCACATCACCACCGCGCACAGTGGCAAAACCGATGGTCTCGCGCTCACGTGCACCGGTGTGGCCTTCACGCCCGTAGACCGCAACCTTCTGCAGATCACGATCCAGCGCGCTGGCAATCACCTCTCCCATGCGCAAGGCCGTGCCTGACGGTGCGTCGATCTTGTGCCGGTGATGAGCCTCGATGATTTCGATATCCGCATCATCGCCCAACACGCGAGCAGCCATGTCGAGCAGCTTCAGCGACAGGTTTACACCGACGCTGAAATTGGCCGCGAAGACAATCGGAATATCCTTGCCCGCGTCGACCAGCAACTGCTTTTGCGCAGCGTCCAGACCGGTCGTGCCGATCACCATGGCCTTGCCTGCCTTGCGGCAGAACGCCAGGTTTTTCAGCATGACTTCCGGGAGCGTGAAGTCGATCAACACATCGAATTCTTCAGCCACGGATTCCACATGACCGGACAGCGGCACGCCGATCCGCCCCAATGAGGCCAGCTCACCGGCATCCACACCAATCAGCGTGCTGCCAGGGCGCACGATGGCTGCCGTCAGACCGGTCAGCGGCGCCCGTTGCTGCACCGCCTCGACCAGAATCTTGCCCATGCGGCCAGCCGCACCCATCACAGCAATACGTCGCATGCTCACCCCTTACAAATCACCGAAGAAGCGCTTCACGCCTTCAAACCAACCAGTGGTTTTCGGCGAATGGCTGTTGTCGTCGGCCAGCGAACTGCGGAACTCTTCCAGCAACTCGCGCTGACGACGACCCAGGTTGACCGGGGTTTCAACCGCCACACGGCACATCAAGTCACCAGCACCGCCGCCACGCACAGGCGCAACGCCTTTACCGCGAACACGGAATTGCTTGCCGGTCTGAGTCCCTTCAGGGATTTTCAGTTTGACGCGACCATCAAGGGTCGGAATCTCCAGCTCGCCGCCCAACGCCGCATCGACAAAGCTGATCGGCACTTCGCAGAACAGGTGCTTGCCATCACGCTGGAAGATCGCGTGCTCGCGCACATTGATCACCACGTACAGGTCGCCAGTCGGGCCACCCTGCGCACCCGCCTCGCCTTCGCCGGACAGACGAATGCGATCACCGGTATCGACACCCGCCGGCACTTTAACCGAGAGGGTTTTGTATTCTTCGACACGGCCTTCGCCGTTGCACGAGTTGCACGGATCGGAAATGATCTTGCCTTGGCCGTGGCAACGCGGACAGGTTTGCTGCACCGAGAAGAAGCCTTGCTGCATGCGCACCTGACCAATGCCGCCGCAGGTCGGGCAAGTAACAGGCGAGGAGCCTTTTTTGGCGCCCGAGCCATCGCACGGTTTGCAGTTGACCAGTGTCGGAACGCGGATATTGACGGTCGTGCCGCGCACCGCCTCTTCCAGGTTCAGCTCCAGGGTGTAGCGCAAGTCGCTGCCGCGCTGGGCGCCGCCACGGGCACCGCCGCGACCACCACCGAAGAAGTCGCTGAAGACATCGCCAAAGATGTCGGAGAAGTTCTGACCGCCAAAGCCGGCACCGCCGCCACCCATGCTTGGGTCGACGCCGGCATGACCGTATTGGTCGTATGCCGCGCGCTTGCTCGAATCGGACAGCACTTCATAGGCCTCGTTGGCCTCTTTGAACATATCTTCCGACGCTTTGTCATCGGGATTACGGTCCGGGTGGTGCTTCATTGCCAGGCGACGGTAGGCCTTTTTCAGGTCCGCTTCGCTTGAGCCACGCTCAACACCCAATACTTCGTAATAGTCACGCTTTGCCATAAGTCTTTGCACTCTTAAGGACGTTCGGCAAACCCCTCCTGAGCCTCGCCAAACTCGTTGAGCCCCAATACAGGCCCGGACCCAACTCACGTCAATTCAACGATCCTGGTCTTTGATTCAATGCGGCACTTTCGGTTCGAGAAGCAGGAGCATTCCCGACCCTACCGCCAGCATCCGAACGTTGTCGCACGCTGTAAAAATTCGCTAACTCCAGACACGCCAACGCGGGAGCAAGCTCCCGCGCGGCGACATCCTACCAGTCACCGCCTGAAGGCAGTCAACCGGGCGACCAACAACTTACTTGTGGTCTTTTACTTCTTCGAACTCGGCATCAACGACGTCGTCGGCTTTTTGAGCTTTTTCGTCGTGCGGTGCAGCGCCTTCAGCAGGCTGAGCCTGTTCGGCATACATCTTCTGCGCCACTGGAGCGGAGACTTTCGACAGCTCTTCAACCTTGGCGTCGATGGCAGCCTTGTCGTCGCCTTTAATAGCGGCTTCCAGGGCAACCACTGCCGCCTCGATTGCAGTCTTCTCTTCAGCGCTCACTTTATCGCCAGCGTCAGCGACCATTTTGCGTGTCGAGTGAACCAGCGCATCACCTTGGTTACGAGCGCTTGCCAGCTCTTCGAACTGACGATCCGCATCGACGTTGGCTTCAGCATCGCGAATCATTTGCTGAATTTCTTCCTCGGACAGACCGGAGTTGGCCTTGATCACGATCGACTGGGTCTTGCCGGTAGCCTTGTCTTTGGCGCCTACGTGCAGGATGCCGTTGGCATCGATGTCGAAGGTCACTTCAATTTGTGGCACACCGCGTGGCGCTGGTGGAATCTCGGCCAGGTCGAACTTGCCCAGGGACTTGTTCTGAGCAGCTTGCTTACGCTCGCCTTGCAGCACGTGAATGGTCACAGCGCCCTGGTTGTCGTCGGCAGTCGAGAAGACTTGCGATTTCTTGGTAGGAATCGTGGTGTTTTTCTCGATCAGCGCGGTCATCACGCCACCCATGGTTTCGATACCCAGGGTCAGCGGGCTGACGTCGAGCAGCAGAACGTCTTTCACGTCGCCGGCCAATACCGCGCCCTGGATAGCAGCACCCATGGCAACAGCTTCATCCGGGTTCACGTCTTTACGTGCATCTTTACCGAAGAATTCGGTCACCAGCTTCTGAACCAGTGGCATACGGGTCTGACCGCCTACCAGGATCACGTCGTTGATGGCGCCAACGTCGATGCCGGAGTCTTTCAGAGCGATACGGCAAGGTTCGATGGTGCGTTGAACCAGGTCTTCTACCAGCGCTTCGAGCTTGGCGCGGGAGATTTTCACGTTCAAGTGCTTAGGACCGGTGGCGTCTGCAGTGATGTACGGCAGGTTCACGTCGGTCGACATGCTCGAGGACAGTTCGATCTTGGCTTTTTCAGCGGCTTCTTTCAGGCGCTGCATGGCCAGCGGGTCACCTTTGAGGTTCATGCCACTTTCTTTCTTGAATTCGTCAACGAGGTAGTCGATCAGACGAATGTCAAAGTCTTCACCGCCCAGGAACGTATCGCCGTTGGTGGCCAATACTTCGAACTGGTGCTCGCCATCGACTTCAGCGATCTCGATTACGGAAACGTCGAAAGTACCGCCGCCCAAGTCGTAAACGATCACGGTGTGATCGCCTTTCGCCTTGTCCATACCGTAAGCCAGGGCAGCTGCGGTTGGTTCGTTGATGATACGTTTTACGTCCAGGCCCGCGATGCGGCCGGCGTCTTTGGTGGCTTGACGCTGGCTGTCGTTGAAGTAGGCCGGAACGGTGATCACCGCTTCGGTCACTGGCTCGCCGAGGTAGTCTTCGGCAGTCTTCTTCATTTTCTTCAGAATTTCAGCCGAGATTTGCGGCGGCGACATTTTCTGGCCGTTCACTTCAACCCAGGCATCACCGTTGTCGGCCTTGGCGATTTTGTACGGGACCATCTTGATGTCTTTCTGTACGACTTCTTCGTCGAACTTACGACCGATCAGACGCTTCACCGCATACAGGGTGTTGTGCGGATTGGTCACAGCCTGACGCTTGGCCGACTGGCCCACGAGGATTTCGCCATCGTTGGCGTACGCAATGATCGACGGCGTGGTGCGCGCGCCTTCAGCGTTTTCAATAACTTTGGCTACGCCGTTTTCCAGCACGGAGACGCAGGAGTTGGTAGTCCCCAGGTCGATACCGATAATTTTGCCCATGTTCACTCTCCCGAAACTTTGGATTTGGTTGCCGCAGCAGTGGTGGCTAACTGCGGTAGCACTTAAACGCTTGACTTCTAAATGGGGGCCTTGCGGCTAATTTCAAGCCTGCTCGTCAATAGAAGGCGAAACTGGCGCAGGCGCCTTGCTCACCACGACCATGGCCGGGCGCAGCAGACGACCGTTGAGCTGGTAGCCTTTCTGGAAGACCTTGAGCACGCTGTTCGGCTCGACGTCGGCGCTTTCCTGCATGGCCATTGCCTGATGCTGAACGGCATTGAACGGTTCGCCATGCGGATCGATCGCTTCCAGGTGATAACGTTTCAGGGTGTCCTGGAACATTTTCAGCGTCAGCTCGATCCCTTCACGCATTGGACGGATGCTTTCGTCGTCCGGGCTGGACAACTCCAGGCCACGCTCCAGGCTGTCAACGATCGGCAACAGGTCACCGGCGAATTTTTCCAGGGCGAATTTGTGAGCCTTTTCTACATCTTGCTCGGCGCGACGGCGGACGTTCTGCAGATCAGCCGCTACACGCAAAGCCTGATCATGAGCACCCGCCAATTGCTCTTCGAGCACTTGTACACGAGCCGCCAGTTCATCACCCGAATCCTGGGCAGCCTGATCGGCGTCTAGATTTTGCGTATCCACTGTCTGTTCGTCAGCCATAGAATTCTCCTTTCAATATCGTCCGTGAGCTCAACTCACGCTTCTGTCCCGGTATATGGGGCCGCAAAAATGAGCTTCAAGGGGTGACTTGTGATTAACCCTACAAAAAACGCTGCATTGTGATTACCCGACGCGCTAAGCATTTCGTCAGACCGAGCAAATCGAGCTAAGAGGGGGCATTGTCAGCCACAAATAAAACACTGTATAAATAACCAGACCTAAAGCCTGGGAGCGGCCTTTATGCTGGTGCACCTGTCCGTACATAACTACGCCATCGTTGAACACCTCGATCTCGAACTCGATCGTGGGATGAGCGTGATCACCGGTGAAACCGGTGCCGGCAAGTCGATCATGCTCGACGCCCTGGGCCTGACGCTGGGCGACCGTGCCGACAGCGGCGTGGTTCGTCCCGGTGCCGACAAGGCCGACATCCTGGCAACCTTTGACCTGGTCGATATCCCCGAAGCCAGCGCGTGGCTGGCCGAACGCGACCTCGAAAGCGACGGCCCGTGCATCCTGCGCCGGGTGATCACCGCCGAAGGACGCTCGCGTGGCTACATCAACGGCACGCCCTGCCCACTCGGCGATTTAAAAGCCCTGGGCGAATTGCTGATCGACATCCACAGCCAGCACGAACACCAATCACTGCTCAAGACCGACACTCACCGCCGCCTGCTGGACGAGTACGCCGGCGCCACCGACCTTGCCCGCCAAGTTCATCTGGCTGCTCAACGCTGGCGCCAGACCCGCCAGGAACTGGAGCGCCTCTCCAATTCCGGCGACGAACAGCGCGCTCGCCATCAATTGCTCAGCTATCAGCTCGAAGAGCTGGAGAATCTTGGCCTCGGTGAAAACGAGCTGGAGCAGCTGGAACAGGAACACAAGAACCTCACCAACGCGGAAACCCTGCTGGGCATCTGCCGGCAAGTGGTCGAGCAATGCAGCGAAAGTGATTCCGGGAACGTCCTGAACGCGCTGACCGCCAGCCTCAATCGCCTGTCGAGCGTCAACAACTCGATCGGCGCACTGGGTGAAGCCAGCAGCCTGCTGACCAGCGCACAGATTCAGGTAGAAGAAGCCGTGGGCGAGCTGAACCGCTTTCTTGATAACTTCGACGCCGATCCTGCCCGCCTTCAATACCTCGAAGAACGTCTCGACGCGATCTACACCATGGCGCGCAAGCATCGCATCCAGCCGACCGAGGTCGCGGAGATGCAGCAGCGCTTGCTGGATGAAATCGAAACCCTGAACGCCAATGACGAGTCCATCGAACGCCTGAGCGATGAGCTGGCGTCCTTTGCCCGCCATTATCAGGAGAAGGCCCGGGAACTGAGCGACTTGCGTCACCATGCGTCGAACAGCCTAGCCAGCGCCGTCGAGCAGGAAATCCAGCGACTGGGCATGCCCGGCGGACGTTTCACCATCGAGCTTCGCCCCAATAGCAGTGATGAACTGTTGCCCAACGGGCTTGAGCAAGTGGAACTGCTCGTCAGCGCCAACCCCGGCCAACCATTAAAAGCCTTGGCCAAAGTAGCTTCGGGCGGCGAGCTGTCGCGGATCAGCCTCGCGATTCAAGTCATCACCGCTCAGACCTCGCGCGTACCGACGCTGGTGTTCGACGAAGTGGACGTCGGCATCGGCGGCCCGACTGCTGAAATCGTTGGCCAGTTGCTGCGCCGGCTCGGGGAGCGCGGACAAGTGTTGACCGTGACTCACTTGCCGCAAGTGGCTGCTCAGGGCCATCAACATCTATTCGTGCACAAGGTGCGTGGCGAAGATGCCACCCACACGGCTGTTTCCAAGTTGAGCAAAAATGATCGCGTTGAAGAAGTAGCGCGAATGCTGGGGGGCATCGACCTGACCAAGGAATCCCTGGCCCACGCGAAAAAAATGGTCGTTACCGCAAAAATTTAAGAACGGCAGAAAGCACGAAGGCGACCCTGGGGTCGCCTTCGCTCGTTTCGCGAACGTGAAATTCGCGCGACTTGCTTACTTTTTCTTACGTACGTACAGCACCAGATTGTGATCAACCATCTCGAAGCCATACTTGTCGACGATTGCTTTCTGCAGGCGCTCGATTTCTTCGTCGAAGAATTCAATCACTTCGCTGGTTTCGACGTTGACCATATGGTCGTGATGCTTGCCGTCATCCAGCTCGAAGACCGCATGGCCTCCGTCGAAGTTGTGCCGCACCACAAGGCCAGCTGCCTCGAACTGAGTCAATACACGGTAAACCGTGGCCAGACCGACGTCCTCACCAGCCTCCATCAGCGCCTTGTAAACATCCTCGGCACTCATGTGGCGTTGCTCGGCGGAATCGAGCATTTGCAGAATCTTGACCCTTGGCAGGGTCACTTTGAGACCGGCTTTGCGTAGTTCGCTATTTTCAACCATGGTCAGCTTTCTCGCGATGCTGCTTCGCAGCTTCTCTTAATGCGGGTATGATCGGCGTTTACGTTGTCCCAGCCAAGATAGTGGAAGTCGCCCACCGATGCAAAACACCAAGCTCTTGCTAACCAGTTTCACCTTTGTGGGACTGCTCGCACTCGCCGGTTGTTCATTCCCCGGGGTTTACAAAATCGACATCCAGCAGGGCAATGTCGTCACGCAGGACATGATAAACCAGTTACGCCCGGGAATGACCCGCAAGCAAGTACGGTTTATCATGGGCAACCCTCTGCTGACTGACACGTTCCATGCCGATCGCTGGGATTACCTGTACAGCCTGCAGCCCGGTGGCGGTGAACGCCAACAGGAACGCATTAGCGTTATCTTCAACCCAAATGACCAACTTGTCAGCCTCTCAGGCGATTTCATGCCGGGCGTGAGCCGCGACGAGGCCATTCTCGGCAAGGACAGCACCACTAACGTGGCCGCTCCTGTAGAAAACGTCGAGAAGCCGAAACCGGAAAAACCGGTCAAGCCAGGTTCGTTGCTGGATCAGATTCAGAAGGACGTCGACGGTGTAGAAACCGTTCCAGTCCCGACGCCAGAACCCCTGGACACCGCGCCACAATAATTTGCGACGCAATAAAAAACCCGGAAATTCCGGGTTTTTTATTGTCCAGCGTTCAGTGATTTACTGATTCCGGGCTTTAGCTTCAGCTGCCTTGGCGGCGCGCAACCGGCGAACTTCCTTCGGATCAGCCAACAAGGGCCGGTAGATCTCGATGCGATCCCCGGCCTGAACTGGCCGAGTCTGCGGATCAGCGATCACTTTGCCGAAGATTCCCAACGGGCAATCGGCCAGGTTCAACTCTGGAAACGCCTCCCCGATACCTGATTTCAGCAAGGCCGCGCGCACTGTCGTTCCGACAGGCACCGCCACCGAGAGAAGCGCCTGTCGATCAACGGCGGCATAGACCACCTCGACATCAACCATCGAATCAACCATGCATTTGTTTGGCGCGCTGGCAGAACGCGTCCACCAGCGTATTCGCGGCTTGATTGAACAGCGGCCCCAACGTCGCGCGCACGATCGGTCCGGCGTAATCGAACGACAGGTCCAGGCTGATCTTGCAGGCCTTTTCGCCCAAGGGCTTGAACACCCAGATACCGTGCAACTGGGTGAAAGGACCTTCTTCGAGGTTCATCTCGATGGAATGGCCGGGCACCAACGTGTTTCGGGTAACGAAATGCTGACTCAAGCCCCCCTTGGCCACGCCTACGCTGGCGCGCATGTGTTCGGGGCTGCTTTCCAGCACTTCGGCGGCCGAGCACCACGGCAGAAATTCCGGGTAACGCGCTACGTCGTTAACCAGGTCATAAAGCGCTTGCGCCGGATAGGGCAGCAGCGCCGAGCGTTGAATGTGTGTCGTCATGTCAGCGTCACTTCCACAGCTGTGCGGCAAACACTACGAGAATGCCGATGGGCGCCACATAGCGCATCAAGAACAAGGACAGGGCGAACAACGCCGGGCTGCGGATCGACAATTCGTCGCGTACCGCTTCACGCCCCATCACCCAGCCTGCAAACACCACGAAACACAAACCACCGAGTGGCAACATGATCCGCGAGGTGAAGAAATCGATCACGCCAAAGAAGTCCAGGCCGCCGGCCGCTCCCCATTGATAGAGGTGGAACATTCCCCCTTCGTTCACGAAAAACTTGGCTTCCTTCCAGATATTGAAGGAAAACACCGTACCCAGGCCGACAAACCAGCAGGTAAATGCCAGCCAAAAGGTTACCCAGGCTCGACTCACCTTCGTGCGTTCAACCAGGTAGGCCACCATCGGTTCAAGCAGGGAAATCGCCGAACTCCAGGCCGCCACTGCGACCAGCACGAAGAACACTACGCCCATTAACTGGCCGAACGCTACGTTACCGAACGCAAATGGCAGGCTGACGAACATCAGGCCAGGGCCTTCACTAGGGTTCAGGCCGGCGGCAAACACAATCGGAAACAATGCCAGGCCAGCCACCAGAGAAACAAAAGTGTCGAGCAGCGCCACGCCGACCACGGTACCGGAGATCGACGAATGCTTGGGCATATAGGCCCCGTAGATCATGATCGAACCGACGCCCACGCTCAGCGAGAAGAAGGCGTGCCCCATGGCGGGCAACAAGCCGTCGAGCACTTTTTCCGGGTGAAAGTCGAACATGAAATGCACGCCTTCCATGAAATGACCCGTGGTCATGCTGTAGCCCAGCAACACCAGGATCATGACAAAGAGCAGCGGCATCATGATCCGCAGACTGCGCTCAAGCCCCGCAACCACGCCTTTGGCGATGACGACCGCCGACAGCAACATGAACATCGTGTGCCAAAGTGTCAGGCGCCAAGGGTCAGCGATCACCCCGCCAAAGTACGCGCCGACCTGATCAGGCGTAACCCCCTGGAAGTCGCCGCGGCCCATGTCGATGATGTAATCCAGCGACCAGCCGCCCACCACGCTATAGAAAGACAGGATCAGCAACGCCGTGACCATCCCGGCGAACGCGCCCCAGGACCACTTACCCGAATGCCCGGCTTCCTGCGCCAGAACCTTCAAGGCGTTGGCCGGACTCTGCCGCGCGCGACGGCCGATCAGGGTTTCGGCGAGCATGACCGGCACACCGATCAGCGCGATACAGGCCAGGAACATGAGCACGAAGGCACCGCCGCCGTAGACGCCAACCATGTACGGGAATTTCCAGATACTACCCAGGCCCACGGCCGAACCGGTCGCGGCGAGTATGAAGACCCAGCGGCTAGCCCAACTGCCGTGGACAGAAACCTTGTCTGTCGACATCGTTATCACGCCCAAGCGTTCAAAAAAGAGGCCGCATTGTCCGGGATTCAATCAACCTGCTCAAGCACGTAGCGATACCGTAGCCGACTCGCGTGCAACTCCCTATAATGCCGCCCCTATGGCTAAACAGAAGAAACACCCAACAGGGACCATCGCGCAAAACAAAAAGGCGCGACACGATTACTTCATCGAGCATAAGTTCGAGGCTGGTCTGGTCCTGGCCGGCTGGGAAGTAAAGAGTCTGCGGGCAAGCAAGCTGCAACTGGTCGACAGTTACGTGCTGCTCAAGGATGGCGAAGCCTGGTTGCTCGGCAGTCACATCACGCCGTTGATGACCGCCAGCACCCACGTCATCGCCGACCCGACCCGCACCCGAAAATTGCTGCTCAACCGCCGCGAGCTGGAAAAGCTGGCCGCCGCCGTGCAGCAAAAAGGTTATGCCTGCGTGTGCCTGTCCTGGTACTGGAGCAAGCACATGGTCAAGTGCGAGATCGCACTGGGCAAGGGCAAGAAGGAATACGACAAGCGTGATACCGAACGCGAGCGCGACGCCGGTCGTGAATTGCAGCGTGCGGTGCGCAACAAGGGCAAGGAAGATTAATTCTTTCGCCTTGAGACCGCTTTCGTCGGATACCTGATCGTTCCCACGCTCTGCGTGGGCATGCATCCCGTGACGCTCCGCGTCACACAGCGGACGCAGAGCGTCCATTGCTGCATTCCCACGCAGAGCGTGGGAACGATCAATCCACTGACTACATCCCTTTGCGCCGCTCCGCCCGAGCCATGCGCTGTACTTCCTGACGCACCTCTTCCAGCACTTCCTGCACATACAGGATGTGTCGACTGGAGACTTCCCGCGCCTGCTCCGCCCTTCCTTCAATAATCGCCAGGTACAACTCCCGGTGCTGTGTGATCAGCATGTCGCGGGTTTCGGTGCGCTGCTTGTACATGCCACCGATGTTGGTCACCACGTTGCGCTTGAGCAGATCGAACAGCCCGCGAATGGTGTGCAACAGCACCGCGTTATGGCTGGCTTCAGCAATGGCCAGGTGAAATTTTGCGTCCGCCGCTCCCTCTTCCGCCCGACTCACCTCGTCGTGCCGCGTGTAGCAATCCTGCAATTCGTTGAAGGCCGCGGTCAGCCGCTCGCGATCCACATCAGTGGCGCGCAGTGCCGCGTAATAGGCGCAAGACGCTTCCAGCGTATGGCGAAACTCCAGAAGATCGCGCTGAGCTTCGGGATTGCTTTCCAGCAGGTGCAGCAGCGGATCGCTGAAAGTCGACCCCAGCGATTCCACCACATAATTGCCGCCACCCTGGCGACTGACCAGCAAGCCCTTGGCCGCCAGTTTCTGAATCGCCTCGCGCAACGAAGGACGTGACACGCCGAACTGCTCGGCCAACGCGCGTTCGGCCGGCAAGCGCTCACCGGACTTCAACGTGCCTTCGAGAATCATCCCCTCGAGCTGCTCGACAATATCGTCAGACAAACGGCGCTGACGAATCTGATCAAACCCCATAACTCATTTCTCCACGGTCCCGACGGCTCGCCGGGCTCTCTATTCTGGCCTATCGGCGCTGTGCCAGCACCTACCAGACAGCGTTTGTTAAGACAGATCAAGCACACGTCCATGGGCTTATTCGACAAAAGTTTTAGGGCGGCAAATTGACACACCGCCTACAACGCTTTTACCCTAGCCAACAGCGATTGTAAATTGGTATTACCAATTATCCAAGAACGCTGACCAGTGCCTGACCAACAACAATTAGGGGCCACCCCATATGCAAACCTGGCAACAGCTCTATACCCCGCTCGGCAGCCTCGGCGTCTCTGCGCTCGCGGCCGTCATTCCCATCGTGTTTTTCTTTTTGGCATTGGCCGTGTTCCGGCTCAAAGGGCACGTGGCGGGCAGCATCACGCTGGCCTTGTCCATCGCCGTCGCCATCTTCGCTTTCCAGATGCCGGTCGATATGGCCTTCGCTGCCGCAGGCTATGGCTTTGCCTACGGACTTTGGCCCATTGCGTGGATCATCGTCGCGGCGGTGTTCCTTTACAAACTGACGGTCAAGAGTGGCCAGTTCGAAGTGATCCGCAGCTCCGTGCTGTCGATCACCGATGACCAGCGCTTGCAGGTTCTGTTGATCGGCTTCTGCTTCGGTGCGTTCCTGGAAGGGGCCGCCGGCTTCGGTGCTCCGGTCGCGATTACCGCCGCCCTGCTGGTAGGGCTGGGCTTCAACCCGCTGTACGCCGCCGGCCTGTGCCTGATCGCCAACACCGCGCCAGTGGCTTTCGGTGCCTTGGGCATTCCGATCATCGTCGCCGGGCAAGTGACCGGCATCGACGCGTTCAAGATCGGTGCCATGACCGGCCGCCAACTGCCGCTGTTGTCGTTGTTCGTGCCGTTCTGGCTGGTGTTCATGATGGACGGCATGCGTGGCGTGCGGGAAACCTGGCCGGCCGCGCTGGTGGCCGGCTTGAGCTTTGCCATCACCCAATACTTCACGTCGAACTTCATCGGCCCCGAGTTGCCGGACATCACCTCGGCGCTGGTCAGCCTGATTTCCCTGACGCTGTTCCTGAAAGTCTGGCAGCCAAAACGCGCCGCAGGCCAACACATCGCCGGTGCCGTCTCGGCTTCGGTGGTAACGGCCAGCGCCGGCGGTTTCGGCCAGCCACGCACCACCGTGGCTTCGCCTTTCAGCCTCGGCGAAATTTTCAAAGCCTGGTCGCCGTTCCTGATCCTCACTGTCCTGGTCACTATCTGGACCCTCAAACCGTTCAAGGCAATGTTTGCCGCCGGCGGCTCGATGTACAGCTGGGTGTTCAACTTCGCCATCCCGCACCTGGACCAAATGGTGATCAAGGTTGCGCCGATCGTGACGGCACCGACCGCTATCCCGGCGGTGTTCAAACTCGACCCGATTTCCGCGACCGGCACGGCGATTTTCTTCTCCGCGCTGATCTCGATGCTGGTGCTGAAGATCAATATCAAAACTGGTCTGACCACTTTGAAAGAGACCTTCTACGAGCTGCGCTGGCCGATTCTGTCGATCGGCATGGTGCTGGCATTTGCCTTCGTCACCAACTACTCAGGCATGTCGTCGACCATGGCCCTGGTACTGGCTGGCACCGGCGCTGCGTTCCCGTTTTTCTCGCCATTCCTCGGCTGGCTGGGCGTGTTCCTGACCGGTTCCGATACCTCGTCCAACGCGCTGTTCAGTTCGTTGCAAGCGACCACCGCACACCAGATCGGCGTCAACGATGTGCTGCTGGTGGCGGCCAACACCAGTGGTGGCGTGACCGGCAAGATGATCTCGCCGCAATCGATCGCCGTGGCCTGCGCCGCGACCGGTCTGGTGGGCAAAGAATCGGACCTGTTCCGCTTCACCCTCAAGCACAGCCTGTTCTTTGCAACCATCGTCGGCTTGATCACCCTGGCTCAGGCCTACTGGTTCACTGGCATGCTGGTGCACTAAAACCTGCACGGCAAAACGCAAAAACCGACGCCGGACCACGATTCCGGCGTCAGCAATTCACCACCCGGTCTGTAGGGCTGCTGAAAGCTTGCCTCTCTATATTCAGCAGCCTCAGCGGACGGATAACCGGGCCCACCCGGAGACACGCCTGATGAGCGAGCTTTTTTACAACGCCGTGCCGAACGCGACCCGTGTCGCCCCGCCACTGCCCAAGCCTCGGCAATACCCCAGCGAAAAACCGTCCCGGGTCTACCTGTTCGGGACTTGCGTGGTGGATTTGTTCTACCCCGAAGCCGGCATGGACGCGATTCACTTGCTGGAGCGTGAAGGCATTCGTGTCGAGTACCCGCAAGGGCAAAGCTGCTGCGGACAACCGGCCTACACCTCCGGTTACACCGAGCAGGCACGTACCGTGGCGCGCTCGCAACTGGCGTTGTTCGCCGGGGATTATCCGGTGGTGGTGCCTTCAGGTTCTTGTGCCGGGATGTTGCGCGAACACTACGCCGACTTGTTCAAGGACGAGCCGCAGACGTTGAAACAGGTTCAGGCGCTGGCCGCCCGGACTTACGAGTTGGCCGAGTTCCTGTTGTTTGTCTGCAAGGTGCAGCTCAAGGACAGCGGTAAACCGGTAAAAGTGGCGTTGCACACGTCGTGCTCGGCACGCCGTGAAATGAACACCCACCTGCACGGTCGCGAGTTGTTGGCGCAATTGAGCAACGTGGAGCGGGTCAATCACGATCACGAAAGCGAATGTTGTGGCTTCGGCGGGACGTTCAGCGTCCGTATGCCAGACATTTCCGGCGCGATGGTGGCTGACAAGACCCGGTCGTTGAAGGAGTCCGGCGCGCACAAGGTACTGAGTGCCGATTGTGGTTGCCTGATGAACATCAACGGCTCGCTGGAGAAACAGCAGGCAGCGTTGCGCGGCCAACACCTGGCCAGTTTCCTCTGGCAGCGAACCGGAGGTGCTCAATGAACGCTTCTGCGATTATTCCTACGGTTGCCGTGGAAGAAGATTTTCGCGTCCGGGCTCACAAGGCTTTGGACGACAAGCAATTGCGAAACAACTTTCGCACTGCGATGGATTCTCTGATGACCAAACGGGCAGCGTCCTTCAGCGATGCCCACGAAAGAGAACATTTGCGCGCGCTGGGCAATGCTGTCCGCGCCCGCGCGTTATCCAAGTTGCCCGACCTGCTCGAGCAGCTTGAACAGAACCTGACCCGCAACGGTGTGACAGTGCACTGGGCGGAAACGGTGGACGAAGCCAATGGCATCGTCCTCTCGATCATCCGCGCTCACGAGGGGCGGCAAGTGATCAAGGGCAAATCGATGGTCAGCGAAGAGATGGAAATGAATCACTTCCTCGCTGAACAGGGCATTGAATGCCTGGAATCGGACATGGGCGAGTACATCGTCCAGCTCGACCACGAGAAGCCTTCACACATTATTATGCCGGCGATCCACAAGAACGCCGGTCAGGTCGCGTCCTTGTTCCACGACAAACTTGGCGTGGAATACACCAAGGACGTTGACCAACTCATTCAGATCGGTCGCAAAGTCTTGCGACAGAAATTCTTCGAAGCGGACATCGGCGTCTCCGGCGTCAACTTCGCCGTGGCCGAAACCGGCACCCTGCTGCTGGTGGAAAACGAAGGCAACGGCCGCATGACCACCACGGTGCCACCGGTGCACATCGCCGTCACCGGCATCGAAAAAGTCGTGGAAAACTTGCGCGATGTGGTGCCGCTGTTGTCGTTGTTGACCCGCTCGGCCCTCGGCCAGCCGATCACCACCTACGTCAACATGATCTCCGGTCCGCGCAAGGAACATGAACTCGACGGTCCCCAGGAAGTGCATCTGGTCCTGCTCGACAACGGTCGCAGCCAGGCCTTCGCCGACAGCGAACTGCGCCAGACACTGAACTGCATCCGCTGCGGCGCGTGTATGAATCATTGCCCGGTCTACACTCGAATCGGTGGCCACGCCTACGGTGAGGTTTACCCGGGACCTATCGGAAAAATCATCACCCCGCACATGGTTGGCCTGGCGAAAGTCCCGGACCATCCGAGCGCATCATCGCTGTGTGGCGCTTGCGGCGAAGTTTGCCCGGTAAAAATTCCTATCCCTGCATTGCTGCGGCGCCTACGGGAAGAAAACGTCAAATCCCCTGACAGCCCGCATCAAGTCATGCGCGGCCAGGGCAGCAAGTATTCACGCAAGGAACGCTTTATCTGGAACGCCTGGGCCACACTCAACAGCTCACCAACGCTGTATCGTTTGTTCGGCTTCTTTGCCACGCGCCTGCGTGCGCTTGCGCCGAGCAACGTTGGCCCGTGGACGCAAAACCACAGCGCACCGAAACCCGCTGCCCGCTCACTGCATGACATGGCCCGCGAGCATTTGGCCAAACAGGGAGATCGTTGATGAGCGCCAAGCAAAACATCCTCGCCAAGTTGCGCAACAGTCTGACCGGCACCACGCCTGTGCCCGACGATTTCGACGTCGAACTGGTGACAGCGCCTTACACCTACACCGCCGAGCAACGCATCCCGCAACTGCGCAAACTGATGGAAGCGGTGCACACCGAAATCCACCTGACGTCCGCCGAAGATTGGCCTGCGTTGCTTGCTCAGTTGTTGCGGGATCGTCAGTTGCCGAGCCTGTTGATCGCACCGACTACACCTCACGGCCAACGTGTCACTCAGCACTGGGAGAAAAATCCGGGACTGCCGTCACTCAAGTCCTACAACCGCCCGGTTGAAGAATGGAAAGCCGAACTGTTCAACGACACCCCGGCCAGCCTGACCACCACCCTCGGCGCCATCGCCGCCACAGGTAGCCTGATTCTCTGGCCGACACGCGAAGAACCACGCCTGATGAGCCTGGTGCCACCGGTGCATTTCGCCCTGCTCAAGGCCAGTGAAATCCGCGATAACTTCTATCAGGTGCAGCAGGAATTCGAATGGGCCCAAGGCATGCCGACCAATGCGTTGCTGGTGTCTGGCCCGTCGAAAACCGCGGATATCGAACAAGTCCTGGCCTATGGCGCACATGGTCCCAAAGACCTGGTGGTTTTGATTCTGGAGGACCAATGAGTCTACCGGCGGCTTTCCTGCGAGATGCGCAGCAACTGATTCCTCAGGCGCGGCGTTTCGACGACCCACTGTCGACATTGGCCTTCGGCACCGACGCCAGTTTCTATCGGCTGATTCCGAAACTGGTGATCCGCGTCGAGTCCGAAGACGAAGTCGTGGCGTTGTTGAAATTGGCGCAGCGCGACCGCGTCCCAGTGACCTTCCGCGCCGCCGGCACCAGCCTGTCTGGCCAGGCCATAAGCGATTCGGTGTTGATCGTACTGGGGGATAACTGGAACGGGCGTGAGATTCGCGGCCAAGGCATGCAAATCCGCCTGCAACCGGGCGTGATCGGCGCGCAGGCCAACGCATGGCTGGCGCCGTTCGGCCGCAAGATCGGCCCGGACCCGGCCTCGATCAACGCCTGCAAAATCGGCGGCATCGTCGCCAACAACGCCAGCGGCATGTGCTGCGGCACGGCGCAGAACACCTACCACACGCTGGCCGGAATTCGTCTGGTGCTGGCCGATGGCAGCCGTCTCGATACCGAAGATGCGGCGAGTGTTGCCGCGTTTCGCCAGAGTCACTCCGCCCTGTTGGAACGCTTGGCGACATTGGGCCGCGAGACCCGGGCCAATGCCGAACTGGCTGCGAGAATCCGTCACAAATACCGTCTGAAAAATACCACCGGGCTGTCGCTTAATGCGCTGGTGGATTTCGACGAGCCTGTGGATATCTTGAGCCACTTGCTGGTCGGCTCCGAAGGCACACTTGGTTTCATCAGCGCAGTGACCTACGACACAGTCATCGATCATCCGAACAAAGCGTCGGCGCTGATCGTGTTCCCGGATGTGGAAACCTGCTGCAACGCCGTCACCGTACTGAAAAGCCAACCCGTGTCCGCCGTGGAGCTGCTCGACCGTCGCAGCCTGCGCTCGGTGCAGGACAAACCCGGCATGCCGGCTTTCGTACAACAGCTGTCGAACAATGCCTGCGCGCTGCTGATTGAATCCCGCGCAGCGTCGTCCACTTTGCTGCAAGAACAATTGGCGCAGATCATGGCGTCGCTGGCGGCTTTCCCTGTGGAAAAACAGGTCGACTTCACCGAAGACCCGGTCGAGAACGCCCGGCTCTGGGCGATCCGCAAAGACACCTTCCCCGCCGTCGGCGCGGTGCGTAAAACCGGCACCACGGTGATCATCGAAGACGTGACCTTCCCGGTCGAACAACTGGCGACCGGCGTGAACCGCCTGATCGAGTTGTTCGATAAACATCACTACGACGAAGCGATCCTTTTCGGACACGCGCTGGAAGGTAATCTGCACTTCGTCTTCACCCAAGGCTTCAACAACCCGGAAGAAGTCGCACGCTACCAGGCGTTCATGGACGACGTGGCGCAGTTGGTGGCGGTGGAATTCGGCGGCTCACTGAAGGCCGAACACGGCACCGGTCGCAACATGGCGCCGTTCGTTGAGCTGGAATGGGGCAGCGACGCCTATCAACTGATGTGGCAGCTCAAGCGCCTGCTCGACCCCAACGGCATACTCAACCCGGACGTGGTGCTCAGCGAAGACCCGCAGATCCATCTCAAGCACCTGAAACCGCTGCCGGCCGCCGATGAAATTGTGGATAAGTGCATCGAGTGTGGCTTCTGCGAACCGGTCTGCCCGTCGAAAGGCCTGACCCTGAGCCCGCGCCAGCGCATCGTGATCTGGCGGGATATCCAGGCGAAGAAACGCGCAGGTGTCGACACCTCCGAGCTTGAAGCCGCCTACGAATACCAGGGCATCGACACCTGCGCCGCCACCGGCCTGTGTGCGCAACGCTGCCCTGTAGGCATCAACACCGGCGAGCTGGTGAAAAAGCTCCGCGCCCGTAACGCGACGCATACGAAAACCGCCAACTGGCTTGAAGGAAATTTCGCCACCGCACTGCAAGGTGCACGCTTCACCCTGCACGTTGCCAATGGCGCGCGGATGCTGCTGGGCGCGCCACGTCTGGCGAAGCTGTCGGCGACGTTGACCAAGTTATCCAAGGGCCAGGTACCGCAATGGACCAACGCGATGCCGCAACCGGAAAAAGCCATTCGCTTCAGCCCTATCGTGTCGGATGAGCGTCCTCGGGTGGTCTATCTCGCCGCCTGCGTCTCGCGGGTCATGGGCCCGGCGGCGGGTGATAAAGAGCAGATGTCGCTGTACGACAAAACCCGTGGGCTGCTGGAAAAGGCCGGCTATCAAGTCGTCTTCCCGGACAATCAAGACAGCCTCTGCTGCGGTCAGCCGTTTGCCTCAAAGGGTTATGCCGAACAGGCCGAACACAAACGCCAGGAACTGATCGGCGCGTTGCTGCATGCCAGT
This sequence comes from Pseudomonas sp. fls2-241-R2A-110, assembly GCF_030209165.1. Taxonomy (NCBI): domain Bacteria; kingdom Pseudomonadati; phylum Pseudomonadota; class Gammaproteobacteria; order Pseudomonadales; family Pseudomonadaceae; genus Pseudomonas; species Pseudomonas sp. fls2-241-R2A-110. The sequence continues at coordinate 71,657 of NZ_JARVSN010000007.1, read as the reverse complement.
CGCGGCGGGCTCGATCCGATCTACTGCGACACCAGTCCGTGTACGTTACGGCTGGTTCAGGACCTGGGTGATGTGCGCCTGGACCTGTACGACCCGGTGCGTTTCATCCGTACGCATTTGATGGATCGACTCGATTTCACGCCGCAGGAAGCGCCGATTGCGGTGCACGTCACGTGCAGCACACAGCACCTTGGCGAGAGCCAGGCGCTGATCGATCTGGCACGTAAATGCAGCAAGAACGTGGTCATTCCCGAAGGCATTCACTGCTGCGGTTTTGCGGGGGATAAAGGCTTCACGACGCCGGAACTGAACGCACATTCGTTGCGTACGCTCAAGGATGCGGTGCAGCAGTGTAGCGAGGGGATTTCGACCAGTCGCACCTGTGAGATCGGTCTGACGCAACACGGCGGAATTGACTACCACGGGCTAGTCTATCTGGTGGATCGGGTAACGCAGGCGAGGGTCATGCAAGAAAGATAGAACCCTGATGCGCTGCCGCAGTCCACACAATAAGCCCGGACGACCGGGCTTTACCTAAACTCGGCAGCCCGTCCTGATGGCCAGCGATGCCTGGACCCTCAGTTCAAGGAGATACACATGAAACGTTCTGTACTGTTAGGTCTGTTCGTTACTGTCTCACTGATGGCGTCCACTTCGTTTGCCGCTGAAGACCAATGTGCGGTCAACTTGAAAACCATCGAAAATGCCAGGACACAGATTCCTGAGGAAATCTCTGACCAGGTAGAGGACTCCGTAAAACAAGCCCAAGCGGACCACGCAAAAGGCACCAAGGAAGGTACTGACGATTGCATCGCCGAGACCAACGACACCATCAAGATGATCAAGGACGCGAACAAAGGCGGGAAGTAACGCAGCACTATCCAGTACGAAGCAAGACAAAACCCGCCATTTGCGGGTTTTGTTGCATCTGGGATTTGGTCAGGCGTGCACCGCCCGCGTCGTCATGAAAGCTTACCCCATGCTTGAGTCCCAGAGCCCATAGGAGCGAAGCTCCGAAAGAGGCTACCAATGAAAAGAGGCGATATCCCCTCTGCTTCTATCAAACAATTTTTTCATAGCCATTCTGCTAAAACCGAATTACTGCGCCCCGCCGTAGTCTTTTATGTAGGCCCCATCAATCGTGATTAATTTTTCCGTCCTCGGCCAAGCCGCTCGCTCACACAGCAGCACCGAGACCATCAGGTAAAGGAGATATCCATGAAACGTACCGCACTCGCTGGCCTGTTGATTTCTGCTGCAATGTTGGCCTCTCCCGTATTTGCTGCGGACAACAGCCAGTGTATGAGCAAGGTGCAAGAGCTCGAAAATAAAGTCAGCTCACTGCCGGCGACCTCCACAAACACCATAGTGGAGGTCAAAAGGCTTCTGGCCAGCGCCAAAGCTTCACAAGCCTCCAAGGACGACAAAAAATGCGTCACCGAGGCCACTCAAGGATTGTCACTCGCCAACCAGGTCACCCCGTAACGTGCGATGGACAACCTTCGGGTTGGCCTTCTGAGCCGTGTTGGCGTACACTGCACGTGCTTGTTGCTCACTTTGACTCACAGAGCAACAGGCTCGGGGCCGTTTAGGATTCGACGCCGGTTGCGAAACTTTAGGTGCATGCCGAGTTGGTAACAGAACTCGTAAATCCACTGTTGCAACTACTTATAGTTGCCAATGACGAAACCTACGGCCAGGAATTCTCTCTCGCTGCGTAAGCAGCTTTAGATCCTGAGCTTCTGGTACCTTCGGGTCCAGCAATCACCAGGGGATGTCTGTAAACCCAAAGTGATTGTCATATAGAACAGAATCGCCGTGCAGTACGTTGTGGACGAAGCGGCTAAAACTTACACAACTCGCCCAAAGCACCCTGCCCTTCGGGTCGCTGAGGGTTAACTTAATAGAAACGGCTACGCATGTAGTACCGACAGCGGAGTACTGGCGGACGGGGGTTCAAATCCCCCCGGCTCCACCAAATACGAAGCAAAACAAAACCCGCCAAGTGCGGGTTTTGTTGCATCTGGGGGTTGGGGATTTTGGCTCGACCATGCCCTGCGAAATGCGCAAGCTCTCGGGGCAGCGTAAAGCTGTGGGCGCGAGGCTTGCACGCGACGAGGCGTGTTTAGCTACCAAAAATCTGACACACCGTGTGCGCTGATGGGCCAATTCCATCACAACCGAATTCACGCCTTAGAAGTCCTCCAAGATTGCCAGCGTGACACTAAAAGCTGACTGCCTAGTCCCTATGGTGCAGAGGAAAAGCCAAGCGCGACTTTTAAATAAATGCGTCCCCTTTTCTTATGGCTAACGTGCCGACACGTTAACCAAGCGCAAACGCCGATGTTTCGGTATCGGTGGATGAATTACTAGAAACTGATCGGTTACCTCGCCTATCATTTGATCGAGGTTGTGCAAGTCGCGCCCCAGCGGCGCCTCGCTGGACAGCAGGACGGATCGGCCATTTTCTGTGGATACGACAGAATCTAACGCCCCGCGACTTCCACCCGTGACTTGCGCGGCCTCACTTCTATCGATGGACTGGTCACGGACAAACTTACCATCGACCAAGTTACTCATAAGATCACTAGATCTTGACTGCCTCCCCTGTGCTGAGATGTTTTCATCTTCGGCGTGCGAGTGGAGCAATGACCGACGCAAAGCCCGCAAGTCGCGCCAGTACCTGCCTTCACGGCCAACACCATCGCCTGTATCGAGCATCAGGCCACCGCCCACCGTCGCTTGAAGCGGGAAGACCTGTGCACATCAATGCGCAGGCGTGACGGTAACAGGACTTCAGACTGACTATGCAAACCTGCGTCGCTGCGCTCCGACTGCCTGTCCAAATGGACATGAATCAGGTATCCAGGTGAGCGTGGAACGAGCGTCCGAATGATCGTTGGTTGGGTGTCCAAGTGACGTGAAACCCGCAATCAAAGGTGCCTCAGTTACGGGGACGCATAGGGCAGCTTAATGGACAGGCGCGGATTGCGCCTGGTTGATCACACGCTGCGCTGGAGCGTGTCCGCGTTCAGGAGCCTGAGAATTACCATATGCGGGTGGCCCTAGAGCGCTGGCACACCTGACTTGATGAGCGTAGCTTTGCTTGCCTTCACCTGCGGGGTGGGGCAGGTGTTCACAAGACATAACTGAGACACATAAAACCCTGCCCTGCTCGTAGAGGCTTGCTGCTACAGGGCTGGGCATGTGTTCAGACATTGATTACAGGGGAGTCAACTGCCTACCTCAATAGAACAGCCGGCCCCTACAAATATGCGCACGATTTCTCATCGTTTCAATTTGTCGATTTCAGCACTCAAGTCTTCTCGTTCAGCGTAAGCGATCCATGAATCAGCAACTCTTTGCAACATGGCAGCGGAGCGAGGAAACTCAGACGCTGCTTCAGCCCAGCGCTGATACATTCCCGCTAGCGCCCGCTCCTGTGCACCCCCCTCATGCAATGCCTTTGAATAGACTCCTCGTTTATTTATGCACTCGAGTACGAACCCCTTTTCAATCTGCTCCGACGCAAATCGTTCGATAACGGTGCAAACAGCGGAGGGAGGCCAAAGTAACTCCTCTGTTGGAGAATGCTCAGCGTAGGCCAACACCTTCCCGATGTGCTGATCGGCCATATCTGAAAGATCACGCTTAGCAGCTTCTTCTCGAACGCCTAATACCCACGATTCCAACTCTGCCAAGCTAACCAGTCCATTCTTGGTGCCTGGGACTCGTTTGAAAGATAAAAGCAGACGATACGACACATTCGCTCGTGACTTTTCTTGATCGCTAACTTCAGTTTTTGGCTCGGATTTCTTGCCTCGAAAAACATGAGATAGCACTTCGACAAAAAGCGCTGAATCTTGGGCTAGAAACTCATACAACACAAGTAAGCGCTGACTATTTGACAACAGCGGAAGATATGCATATTCCCACCGTGCGATCTCCTCTCGCCTTGCATCTTCTCTGGACTCTAGCTCTTTAAATGCTTCATCCAAGTAATAAGAGAGCATGCCGCCTCCTCCTTGAACATTGGCATGTGCAAGCTGTTCCTGCCCCTCTTCAAGAAGAGAAAAAATAATTTCAGTTGGTAGCTGCCTAATCCGTGAATTTACGGCACCTAATGCTTCAATACTCCGCCGCATACGGCGCAACTCTCCTACAGCAAGTAGGAGCATATCCAGTGGACAATCCAGTGGCAGAAAATTTATGCGTTGCCAGTATTCATCGTAAACGTCCTTACCGAGCGACTTCGCAAACTCCCAAGTCCACAAAGTCATTGGCCAGCCAAGAAGAAGTTTTGCCTTCTCACTTGAAGTACCCACCAGCGGAAATATTCGCTCGCGAAGGACTTCTGCCCATTCTTGACCAAAGCGTCTAGCGCCTATAGCGGAAGCACACATCGCCAGCTCCCCAGGGGCAGTTGAGCTTAAGGCTGCATCGAGTAGCGTGAGAAGTTGTTGCTGCGTAATTTCAGATCGATCTAAGGCCTGGCCAACTAGATTGGGTAATGCAACTCGGTGGGCAAGCTCAACAATCCCTTGCGGACCATCGCGCAAAAGAATGCGCTCTAGCGCTTCCTTTCTATAATCATCAGGATTATCAAGGTCTTCAGGCTTGTAACGTGCTACATGTGGTAACCAATCATCGAACAATTGCTTGTCCTCGACAAAAGGATCAGTTGGGCGGTGGCGATCAAGCAACTCCTCAATACCCTTTCTTTCCTCCTCCGCTATAGCCCAGTCACTTTCAGCATAAAACTCATGCTTAGCGACCTCAGAGCGCAGTGTGCTCCATACTGAATTTATCTCACCACTTTTTTGTCCGGCAAGATAATCATTCAAAAACAGCAACATAGCCTTTCTATCATCAGGATTGAACGAAGAAAGTGACTTGACGAGCAATATAACTCTATCTTCGTTCCTTTCAGCCATTCGAATGGCACGACTAACCACTGCATGTTCAAAGTCCCAAACCAACCCGAATGTCAACGACTCCTCATTGATAGGCGCAACATCACGTAATTTTGGCTTCTGAGTTGGCGCGGATGTGTCATGTGATCGCGGCAATAGTTTCACTAACAACTGCCACCCTACGGCCGGGCACGCAGCTATAATTTGGTCGAGGCAGGAAATGCGCTGCCTAAGTGTGGCGTGAGTGTTCGGCGACCAACTTAGCAAGATCGCTCGCAGGCTGTTTATCGGACGATTCGAAGCACGCGAATCTTGACCCGGATCGATCTCAGCGAGCCTAGCGAGAATAAGAGTGGCCCGATTCAATAATTTCGGATCCCAAGCTAAAATTTCAAGCGCCCATAAGATATATATGTGTGGACTAGTAGACCCAAAAATATCATCGCCTTGATCGGCAAAGAGGCGAACGACTTCGCTACGTTCGCCCCCGAGCATACACTCGAGGGCCGTCAAAAAAGGGTTAGGCGCGGCCTCCGCCAACAGCATGATCTGCTCCGAGAGCCCTATTAATATGCGGTGGTTTCTTCCCCACTCTGGAAGCGTATTTAGAATCTCGTCAACGAAGTTTTGCGAGGTGCCTTTGGTGATTTTAAGGCCACCAACCTTGTCCATGGTAGCAATGATGAGAAGCGTGAGAGCCAGCCCATCTCGAAGCCATTTACTGTAGTCCGCAGGAGAAACGTAGTTAAGGCTAAATTTTTGATCACGAGAGGGTTTATCTACAACATGACTGAATACCTTAATAGCGGCAGCTTTCAGGCGATGTAGATCAGGCTCACCTATCAGATGACCATAAAAACTAAAGGCATCAACAGGTGCCCGTACTTGCCAATAGTCACTTATACAATCAAACGGCGGATCAGCAAGCATGATGGTGGGGTGAAGCTTTTCCTCCAACGCAGCATAATCCGCGAGCCCCGATAGCTCTTTGAGAACGGTTTTGTCCAGCTCCTGCTCCACAGACCAACCTCCGGCTAAGAATGCAGCCTTCAAGTCGTTGGCCTGACGACCCCATTCTGGAGGTTGGTAAGGCCGGTTTGAGATCAGCCGTTCAAGGATTGTAAGACTGCGGCCGCATCGATGGGCGAGTTCGTACCCATCCTCCCGCTCGAGACCCATTTCCATGAATCCATCGACCATTCCATTGGCCGTAGAGCGCGTAAGCCCTTTGTGCTTCCTTGCCTGCACACCAGTGGCGGCGGACAAAGTTGGTCCGATGGAAGCTAGCATTCCCGACATATCATCACCTTTCTGGGTGGTAATAAATGTCAGGTTTGTATGCCTACTCAGAAAGCGGGCAGCCGCTTCAGACTCCACAATAAGGGTTCTAACCTCCAGGGCTCTCCGCACCTCTGGCTTTGCCATGCGAATCGCCGCAACCGCAAATGCTACTACCTCAATTGCCGCTTCTACCCCCAGCATCACTGCTTGAGCAGGCCCAACTAGCTTTTGCAATAATTCATCGGCGATTTCCTGTCGGTCACCAATCACTACTTTCTCGTGAAGGGAGGGCTTGAACCGAGTACTGTACATTTCCCAAAACTCGTCCGTACTAAGTGCCCCATCCTTTGGTGCCGTTAGTAGAACGGTCCTTGCATAGAGCGCAGCTACCGCGGGGTGACGATCAAGCCAGTGAACCAGCTCAACTGCGTCCAGATAACGGACATCTTTCCATTTGCCCTCTGCTTTTCGCTCGCTCTCCCAGGCTGTTAATAGCTCTCGCGGCGTATCCCACTTCTCCAAATTAACCAATATGAGGGTATTTTCTGCCATTTCCGCAGGGTCAGTTTTCCCCGTACGCTTCGTATAGTCGGCAGAAGCCTTAGCAGCACCTGCACCTGAACCAAACTCCCACTTGGACTTGCCGGCCGGAACAAACTCTGCTGATTCTGTAGTCTCCAGGCTTCCGTCCCAGCCACGAACCTGACCTGAGTCGCCTCCGGGAAACCTAAAGCGGCTGAGGTCGGTAATAGATGCTCTTATTAGATCGGCAATCATGTCCGGGAGGTACGCACGGGCATCGAGTCGTTTCGCCCAAGCAGCTAACCCCGCCTCATCTATCCACTGCATGTACTCTGTCCTTTGTTGTGGCAATGATTTGTAGATTGATAACAAACCAAGTGCGATGGAGATTCTTAGTATCGCAAGCTCGCCGTTCTACTAGCAAAATGCAATCGTGAAATTTAAGCACGTGAGGGCGAACGCCCCGCGCAGTACAGTGAGGAGGGGGAATTTCGAAAAGGTACTCCCGCCCCCCACCCCTATAGGGGGTAATTCGTGCCCCGCTCGTTCGCTTTATATGACCTTGTTTCGGTGGTTGGTTGTTGCTTAGTTAAAGCAACCAAAGCCCCAGCCAATAAGGGTTTCACCCCAGATTCGATGCAACGAAGACTGAATCCGCCCCGCTGACACGACAACCGACAGGTTGGTCCGAGTTGGTTGGCACGTTACGCAAGGCACTTTCGGAATTTTTGACGCGGGTTCAGATGCTCAATGAGGATTCCAATCGCCAGCGTCACGCGTAACGATCAGTTGCAGGAATGGAACTTAAGGTTATGGCCTTAGGTATACTCATCACCGGTCATTTTTTCTTGCCTGACACGTCACAGCAACCAGCAGCGTGTATGCCCCTGTGTATGCCTTGGGTAACGCAACCACACCAAGCCCAATGATTACTGGGGCAACATAGGCCGGTTCAAACGGCCCCGGCCACCTATTCAACATCTAAAGACGTCTACGAAATACCAAATAGTGTCATGAAGTACATTTCATATGCGCTCAAACCACCCACCTCTCCAACCGCCTGCTCAAGGCGATCAAACCGAAAAACAAGGATGACATCCTCACCGATAGATTCGGTGGCCCTGCCCCTACCCTGACACCGGGGGCCCCCTCCAAAACACCCTAACCGCCCAACCATCATAAAAACTTAACAAACTTACTTCAAAGTCCGGGAGCCCGTTATCACAAGGAGTTCCTTTAATGAAAAGTTTGATCAAGTCTGCTGCGCTCGCCGTTACGGTTTCTCTTTGTGCCTCCTCAGTGTCTTTCGCTAATGACAGCGTCCGCCTGACAGGTTCTGGTGCCAGTTTCCCAGCACCGATCTACCTCACCTGGTTCAAGGATTTCAGCAAGAAAGCCACTGGCGTCACCGTGGATTATCAATCCAAGGGCAGCGGTGCGGGTGTGCAGGACTTCCTGAACAAAACCGTAGATTTCGCGGCCAGTGACTCGGCCATGAAAGACGAAGACATCGCCAAGGTTGCAGAGGGCGCGCAGTTGCTGCCGATGACCGCGGGTGAAATCGTGCTGGCTTACAACCTGCCGGGCAGCCCCAAAGGGCTTAAATTGCCGCGCGACGTTTACTCCAATGTGTTCCTGGGCAAGATCACTCGCTGGAACGATCCAAAGATCGTCGCGGCCAACCCGGAACTGAAACTGCCTGACATGCCGATCACGGTTGTCGTGCGTGCGGACTCCAGCGGTACTACCGCGGTATTTACCAAGCACATTGCGGCAATCAATCCTGAGTTCAAAAAGGAGCTGGGTGAAGGCAACACAGTCAACTGGCCGGCCAGCGACAAGTTCATCAAATCGCCCAAGAATGACGGTGTAACAGCCACCGTACGCCAGACCCCAGGTGCGATTGGCTACATCGAATACGGTTTCGCCAAGCTGGCTAAGGTCGACTTTGCCCAGTTGCAGAACAAGGCCGGCGCTTACGTTGTACCGAACGCGGAAAGCGGAGCTGAGGCTCTGGCTGCGGTGAAGATGCCGGAAAGCCTGGTGGCCTGGCTGCCCGATCCAGACGGTGCCAAGTCCTACCCGATCACGTCCTACACCTGGATGATTTTCCGCAAGCAGAACGAGAGCCCGGCCAAGGCCAAGGCCATGCGCGAAATGGTCGAATACAGCCTGACTGAAGGCCAGAAAATCGCCGATTCGATGGGTTACATCCCCCTGCCGCAATCGGTCGTCGAGCAGGTTCGTAAAGCTTCCTCCAACATCCAGTGACGCTCGCGAGGTTCCTTCGGCGTGCGCTATCAGCCTCGCCGAAGGAATTTCCCCCACGCTCCGGAATTAGCCCATGAACAAGCCATTTGTCGTACCGGTTAATCCGGACTCTGCATGCCAGCCCCCTTCTGCAAAGGATTTCCTGCTTGATCGCACCTTCCGCGCGCTTGCGCGGATAGGCGTGGTTCTCGTTCTGGCGCTGGTGTTTGCCTTGGTATTCGAGGTGGGACGCAAGGCACTTCCAGGCATTGAGAAGCACGGTCTGGACGTCCTTTTGGGCACCGTCTGGGATGTGAACCAAGGCAAGTACGGCATTCTGCCGGCCATTTGGGGCACGCTCTACAGCGCCCTGATCGCGTTGGTGATCGCAGGCTTTTTCGGCGTCAGCATGGCGATTTTCCTGACCCAGGATTTCCTGCCTGCCCAGCTTGCCGCCATTTTTCGCACCATTGTCGAGTTGCTCGCGGCGATTCCCAGCGTCGTTTACGGTCTGTGGGGGATCTACGTGGTGATTCCGGCCATTCGGCCCCTCACGGACTGGTTGAACAGCGAACTTGGCTGGATACCTTTTTTCGGCACGACCTTGAGCGGACCAGGCCTGTTACCCGCCGCCTTGGTGCTGGCCATCATGATCCTGCCGACGATTGCCGCCGTTTCGCAGGATGCCCTCACGGGCGTACCGATGAAAACCAAGCAAGCCGCCTACGGCATGGGGACCACCCACTGGGAAGCGATTCTCAAGGTGATGGTGCCATCCGCTGCCACCGGCATTTTCGGCTCACTGGTACTGGGCCTGGGTCGGGCCTTGGGTGAAACGATGGCCCTGGCGATGTTGGTCGGCAACTCAAACAATATTTCTCTTTCTCTGTTTGCACCGGCCAACACGCTGGCAGCTTTGCTGGCGCTGAATTTTCCCGAGGCCGGGCCGACCGAGGTTGAGGTGTTGATGTATGCCGCACTGGTCCTGATGTTGATCACCCTGATAGTGAACGTCATCGGTTCCATGATCATGGTCTATGCCCAGCGGGGTACTAAATGATGAATAACCTCAGTTCTCCTGTAGCCGCGCTGCCAAGTCTGCAGCGCAAATTTGAAGGCCGCGCCCTGCGCAGCCTGGTGTTGACCACTCTGGTCTGGGCGGGCGCCCTGCTGGCCAGCGTGCCCCTGATTTCCGTGCTCTACATGCTGATTACGCGCGGAGGTGCCCGTCTGCGCCTTGAGGTGTTTACCGAACTTCCGCCGACCGGGTTCGAGACCGGCGGCGGCTTCGGCAACGCGATGGCAGGCACCTTTGTCATGGTCGGTATCGCAGCCGCAATCGCGGTTCCGGTCGGCATCATGGCGGCAGTCTTCCTGGCTGAACTGGGACCGGACAGCAAGCTGGCCAACGCCGCGCGCTTCGCCGCCAAGATGCTCACGGGGCTGCCTTCGATTCTGGCCGGGGTTTTCGCCTACGCCCTGGTGGTGATGACCACCGGTACGTACTCGGCACCGGCGGGCGGCGTGGCACTGGCAGTGCTGATGCTGCCTATCGTCGTGCTTACCGCTGAAGAGTCGATGCGGATGGTGCCCAAGATCATGAAGGATGCGGCCTACGGCATGGGCTGCACCCGCTCGCAGGTCATCTGGAAAATCGTATTGCCTACCGGCATGCCGGCGATGCTGACCGGCGTGATGCTGGCGGTGGCGCGCGCAGCCGGCGAAACCGCGCCATTGCTGTTTACCGCCCTGTTCAGCAACTACTGGATCTACCACGACGGCAGCCTGGCGGTCATGAACCCGACCGCATCGCTTGCCGTACTGATTTATAACTTCTCCGGCATGCCGTTCGACAATCAGCTTGAGCTCGCATGGGCGGCCTCGCTTGTGTTGGTGATGATCGTGCTGATCGTGAATATCGTCAGCCGTATTTTCGGCAAGCCGAAGTTTTGAGAATGGGAGCAAATACTGTGAACGTATTATCTGCGCAAAAAGCCGCCCCGTTCGAGGCCCAGGCATCTGTGGTCATGGACTGCAAACTCGACAAGATTTTCTACGGCAACTTCATGGCGGTCCGTGACAGCCATGTGCCGATCGAGAAGAACAAGATCACCGGATTCATCGGTCCTTCCGGCTGCGGCAAGAGCACCGTGCTGCGCAGCCTCAATCGGATGAACGATCTGGTAAAGGGCTTTCGTTTCGAGGGCCATGTGCATTTCCTCGGGCAAGACGTGTATGGCAAGGGCGTCGATCCAGTGGTCGTGCGTCGCTATATCGGGATGGTGTTCCAACAGCCGAACCCGTTCTCGATGAGCATTTTCGATAACGTTGCTTTCGGCCTGCGCCTCAATCGCTACCAGGGCGACCTGGGTGACCGCGTCAAGCACGCACTGCAGGGCGCCGCGTTGTGGGATGAAGTCAAGGACAAGCTCAAGGTCAGCGGCCTGTCCCTCTCGGGGGGCCAGCAGCAACGGCTCTGTATCGCCCGCGCTATCGCCACCGAACCGGAAGTCCTGTTGCTGGATGAGCCGTGCTCGGCACTCGACCCGATTGCCACCCGCCGTGTCGAGGAATTGATGGTCGAGTTGAAGAAGGACTACACCATCGCTCTGGTCACCCACAACATGCAGCAGGCGATCCGTGTCGCTGACACGACGGCATTTTTCTCGGTGGATATTTCGCAGGGCACGCGTACCGGTTATCTGGTTGAGATGGGCCCCACTGCGCAGATATTCGACAATCCGCGTGAGCAAATGACCAGCGATTACATCAGCGGCAAATTCAGCTAGTCGACAACCATCCGGTCAGGACCGAATGCCGCCAACGGCCACACGACATTGGCGTGCATTCGGTCGCTTCACCTTCTCACTCATCTTCATCAGGATTACCAATGTTCGCAAAGCGTCGTCTTGATTTGCCTGCGATTGAACGTGCGCTGCGTGAGGTGCAAAGTCGGTTTGCCGAGCTCAGCACGCAATTCACCGAGCAGCGAGATCCCTTGACGGACGAAGTGCTGCAGAACGTGCTTGAAGGCTATGCCCTGATTGACGATTACGTTGCACGGGATGTCGACCTGTTTGATCTTCAGCAGTTGAATCTGATGCTGGAGATCAATGCCACGGTGCTGTGCGGCCGAGACCCGGCCCGCCGGCTGGAATTCGCTCAACACCTTGCCGCCACTGAGGAACACTTCTTCAACAACGTGGAAGGTGGAATCAAAGACTTGTTCAACTGGTACTCTGCGCATCGCAGCGAATCAGTCTGGAAGCGTGCCGCCGGTGTGTATGTGCGCATCCTCAGCAAGCCGCAATTGTTCATTGAAGGCAACAACCGTAGCGGCTCGCTTATCGTCAGCTATCTGCTGATGCGCGCAGGTCTGCCGCCGTTCGTGCTGACACTGAAAAACGCCGAGGGCTACTTCAACCCGTCCTCGGTCATACGCAACTCCGCCAAGCATGGCGTCAAGGCGTTGTACGAATTGCCCAAAATCAAGAAAAAATATGCAGCTTTCCTGGAAGAACAGGCGCCTGATCCCTTGAAGTTTTTTCTCAAAGACAAACGCGTGCCCGCCCATCAGGGAGGCCGTTGATGGATTGGTATCCAATGCTCGCCAAATGCCGAACGTCCGCCAGCCGGGTATGGCACGCCATCCAGCGTGCCATCCCGATGCCCGCGTTCAGGCGTGCACGCATACGGATTTCGTTTGATATCGATGACACGCTGGCCTGCCAACTCCACCACTGCGCAGTCGAGAAAAGCCGGCTGCCAGCCTGTGTTCACCGTTGGCTGGGTGAGCCGTTGCGGATCGGAACACGCTCCCTGACCCGAGAATTACGTCGCCAGGGCTGCAGCATCTGGGTCTACACATCGTCGGGGCGCACGCCGTCCTACATCCGGCGCTGGTTATTGCTTTACGGGATCCGTGTCGACGGCGTGGTCAACAGTGTGCGGCATAACCGTGCCCTGACGGTGCATGGGCTGTCGAACGCGCCCTCGAAGTTTCCGCCGGCATTCGATATCGACTTGCATGTCGATGATTCCGAAGGCGTACGGATTGAAGGTCATGACCACGGTTTTCGCGTGGTTGTCGTGCACCCGGAAGATGAGCGCTGGGCGCAGAAAGTCCTGGATGCAGTCACTGACGTCCAGGCGCGGCTAGCCCGGCAGCAACCGCACAGACACAAGGAGCCCGCGCAACAACGCTCGGAAGTTTTTTCCTCCTGATGTTCACAATCCACAAATCACGTACAAACAAAAACGCCGCTCAATGAGCGGCGTTTTTGGCGCTGGCAATGAAGCTCAGCGGCAGGTTACGAGCCTCAGACGTTGCCGTTCCAGGGACGATCTCCATTCTCGTCCTTGATGCGGGTTGGAAGGCCCATCACATCCAGTGCCTTGAGGAACGGCTCAGCCGACAGCTCCTCGACGTTGACCATGCGTTGCACGTCCCACTCGCCACGGGCAACCAGCAGCGCTGCGGCCACGGGCGGCACGCCAGCTGTATAGGAAATGCCCTGGCTGTCGGTTTCTGCGTACGCTTCTTCGTGGTCGGCCACGTTGTAGATGAAGACTTCGCGCGGCTGGCCATCCTTGGTGCCCTTGACCAGATCACCGATGCAGGTCTTGCCTGTGTAGCCCGGCGCCAGCGAGCCTGGATCAGGGAGCACGGCCTTGACCAATTTCAGTGGCACGACCTCCAGACCTTCAGCAGTCTTGACCGGTTGCTCGGAGAGCAGGCCGAGGTTTTTCAGTACGGTGAACACATTGATGTAGTGCTCGCCGAAGCTCATCCAGAAACGCACGTTGGGCACGCCGAGGTTTTTCGACAGGGAGTGCACTTCATCGTGGCCGGTCAGGTACAGGTTCTGCGACCCTACAACCGGCAGGTTGTCGGTGCGTTTCACTTCGAACATGGCGTTGCTGGTCCACTGGCTGTTCTGCCAGCTCCACACCTGTCCGGTGAACTCGCGGAAATTGATTTCCGGGTCGAAATTGGTAGCGAAATACTTGCCGTGCGAACCGGCATTGACGTCGAGAATGTCGATCGAATCAATGCTGTCGAAATATTCTTGCTTCGCCAAAGCTGCATAGGCATTGACCACGCCGGGGTCGAAGCCCACGCCAAGAATGGCGGTGATGTTTTTCTGCTGGCATTCCTCGAGGTGATTCCACTCGTAGTTGCCGTACCACGGTGGTGTCTCGCAGACCTTGCCCGGCTCTTCGTGAATAGCGGTGTCCAGGTAGGCTGCGCCGGTATCGATGCAGGCGCGCAGCACCGACATGTTGAGGAAGGCGGAACCGACGTTGATGACAATCTGCGATCCGGTTTCGAGGATCAGTGCCTTGGTCGCCTCGACATCCAGAGCGTTCAGCGCGAAGGCCTTGATGTCGGCGGGTACTTTGAGGCTACCCTTGGCCTTGACGCTGTCGATGATGGCCTGGCACTTGGAGATGTTGCGCGACGCGATAGCAATACGACCGAGTTCGTCGTTGTGCTGCGCGCACTTGTGGGCCACCACCTTAGCGACACCTCCTGCGCCAATGATAAGAACGTTCTTTTTCAATTGCGGTATCTCTCCTTTATATGTCCGCTTTACGAAAGGCTGGACAGGTAGTCTTCAAAACCAAATTCGCGAACCACTTCGACTGTACCGTCGAGTTGTTTCACCACGATGGATGGCATTTTCAGGCCGTTAAACCAGTTCTTCTTGACCATGGTGTAGCCCGCTGTATCGATGAATGAAAGCCGATCACCGATGGCCAGCGGACGATCAAATTGATACTCACCGAAGATGTCTCCGGCCAGGCACGACTTGCCGCACACCATGTAGGCGTGATCACCCTCGCTTGGTGCGAGCTTGGCGTTGAGGCGATAAATCAGCAGGTCAAGCAGATGCGCTTCGATGGAGCTGTCCACCACCGCCAGGTGCTTGCCGTTGTACAGAGTGTCGAGCACGGTCACTTCCAGCGAGGCGCTGTTGGTGATCGCCGCTTCGCCCGGCTCCAGGTAGACCTGCACGCCGTATTTTTGCGAGAACGCCTTGAGCCGCGCGCAGAACGCGTCCAGCGCATAGCCTTCACCGGTGAAGTGAATGCCGCCGCCCAGGCTGACCCAGTTGACCTTGTGCAGCAGCTCACCGAAGCGTTCTTCGATCGTGCAGAGCATTTTATCGAACAGGTCGAAGTCGCTGTTCTCGCAGTTGTTGTGGAACATGAAGCCGGAGATCTGGTCGATGACGCCTTCGATCTTCACCGGGTCCCACTCGCCCAGACGGCTGAACGGACGCGCCGGGTCGGCCAGCAGATAATCAGAGCTGCTTACTTGCGGGTTGACGCGCAGGCCGCGGACTTTGCCTTCGGAACGCTCGGCAAAGCGTTGCAGTTGGCTGATGGAGTTGAAGATGATCTTGTCGCTGTTGTCGAGCATCTCCTCGATCTCGTCGTCAGCCCAGGCCACGCTGTAGGCGTGGGTCTCGCCTTCGAACTTCTGCCGACCAAGCTTGAGTTCATAGAGCGACGACGACGTGGTGCCGTCCATGTATTGCTGCATCAAGTCGAACACCGACCAGGTGGCGAAGCACTTGAGCGCCAACAGGGCCTTGGCCCCAGACTGTTCGCGGACATACGCAATCGTCTGCATGTTCTTCAGCAGCTTTTGTTTGTCGATGAGGTAGTACGGCGTTTTGATCATTTCGAGGCCTCCGGCAAGGCCAGTCAAAAAAGGATGCGCATTGTGCCTTCACTGACTGCATATCGAAAGAGCAGAAGTAACGCCCGCAGAGTCAATACACTCACCTGAGGCTAGCGTTAAGGGCGTCACTTACTCGCTACGCCGCGTAATACACGGATAGGGTTCTGAACAGTCTGTACCAGATCCGTCGTTTTTACAGTAGCGTCCATCTGATAATTATCGCCAATGTTGCAGCGATCATCCCGCATAGTCGGTTAATCAACCTGTAAACCGGATGAAACACTAACGCTCGTCACCGCCTCGTCACAAATTCTGAATAGCATTTACGCGGCCACCCACGACGTGAGTTCTCACCATGCCTTCAACCCAGGACACCTTGATACAGCGCATCCACCGCGAGCTGCTCGATCACAGTGACGAAGAGCTGGAACTGGAATTATCCGAAGACGGACATGACCTGAATGCGCTGTTTGATGAACACGCCGAGGACGGAAGCGAGAAGGAAGCCCGACGACTCTACTTCAGCGAACTGTTCCGCCTGCAAGGCGAACTGGTGAAGTTGCAAAGCTGGGTGGTCAAGACCGGCCATAAAGTGGTGATCCTGTTCGAAGGGCGCGATGCAGCCGGCAAAGGTGGTGTCATCAAGCGCATCACCCAACGACTGAATCCTCGGGTATGCCGTGTCGCGGCCCTGCCTGCGCCCAATGATCGCGAACGCACTCAATGGTACTTCCAGCGCTACGTCTCGCACCTGCCGGCAGCGGGTGAAATCGTGCTATTCGACCGCAGCTGGTACAACCGCGCCGGGGTCGAAAAGGTCATGGGGTTTTGCAATGACGATCAGTACGAAGAGTTTTTCCGCACGGTGCCAGAGTTTGAGCGGATGCTCGCCCGTTCCGGTATTCAGCTGATCAAATACTGGTTCTCCATTTCCGACCAGGAACAGAACCTGCGCTTTCTCAGCCGCATCCACGACCCGCTCAAACAGTGGAAACTCAGCCCCATGGATCTGGAGTCCCGTCGACGCTGGGAGGCTTATACCAAGGCCAAGGAAATCATGCTCGAACGCACCCACATCGCCGAAGCGCCATGGTGGGTGGTGCAAGCCGACGATAAGAAAAAAGCCCGACTCAACTGCATCCATCATCTGCTCGGGCAAATGCCCTACGAAGAGGTGGAGCTACCGGTAATCGAACTGCCAAAACGCGTGCGACAGGAGGACTACTCCCGCAATCCGACGCCACCGGAACTCATCGTGCCTCAGCTCTATTAAGACGAATAAAATTCGACCTACCCGGCCCACCCGATACCCAGCAACAAAACCCGCCTAGTGTGGGTTTTGTTGTATCTGGGCTACCCGATATTACTGAAACCCGAAGTTGTCAGTCGCTAATAATACGCACTCTTAAAAGCATGATTTTTTTCAGAAGCCGAAGCGTTTTCGATGCTCCCTTGCGCGCCTGATATTCAAACTTGGCTATACCTGAGCAGAGGCACCGATTTTACTGTCGGGAGACGGAATTCAATGCGTTTGCCAATCCCGCAACACATCACCGTAATCTCCCCACATTTAGATGATGCCGTCTTCAGTTGCGGCTGTCTTTTGGCTGAAAGTCGAGACGCTCTTGTCATTACAGTATTCGCTGGCGTGCCTGATCCTGAAATAGCGACCCCGGCATGGGACAGAGCAACAGGCTTTAGTAGTGGATATCAGGCAGTGCTTGCGCGACGTGATGAAGATGCGGAGTCGATGCGCAGACTGGGTGCGAAAGGCACATGGCTCAGCTTCTGGGATGGCCAGTACGGTCGCGGCTATCAAACGACTGACCTCATCCCAGTGCTAAAAACAATCCTTGAGCAAAGGGGCGGAACCGTTCTCATGCCCATGGGCCTTTCCCACCCCGACCATCTGCTGACGAGCAATGCTTGCCTGGCGGTTCGCGAAGCCTTTCTGCTTGCGCAACAGCACGAAGAGGATGGAGCCACTGACCGCCCAATGAACTGGTTCGTCTATGAGGAGGCGATCTATCGGCAACTTCCGGGCCTGGTCCTGACTCGGCTCGCGGCCTGGAGGCAGGCTGGACTAAAAATGAGTGCCGTTCAATTTCCGACCTCAAGCGCAAAAAAGAAGGCCCACGCTGTAGGCGCCTATCGGAGTCAACTGCCGCTGTTCGGAGTCGCCAAACGCGCCGACATAGGCTCTCCTGAACGCTATTGGCGGCTTGATGCCGAGTAGCTGTTGCAGGGTATTTGAAGCATCTTTTAAACAACATATCTCGCACTGATCCTACAGACGCTCCGGTTTTCGGAGATGTTTCCGACAAGTCGCGGCGGTTGTTGGGTAGGAAGCGGAGTGGATAGGCTTTGTCGGTCGCTGCGCATCAGCGACCGGGCCTGGAAACCCGAGGTATTGAAGGCGTAATAGCTCGACAAATGGGATACTGCCGCGATTTTTTTGATCGCCGCTCCCCATATGGCGGCTGTACGTGGGAGACCTTCGGGTCTGCCGGGTTCCTTCTGCCTCGGTTTCCAGCCCGCGTATAGCTGCCACCCTTTCGCTTGGAACGAAAGATTGGTAGCTCCATCACGCAGAAGGAGTTACATCATGATAAAAGAAACACCAAACCCGCCTGCCGCGGACGACGTATCCCCCTACGAATCCGCCGACTCCAAAAAATTCAGCGACGCCGCCGAACGCGCGCTGGATCACTACCTCAACCCCGCCGCTCTCAAATTACCGGCTAACCGCAAACCCAGCACCATGTTCCTGGTTGCGCCAGATATCAAAGACGAAGACCTGCTGGCCCACACCTGCGAGTCGCTGGCCCAAGCCAGTGTTATGGCCAGTGACTTCGCCGGCTATCTGGACGGCCCACACCGACACACGGCAATGGCGATTCAGCAAATCGTCATGCTGGCCGAGCTGGCGGTGAACCGGATGCTGGATAACGTCGAATTGCCAAAACCCGCGCCACACTGCTAATCCCTGTGGGAGCGGGCTTGCTCGCGAAGGCGGCCTGACAGTCACCTTATTTATTGACTGAACTACCGCTATCGCGAGCAAGCTCACTCCCACACTGGATCGTCGCCGGACACAGCTTTGGTATTCACCGCCGATCACCTGTGGGAGCCAGCCTGCTGGCGATGGCGGCCTGACAGTCACCTTATTTATTGACTGAACTACAGCTATCGCGAGCAGGCTCACTCCCACACTGGATCATCGCTGGAAACAGCTTTGGTATTCACCGCCGATCACCTGTGGGAGCCAGCCTGCTGGCGATGGCGGCCTGACAGTCACCTTATTTATTGACTGAACTACAGCTATCGCGAGCAAGCCCGCTCCCACACTGGATCGTTGTCGGACACAGATTTTGTATTCACCGGCGATCACCTGTGGGAGCCAGCCTGCTGGCGATGGCGGCCTGACAGTCACCTTATTTATTGACTGAACTACAGCTATCGCGAGCAAGCCCGCTCCCACACTGGATCGTTGTCGGACACAGATTTTGTATTCACCGGCGATCACCGGTGGGAGCGGGCTTGCTCGCGAAGGCGGTGCATCAGGCAACATTTACATCGACTGACCCACCGCTATCGCGAGCAAGCTTGCTCCCACACTGGATCGTTGTCGGACACAGCTTTTGTATTCACCGGCGATCACCTGTGGGAGCGGGCTTGCTCGCGATGGCGGCCTGACAGTCACCTTATTTATTGACTGAACTACCGCTATCGCGAGCAAGCTCACTCCCACACTGGATCGTCGCCGGACACAGCTTTGGTATTCACCGCCGATCACCTGTGGGAGCCAGCCTGCTGGCGATGGCGGCCTGACAGTCACCTTATTTATTGACTGAACTACAGCTATCGCGAGCAGGCTCACTCCCACACTGGATCGTTGTCGGACACAGATTTTGTATTCACCGGCGATCACCTGTGGGAGCAGGCTCACTCCTACACTGGATCGTTGTCGGACACAGCATTTGTATTCACCGCCGATCACCTGTGGGAGCCAGCTTGCTCGCGATAGCGGTCTGCCAGTCACCTTATTTATTGACTGAACTGCAGCTATCGCGAGCAGGCTCACTCCCACACTGGATCGTTGTCGGACACAGCTTTTGTATTCACCGGCGATCACCTGTGGGAGCGGGCTTGCTCGCGATGGCGGTCTGACAGTCACCTTATCTATTGAATGAACTACAGCTTTCGCGAGCAAGCCCGCTCCCACACTGAATCGCTGTCGGACCCAGATTTTGTATTCACCGGCGATCACCGGTGGGAGCGGGCTTGCTCGCGAAGGCGGCCTGACAGTCACCTTATTTATTGACTGAACTACCGCTATCGCGAGCAGGCCACAGTCAAACAAAAAAAAAGGCACTGGACGATTTATCGCCAGTGCCTTTTTTCATGCCCGAAAATCCGTCAGCGCGACAGCATAAACGTGTCGTACTCCAGATCCTCCAGCGCCGTTGAAAGCCGGTGTAAACCCAGCAATACACAAATCAGCAACGACAGCGTAAACCCGTACCCGAAGAAGCTTGGGCCCAGGTACATGCTGAACAGCGTCAACATCGCGTTCAACACCGCGAACAGCACGCACAGTTCCAGCACCACGGTGCGCTTATCGAGGTAGAAGAACACGTTGAGCAAGGCCATGAACACCACCTGGATGCTCACACCGATCAGGTCGATGTAGAACAGCGGCAGGTAGTAACTGGAGATGCCCAGCCAGTCCAGAAGGCGAGGTGCGAACAGGAACAACAGCACCGCCGTCAGCCCTTGCACCTTGCAGATTTCCAGCAAGCCCTGACGGATCGACAAGGTCATTTCGGTTTTCAGCTGGCCGATGTGCTGCAGGGTTTCGCCTTCGCGGATGGCCCGGAACAGACGGTCATACCATTCGGCAAAATCGGTCTCGATGCGCACCAGGAACACCGCCATGCCGGGGATGATTGCCAGGTACGCGAGGAAGATCGGCAGGTCGTAAAGGATCGAAGCGCGCAGCGGGCCGACAATTTCATTGGAGGTGCCTGGGTTGAACCAGAACATGAATTTGTCGATCCAGATACCCAGGTTGTAGAAGAAACCGGTGGCCAGCAGGCTGAGGAAAACGTTGCGCCGGTCGAGGAAATCGAAGGCGATCAGTTTTTCGGCGCGGTACTCGCGCAGGATGTCGTAGAGGAACAGGAACAGAAGCGTGCTGTGCCCGATCAACAACGCCAGCAGCAAGCCCGGCATCTGCAGGAAGCTCAGCACGTAGGCACTCGCAACCATCAGCGTGTAGCCCACCAGCATCACCAGCAGGATGCGGTTATAGGCCTTCATCCCCGAGAGGAAGATGATCACCAGCCACAAGTTGCACAGCACCACGAAGTTGGCCAGCACCAGCACGCGGTAGATCAGCGGCTGATCGAACAACAGGCCCAGCACGATGATTCCCAGCACGCCGGCACCCAGGGTAACCATCAACAACACGCCCAACAGGTTGGGCAGGATCTGGTCATACTTGTGCTCGAACAAGCGGTCGGACACGAAGCGGGTGAAGAACAACTGCAAGCCGCCCGTCAGGATCAACGAGGTGGCCATCAGGTACGTCACCGTCACCAGGAATTGCCCGACCAACGCATTGGGCAGCAGCAAGCCGATGCTGATGATGCCCACCAGCATCACGCTGATGATCGACAACACCCACGGGCCGGAGCTGATCAGCCCGGCGTAGACGTAGGCGTGCAACGTTGCGGTGTAGGAATCGCGCGAAAGGATTTTTCGCAGTTCAAAGCCAATACCGGCCATTTAGCTGTTCTCCATGGCGGCTTGATACAGATCGCGGTAACGCTGCAGCATCAAGGCTTCGGTGTAATAACGGGTAACCCGCAACAAGCCGCTGGCCTGGGCGGCCTGCCAGCGTGACGGGCTGCGCAACAGTTCAAGGATGGCGGCGCTGGTGGCTTGTGGATCGGCAATCGCCACCACTTTGCCGGCGTGCCCCAGGTCACGGTCTTCGGCGCTGCCGCCTTCGATCAACTCACGGCACGAACCGACGTCGCTGCTGACCACCGGCGTACCGGCGGCCCAGGCTTCGAGGATCACCAGCGGCTGCGCTTCACTGATCGAGGTCAGGACCATCAACCCGAGCTTAGGCAGGATCTCCTGGATGCGCTGGAAGCCGAGGAAATGCACCTTGCCCTCCAGGCCCAGACTGGCCATCAGGCTGCGGCATTCGCTGACGTATTCCGGGTCTTCTTCTTCCGGGCCGACGATCCAGCCTTCGGCGTTCGGCATGGCGCTGATCACGCCGCGCATCGCTCGCAGAAAGGTTTTGACGTCCTTGATCGGCACCACACGGCCAATCAGGCCGACCACTGGCGCAATACCCTCGGCGCGCGATTCCAGGGCCGCGGTCCACACCGGCAGATCGATGCCGTTGGGAATGACTTGGGTACGGGCGGGGATGGCGCCGTCCTTGATTTGCCGCTGACGGTTGCCGTCGTAGAGCGCGATGATGTTGTCGGCGCTGTTGTACGTCAGCTGGCCAATGCGTTCGAAAAAACGCACCCACAAGGTTCGGATGTAACCCGAGCCGGCATCGAGGCTGCGGTTCAGCGCCTGGCCGGAACTCTCGGCGATCCAGCTGGCCTGGGCCAGGTCGATCTTGCGTTCCTTGGTGTAGATCCCGTGCTCGCTGAGCAAGTAAGTGCAGTTCCAGCGTTGCTTGAGGATGCAGCCGAGGAAGCCCGCATACCCGGTGGAAATCGAGTGCAGCACCCGCGCTTTCGGCATCCGTTGCGCGGCTTCGGCGAGCATCAGCAACGGCGACTGCATCGCGCGCAGGGTCCAGAAATAATTGACGAACGAAGGGTCGGCACAATGCTGGCGATAGCCTTCGCTCAAAGACTCCCAACTGGCGCGGCTGCGCAGCACGTCGTCGAGGGTCATGCGGCCCTGGGCGATGCAATCGAGCAAGCGTTCGCCCAGCGCCGGGTCTGGCGCGTCCGGGTGATGCAGGAAGCGATACAAATCCTGCAATTGCTGCGAGTCAGCCTCACGCGGATCGCCCAGTGTGTTGGTCGGATGCGTCGCATCTTCGAGGAACACTTCTTCGATGTGCAGCACGTTGGCCGGCACGTCGTAGCGACGGGACGGATACGCCTGGCGCTGGCCGCCGATGAACATCACCGAAAAGGTCAGTTCCGGCAGGCCGAGAATCATCTGGTGAATCCAGCTGGAAACACCGCCGCGCACGTAAGGCCAGGTGCCTTCGAGCAGCAGACAGATGTCGGCAACCGGTGCCTGTTCCTTGTGCATCATGTCCAGCTCCTGACCAATGCGGCGAACGGTGGCCGCTGACGGGTTTCCTCGGGAAGGCGTGCGAGCAAGCCGGGAATTTCGTGGTAACGACCGGACTCGAACGCCAGCTCCGCACGAAACGGCAGCACTTGTGCCGCGCCCATACCGTTTTCCTGGGCCAGGCTCAACAGCACTTCGGCGCGCTCGACGTCACCGCGCTCCAGCGCGATGCGCCCGGCCAGCAAGAACAACTCACCGCCCTCGCCCGCTGCCAGGCCAAGCTCGGCATGTTCGCTGGCCTGGGCAAGTACGTGGTCAAGCACGCTGCCTTGCGCCAGTCCCAGATACGCCAACTCCCAGTACCAGCGCGCCAGCCTGCCGTGCAGCGCGCCCGCTGCTTTGGCAGTGGCGTCGACCAGTTCGCCGAGGGCGATCTGGATGTGCAGGTTGATGTCGCTTTCCTGTTTGTCGAGCATTGAATAAGCCAGCAGGCGCACATCGTCGCTCGGGTCGGCCAGGGCCAGTTTGAGAATCGGCACGGCTTCTTTGCCAGGCATGCGACGAGTCGCCAACAGAGCGGACAGGCGCTGATCCGGATCGGGCGCATGACGCAGCACGTCCTGCAAACCGCCGTCGGCAAAAATCGGCGAGTGCAGTTGCAACTGAGCCCGGTACGGCAGTTTCGGGATGCCCACCGCTTGCCACGCTTGCTTGTCGCGTTTGCGCGGCAGGTACAACGCCGGGAAGATCGCCGCCACCACGCCGACCGCGCCGAGCACCGGCACGAAGAACGCCAGGCTGAAGATAAACAGCGGGCTCCACGGCAGCGGCGAACGATAACGCGCCGGCAGCAACAGCCACACGGCGGCGCACAACATGACGCACGCCAGGCCGTGACTGAGGGTGAACACCAGCAATTGTTGTAACTCGGGCGCCGCGAGCCACAAACTGGCCCAACTGCCCGCCTCTAACAACAAGGCTCCGCTAAACAGCCACTTGCTGATCATTCAGGCCACACTCGTTGAACAGGAAATTACGCAGCCCGTTGCGTTCACAGCCAGGCTCCAGGTTGAACGGCAGCACGCGTACGCCAAGGTTTTCCAGGCTGCTTTCGATACCAAAGTGTTCGTGCAGCATCAGGTTCATGCGCGCCAGATAGCCTTCGGTGCCTTGCGGACTGGTCAACGGCAGCAGCACCAGCAACAGCTGATGATCGCGGTTGTTGCGCAGTGGCAATTGCAGATCGAGGCCACGCTGGCTGCGTTCGAACAGACGCGACAGCTCTTCATTGGGACGGGTCATTTCAAAGGCAAACAGACCGGCCGCCAGTTTGTGCTGCTCGACATCGACCAGCGAACGCTTGAGCTGCAACGTGAACTGCTGCGCATCGGCGTCGGCCAGTTGCAGCACTTGCGGATCGCGGCGCAGCAGGTCGGCGATGTGCCCGGCGAGCAACGCCAACAGGCTCAACGTGCGATCCTGGAAGGCGAAGAACGGCATCTGCCGAACCGCCAGAATCGCCAGCAAACGACCTTCGGCATCGATCAGAGGAATACAGGCCTGCAACGACGAGAACTGTGCCGAGCTGCCGGCATCGATCAGTTCCTGACGCACGCTGACCAGTTCGCCACGTTCCAGGCACAGCTTGACCAGACCGTCTTCGGTGCCCAAAGGCCCCATGACGCCAATGGTCGCCAGTGCTTCGGGCAAGACGTTTTCTTCGCGCTCGTCCACGCGATACAACCCGGCCACGCGTAGCGCGCCGTATTGGCCCAGCATGGCGACGATCGGATCGGCCAGCGCGGCCAGTGCATCACCTTCGTCCGGCATCACCCGCAACTTCTCGCGCAAACCCAGCAAGGAGCTGCGCAAGCTTTGATCACTGCCCGCCACGCGCTGCTCCAGCAGGTCGTGAGAGACGCGCAAAATCTGGTGCGCGCGGGTGAACTCGTCGAGACGATACTGGCGGTAATCGTTGGCCATCTGTAGGCGTTGCAAGCGCCGTTCCCACAGATCGCGAACCTCGCCCACCAGCATGCCGCTGACCAGTACGCCGACAATGAAGGACGGATCAAGCTGCGCGTAGGCTTCGTGCCCGATGTAGCGCAGTGCGAACAACGCCATCACCAGCAGGCTGGCGCTGAGCAAGCCGCGCACAAATCCATAACGCACGCCCAACAGCAGCGGCGCCAGCACCGGCCAAGGGAAACCGCTGTGCATCTGCAGCGGGTCTTGCGGGGTCAGCCACAAGCCCAGGCCGATGGCGCCGCCCGTTACCAAAAGCGTTTCCAGCCAAGACACCGGGCCGCTGGCACGCGGCGCGAGGCTGTAATCCATGTGGGGAGAATTCATTGCATTCACTCGAACCGAAGGGCGCCAACAAGTTTGTCGAGCACCGTTTGCGCGGTGCCGGCGAGGCTTTCACGGGACCAGCCCGCACGGGCGCCGCTTTTGCTCCAGAGCACACGACCGCTGCTGGCTTCGAGCACGCGCAGGCTGATGCCCACCGCCGGTTCGCCGTCCAGGCCGTTCTTGTATTGCCACTCTTCGACGCTGCCCGCGACGACATAATCAAGCTTTTGGTCGCGCGCCCAATCGAGAGCGCCGGCCAGACGTTCGTTGTCGTCCATCAGCGCTTGTTCGCCTTGGGTGCTGACCGGGTAAACCCGTGGTTGCAGACCGTGGCTGCTGAGTACGCTGAGCAGGATTTGCTCGGCGCGTTCGCCAGCTTGCGGGGTTTGCGAATAGTTGATCATCGGCACGGTGCCCCACTTCGCATTACGCGGAAGATTCGGGCTGGTGTCGCCGGTGAAGCTGGCGCAACCGGCGACAAACAGGACTGCCAGAGCCAGGCTCAGATTACGAATCGCTTGCATCAGTTTTTCTCCTGTAAACATTTCATGATCAGCGTCCGAATCGCACGCCGTAGCTCACACCCAGTGTTCCGCCCGCCTGACCGTTCCCGCCTTGAGGCGCGGATTGGTAGCCGACGGTAAGGGCCAATTCGTCACCGCCCAACACTTCGACGCCGAGCCCGGTGTTGATGCCGTAGTTGAAGGTTTGATCCAGCCATTGCCAGCCTGCCGTCACGTCCACCAGCCAGGTGTATTGCGGGCGAGTGCGCACCAGTGCGCCCGGCAAACCGCGACGCCATGAACTACCGACGTACAGTTGGCCATAACGGCTTTGCAGCAGATCGTCAGCCGTCACGACGGTAGGATCGTCCGAGTTATCAACGCTTTTCACCGGGCCGCCGTTGGCGCTGGACAGGTAATCCAGGGTGCGGTCCTTGACGTTGTTGTGCTGATAATCGATACCGCTGCGCACGGTCCAGTTGGGCCCGGCGAATTCCAGCGTGTGGTTGTATTCCATCTTCAGTTCCTGGCCGTTGCCCAGGGAATCGCCCGCACGGGTGGAGAACGATTTCTGTGCCACTTCCCAACTGATCTGATCCCGCGCCGAGAGCCCGTGACGGCCGCCGACCCACACGCTGTCGTGCTGGCCGAAAGCGCGCATCAGGCCGCTGTCTTCGCTTTTGCGATGCCAGTCCAGACCGGTTTCGACCTGGTCGCTGGCGCTCAACTGCCAGGTCCGGGACAGGCCCAGGCCATTGCGGTCGTCGTCCTTGCGCTGACTGGTGTCGGCGAACAGTTTGTAGCTGCCATCCTCGACCGAACGTTGCAGGGTCAGCGCAGCGTTGTGCTCATCGCCCATGCGCGTTTCGATCAACTGGTTGCTGTTGTAAGTGCCGTTCTCCAGCTCAAGATCGGCGTACCACTGAGCACCCAGGTTGTGCGCAATCTGCAGACCCGGCGCGCTGTAATCCAGGCCACCGAAATCCTGTTGATGCCAGGACAGTTGCGCGCCTTGTGGCGTCAGTTCCTGAAGTTCAACAGCCTGACGGCGCAGTTGGTCACGCACGGCTGCCGGCTGATCGTCACCCAGCGCGGACTGGCTGAGGTCGAGGGCTTCGTCGAACCGACCGAGGCGACTCAGTGCCTGAGCGCGTTGCGCCGGATTCAGGTCGCTGCTGGCCAGCAGCGTTTCGACCTGTGCCTTGTTGCGGCTGCGCAGGGCTTGCTGAATCTCTTCGTAACGCTGGACTTTCAAGCCCTGGCTACGCGCCCACTCCAGCCATTGGTCTTTCTGCGATTCCTGGTTGGTCGCATCGAGACGCGCCAACAATCGCTCGAACCACAATTGCAGCATTGCCGGCGAGCCGTCTTTCCACTTCGCCACTTCCTGCTGTGCCTTGCCCGGCGAATAACTGCTGGCCATCAAGCGCAACCAGATTGCATAGCGTTGGGACGAAGGTTGAATGTTTTCGCCCTCGGGACTGCGCAGCAACTTGAGGCGCAACCGTTGTGCGGCATCCTGATAGCCGGCGTTTTCCAGCGCATCGGCATAGGCCGCGCGGACCAGCCAATCCTGCGGGGCGGTCTTGAGGTACATGCGATACCAGGCCAGGGCTTCGGTATCGCGACCCAGCATTTGACTGGCACTGGCGAACGGCAGCCAGAGGATTCGATCCTGACGCGCCTGCGGCTTCCATTCAGTCAGCAATGGCTTGAGCGCGGTGGTGTTGCCCTGATCGATGTAAAGCCACATCAGACGTTCGCGGAACAGGTTTTCATCCGGGAAACGTGACAAGCCCGAGAGGTACAAACGCTGCGCCTCGTCGACATTGCCCTGCTGCACCGCCAACGCACCGCGTACCGCCAGCACTTGCGCTTGCTCGTTGGCCTCCGGGTATTGCTCGGCGTCTTTGAGCAGCGCGACCACTTGCGGCCAGTCCTGCATTTCTTGCGCCTGCTGCAAGGCTTCGACCAGACGCAGCGGATCATGCGCACGGTTCCAGCTGCCGACCATCATGGTCAGGGCGCGCTTCGGATCGCTGGTGCGATACCGCGTGATCAGCTGACTCTCGTCGCCACTGTTGAGCGAACCCTTGATCGCGAGCAGTCTTTCCAGGGAGTCCTGCAGCTCGTTGTCGAGTTCCAGGTCCCAGGCCAGGGCTGCGCGCAAACGCCAGTAACTTTCATCGGCGATCTTGCTGTTATCGACCTGCAACACTTCCCACGCCGCCTGGTTATCAAACAGCTTCAGGTCGGTGTTGGCCCAATCGACGCGCTCGGTCGTGGTCAGTGCAAAACGTTTCGAGTAGTTCTTGTAGACCTCGACCTTTGCGGCGAACTGCCCGGTGCTTTCGAGGTTTTGCAGCAACCGCGTCCAGGCCAGGCGATGGGCCGGGTACTTGCGCAGGTAAGCGTGCAACCAGGTTTCAGCCTGGGCCGGTGTACCGCGCGATTCGTGGCCGTAGATCAGCGCATCGAGCTCGACGTCGGTCAGCGCTCGCTGGTCCATGATCTGGGCAAGCAAAGGGATCGATTGATCGAAGTCGTATTGTTGGCTCGCCAGTCGCCAGGCGTGCTCACGGGTTTGCGGGTCTTCGTGCAGCTTCAGCAAACGAATCCAGTAGGCCAGGGCGGCCGGGGTGTCACCGCGCCATTCGCCCAGGTGCGCCATTTGCTCAAGCAACGCCAGGTCATCCGGATGCTCAGCTACCAGCTTCTGACCGCTTTCCCAGGCGCCGGGCAGATCGCCGAGGGCCAGGCGCATGCTGAATTCCTTGCGCAGGATTTGCGGGTTATCCGGTTGCAAAACGCGCCACTGATCGAGAAAACGCTGGGCCAGATCGAAGCGTTTGCTGCCGACGGCAACGTCGACGCCCTGCTCCAGCCAAGCCGAATCAGTTTGCGGATCCTTGAGCTGATCGAGCTCCTCAGCCAGCACGCGCGCGGCCTGGTCGCCACGACCGGCGGCCAACAGACTGTTGAACGCCAGTTGCGCGTATTCACGACGCTCGGATGGCGCCTGGCTGTCTTGCTTGAGCAGCAGGTAAATGTCGGCGGCGCGCCCCGGTTGCTCACCGGCCAGATACCACTGCGCAGCAGACTTGAGCGAATCAGTACGCTGGGCCGGATCGCGATCGGCAATTTCTTCATAGACGCTGGCTGCGAACGCCGGGGCCTGCAGTGTCAGGGCCAACTTGGCCAGACTCTGCAGTTGTGGCAGTGCCAACATCCGGTGATCAAAGCTTTGCAGGCGTTCGACCAAGGCTTTCTGCGCGACCGGATCATTGGCTTTCGCCGCCTCCAGCGCATCCAGCTCCAGACGGTAATAGGCCTGCAACTCAGGTGCAGGTTTCGGCCAACTCTCAAGGTGCTGGCGTGCCTTGGCGTAGTCGCCAAGACGAATCAACAGATCGACCAGTTGCAAGCGCAGACGTTCGTCGTCCGGGTGCGCCGCCAGCAGCAGTTCGGCGTAGTTGGCCGAGACCGCATCCGGCTCGCGGCCGTCCGGCTGAAACACTTCTTCGCGCTGGAACGTCAGCCACAAAAGGCCGCCCACGGCCACCGCCACCACCGCCAATGCCCAAGGATTGAGCAGGCGGCTGCTTTTGGTTACTGAGGAGTTAGATGCAGAAGAGTTGACCATGACTCACCTGCTTCATTGGTAATTGAAAAGTCCACAGACCGGCGGATGCCTTGCCTGCAAAATGTTGCCCATCCACTTCAACCCGGCAGGTGCTCGACGAACGCACGGAGAAGGCCAGATCGACCTGCCCGGCGAACGAGAAGTTCACTTGCTTTGCATCCACATACGTCCAATCCAGCAACGGCAGATTGGCGTCCTCCAGCGCCGGTCTGTCATCCCGGTCGGGACGCAATACCAGCAATGCGTGATCGCTGCTTAGCGCCACATAGCGGCCTTGCGGCAAGTCACGAACACCCGCGACGCCTTGCGAACGCAGCAGGTCCGGCCAGCCCATTTGCGGGTCGAGGCGCAGGGTACGCAGCGCATCCATGCCGCGAACCTGCCAGTCGCCATCGGCGGTACGGGCCAGACTGGATTGATACAAACCGTGCAGACGATCGAGGTAGTCGCTCATCCACAGCGACATCGGTTGCTGGGTTTTCATGTAGCCGTAGATATCGCCCATGGCCTTGATCGAGGCCTGCTTGGTGCTCGAATAAAAGTGGTAATACAGGTGCAAGCCGCGCAAGCGCCGTGGGCTGTCGGTCAGTTCGAAGGTGTCGATCACATCGCGAAAGCCGTAGTACGGACCTTTCCACAAGTTGGTGTAGAGGTTCTCGTTGATGATCGGCGCGTAGTACTGCAAGCCACCTTCAGTGGGGCGCAGCAGCGGGTTCAAACCGGTCAGCGACGGGTTGGCCTTGGTCAACATGGTTTCGGCGCCGTTGACGTTTTTCAGTCCCGCGTCGTAAGCCAGCTTGATGGTGGCCGCCGACGGCAATGCATCACCCGGCCAGAACACCATCTTCACCGGTTTTTCCGGGGTGGTGAGCTGCTGGTTGATGTAGTCGCGCGAGCCAAAAATCTCGCGGCGAAAATCGATTTTGTCGTAGCCCGGAATCGCCATTTTCAAACCGTATTCCGGGTTGAAGTTTTCGCGTTTCTTGGCCTGTTCCGGCTGCATGAAAAATGGATGGCTGAAGGTGTGCGTCGCGACCTCGACTTTCGGGTCAGCGAACAGTTCGCGGGCAATCGGTTCCAGCTCGCGGGCGAGGAACGGGAACATCCCGCGCGGCGAAATCTCGCCTTCGATCACCGACACCGACGTCAGAAACGGGTTTGGCCGGATGAAATCGTCCAACACCTGCTTGCCGGCATAGGGCGTGCCGCGCACTTCGGCGCGCGACGGGAAGCCATCGCCATCGATGTGCACAGTGGCGATGCGGCGACCGTTTTCGGTGGTGGTGTCCGGACGCGGCTGCACCGGCAAACGCAAGCTGGCCTGGAGGAAAGCGAACGGGTCGAGAATCCAGCGGCTGCGTTCGTTGTTGGTTTCCAGAATGTACGGCGCAAGGGCGACACCGCCCCAATCGGCGACCGCCACCGGGGCGAATGTCTGGCCGTCTGCCGCGGTCAGTAACAACGCGGCTTTCGGACCTTTGGGCAGCAGGGAGATCGCGGTCAGGTCACGGGATCTGGGCTGCACCGGTGCTTCGAAGGCGCCGATCAGCGCCTTGTCTTGATAAGTAATGCTCAACGCTTGGGTGCCAATCGGCGCCGCGCGATTCAGGCCAAGTCGCTTGAGCAGCAACGAGTCTTGAATCGGCAAGCCGGAAAAGAACACCACAGGCACCTGTTCGTCCAGACGCTTGCCGATCCAGCTGTTAAA
Organism: Pseudomonas sp. fls2-241-R2A-110; assembly: GCF_030209165.1. Lineage (NCBI taxonomy): Bacteria > Pseudomonadati > Pseudomonadota > Gammaproteobacteria > Pseudomonadales > Pseudomonadaceae > Pseudomonas > Pseudomonas sp. fls2-241-R2A-110. The sequence continues at coordinate 40,510 of NZ_JARVSN010000007.1, read as the reverse complement.
GGCCGATGCGTCCTGCGGCGGGCCGCTGGTCATCCAGGTGATGACACCGGCGTACAAACCACTGAAGCGATACGCTGGCAGCGTGTTGTCCACCGGCAGGTAATCGACCCGGTAGCCGAGGTATTCGAGCAGACCGCCGAGCAACGTGTGCCCGGCGTTGCGGATCAGGTCGCCTTCGCGCGGATCGTAAAGCAGCGCGATCCGGCGCGGCTGCACTTCGATGCTGCTGATGCCCATCGAGTCCAGCTCAGGCGTGCCGATGTAGGGAATGAAGCCCTCTTCGCGCAGACGCTTGGCCAGCTTGCGTGCTTCGTCACGACGCTCTGGTGGCAAGTAGTCGATGGCGACCAGCGGAATGCCTTTGGCGCGCAACGGTTGGATCTGGGTTTCCAGCCATTGGCGATCAGCTTCTGGCACTGGGCGATAGCGCTTGGCGCCAGCGTCCCAACCGGCATGAATGGACTCGATTGCCACCGCAGACGCCACACCGTCCAGGTCCGGCAACACTTCAAATCCACGGTTGAAAAACAGCTTCAGGCTCGGCTGACGCTGGTGCAGTTCGCGCAGGAAACTGGCGAGTGCCAGACGCTGTTTTTCTCGCGACGACTCGGGCATCAACTGGAAGCTGTCGAGGGTGTCGAGGAACAACCCGGCATAGCCCTCAGCCTGCAAAGACTTGGCGCGAGCGAACAAATGCTCCCGCCAGGCCGCCGCTGACAGGTCCATGACCTGACTGTCCCACGCGCCGTTGCGCACAGGACCGACTGCGCCGCCCAGGTGTGCTTTTTCGATGTCAGCCTTGCTGCCATTGAACTCGCCCACCGACAGATAGGCGAATGGCTGGCTGCCCAGTTTTCGCAGGGTTTTGACGTCGCCCACGGTCATATGACCAGGCTCAACCACGGACCAGTCGAACTGAGCCAGCTCGGAAATCGGCGGTTGATCGGCGTACCAAAAAGCCACGCTGGCGGGTGGCGGTAATGCGGCGGCCTGCACGGCGGGGCCGCTCACGAACAATGCTAATGCGGCTAGCAGCCGTTTAGCGGCCGCGCGGACACGCGTCCTGCGAAAAACGATTTCCATAACTCACTCTTGAATGGACTGAACCGATACTGCTTGGATGTCGGACAGCGAAACCGACCGGCTTACAGACTGCGGATAAGCTGAACCAGCCCTTTGCCGATGGTGGTCGGTTCCGGGAGCTTGAAACGCTCGAGCAGGCGGCTGTTGTTGGCGCGCGAATGGCGAATGTCGCCTTGACGTGGCGCGTGATGAATCACCTTCAACGGGTTGCCGGTGGCGGCACCCAATTCAGTGATCAGGTCGTTGAGGCTGGTGGAACGGCTGAGGCCGACATTGACTGGGCCCGGGCTTGGCTCGCTGACTTCCAGCGATTGCACGAGAATGCTCACCAGGTCCTGGACATAGACGAAATCGCGGGTTTGGCCGCCGTCGCCGAAAATCGCCACCGACTGCTCTGCCAAGGCCAGCTTGGTAAAAATGCTGATGACCCCGGAGTACGGCGATGACGGATCCTGGCGTGGGCCGAAGATGTTGAAGAACCGAAAAATCATCGGTTCCAGGCCATGCTCGCGGCGATAGAAATCCAGGTAGTACTCACTCGCCAGTTTGTCGCTGGCATACGGCGTGAGTGGGGATTTTGGCGTGTCTTCGTGAATTGCCGTGCCTTCGCCATTGTTGCCGTAGATGGCAGCGCTGGACGCGAATACCACGCGCTTGATCCCGGCCTTCACCATGCTTTCGCACACGTTGAGGGTGCCGACGAAGTTGCTTTGATGGGTGCTGACTGGATCATCCACCGACGCTTGCACCGAGGCGACCGCCGCCAGGTGAACCACAGCGCCGCAATCGCGCATGGCTTGTGCCACTACGGCACCGTCCGCGACATCACCGATAACCAGGTTCAGATTGGCATTGTCCATCGGCAGATTGCTGACCTTGCCGGTCGACAAGTTATCCAGCACGCGAACCTTGTAACCCTTGCCCAGCAACGCTTCTACGAGGTGCGATCCAATAAATCCAGCACCGCCAGTCACCAGTATTCGCTCAACAAACATGAAATCTCTCCCTGAACATTAGAGCGGATACGAGTGCTTGAATTCCGCTGACTTTATGGCGCAAGGCCATCAAAACGCCGCCGATAATGGGAGATCAGAAACAGGGTGTCAATACTTTGTCTGACTTGTCGCCGAACGGTAAGTACTGTCAATTTTCAGTCATTTATTTGGCGGCATTTATTAGCTACATCGTGTCATACAATTGCCACGCGAGTTCAACAGACTTGTCTGGCACGGAGCCTACGCCGTGCATCTCTCCCTTTTTATTATCTATGGCCAACTGCGCTTCGACCCGCCGCAATGGCTCGTCGATGGCATTGAGAGAATTATCAGTTGCAGGATGAACGTCATCTCCGACGAACGGCACGACAAATCCATGACGCTTTTTGAAAAACCACTCGAATACCCCCCCTTTCGGACGATCACGGCCTGATCCCGGCAGATCGCGTCTTGATTGAACATGGATACGGGTCGACCTTTGAGATCCTCGACTATTTGAAAAGCCTGAACGTTGATCGCATGTTGGTGTGCGCCTTAAAGGCGGAGAAATGCGGTCTGCAGCCGGGTTTGCGCTGTTTTATGCGGAATTGCAGCCGACATTGATTACGGATCTGACGGAGGTTCATCGCTGGAAAGAGCCGGGGCGTTGGGTATGCGGGTGTGGAAGCATCATTCCAAGCACACGGAGAGGTTGAGTGAGGTGTTCCGCTTTTAGGTTTGGCGCTGCCTGCTTCTCCCTCGCACAGAAAGCAGAATACTGTATTTACATACAGTATTCGAAGGATTAAGGTTACCGTCATGTCCGGCCAATTGACTTCACCCAAGTCAAGCGGATAATCAGCGACCGCGTAGTTTTCACTATGCTGTACCCGTTCATTCACGGGACTTTGACCAGGAGGTCATATGGCCAGCTCTATCGACGCAGCGAAATTTTTTCTCGCCCAAGCGAATGAAGATGCAGGCGATCTTGTGTCGAACCTGAAGCTTCAAAAACTTGTGTATTACGCACAAGGGTTTCATCTTGCGGTCTTCGACAAACCTCTTTTTGACGAACAAATCGAGGCATGGACTCATGGCCCGGTAGTTCCATCTGTTTATCATCACTACAAACAGCATGGCAGTGGCAGCATCCCCTTCCCGACCGACTTCGATGCAAACGTTTTCTCTGCGCAACAAACGGACCTGCTAAACGAAGTCCAGCAAATTTATGGTCAGTATTCTGCATGGCGTCTGCGAGAGTTGACACATGAAGAAGCACCATGGAAGAACAACTTCAAGCCTGGCGCTGTGAGCCTTGAGATTCCAGTGGAAGAGATGCGCACATTCTTCAAGGGATTAGTCAAATAAGGAGGTGGGCTGATGGGGCATCTCAAGGATAGAGCGCTAAAGCAAAGTCAGGTTTTGAAAAGTCGCTCAGAGCCTGCCGACAATCCAGACTTGAAGCCACCGGTTTTCTCGTTTGAGTATTTGCAGCAAGGCTATTGCGTCAGTGACTGCTCTGCTGAAGAGCGCGGCGGCGTGCTTGGCAAAATTCGCGTCCTAACCCAGCTCACTTGGCAGCAGCTCAGACAAGCGCCAAGACATGGTCTAGGCTACGAAATCATCGATCGATCATCCCTCAAGCCTGCCATTCCACTCGTCGTTACAGAGGATGTGCATCTGATAGCCTTCCGGGCAATTGGAATGGCGCCGATGGTGGGGTTTAGATTTGGTCGAATCTTCCATGTTCTTTGGGTAGATCGGGCATTTACGCTATACGATCACGGCTGATTAGCCTTTCACCGGCTCAAGTATTACGCGAAGGTCACTCGCTCCTATCTTTATGGGAGGACTCAATGAACGTCGGGATCGTAGCCGTCTTGATGGCCATATTTTTTACGCCTGCACGGCTGCCACCGAGGTCGCGCCTCGAGTCGTGCAAGTCCCGTTCGGCAAGGGAGCCGATACCGCCGGGTTGCCAGGAGCGCACTCATGATGTCGATCAAGCTAGGTTTTACTAAGGGCACCAAGAGCTCATTTGCTGACTTTATTCGTAATGCCAAATCAGAGCGGAAAAAGCGTATCTACAGCGAAGTGCTGGCGGAAGCTACCAAGCAGCAAAACCTCGTGATGATGGAAGTGGAAGCTAAACGAGGTTAATTGACGGTTCTGATAAGGAAGCCCGCCCAAGTGCCGGTTTTTTTTAATTCTCCCTCGAACAAAAGCCAAGGAAGCGTGTAGTCCGTCCTAGGACATTTCCCGCAACTCGTATCGCCTTTCATGAACTGGCGGGCGCTGCTCATCGACGATAGCCTTCAGTTGTCGCTGCAAATCAGCGAACGGCTTTGACAGGCTGACAACCAGAAACTTTCACTCTTCCCGATTAAACGGCATGCTTGCCCGCGTGCAGTTCTTTTCATGGCGGCTGTGCGTGGGGCATCTTCGGATGCACCGGTTTCTGGTTTGCCGGTCTGTCAACCCGCGTACGGCTGCCACCCTTCCCTGTTTGACAGCAGGGCATGGCAGCTCCTTTATCAAACCGGAGATGCACCATGAAAAAACACAGCCCCAATCCACCGGACTCGGCAACAGAATCTCCCGATTTATCGGATCTCTCCAGAGACATCGAACGCACCATCAGCGCCCGCCTCCGCAACCCAAATCACCCCAGCCCCATCAGCCACATCTTCACCATCCCCCCCGACGTCGACACACCTACCCTGCTCGCCCACGCTTGCGAAACCCTCGCCTCGCTCAACGTCATGACCACCGACCTGGCTTGTGATCTCGAAGGCTCGCGCCGCAACGTGGCACTGGCGATTCAGCAGTTGGCGGTGCTGGGCGAACTGTTGGTAAACCGAGCGCTGGACAACCTCGACCCGCCTGAAGGCGTGTCCGAAGCTCCGTCCGCCAGCCACCTCTAAGTGGTCGCACTCTTTTACCCAATGGAGGTTTTGTCATGGATCGATACATGCCCGTCACCGGCATCGACTGCACCATCGCGTCGTTGCTGATCGACACCGAAGCACCGCTGGACGTATTGCACGAAACCGCGGCGTACCGCATCCGCACCGCGACGCAATTGCTGGAAAGCTTCGCCGTCAGCGAGGGCGTTCACAGTGAACTGGCGCGGGTGCTGGTGACTTCGCTGCGCGATGGCTGCGATTTGATGGATGTCGTCGGGCGACGATTGCAGGCGCAGGTTTCGTCAATTTAATAATTAGCCCGTAGAAACTTCCCACAACAAAAATCGGCACCTGACGAGACTGTCGCAGGTGCCTTTTTGACTTTGACTCAACAGAAGGTTTCATAAACTGTAACTTTCTGTCGACTCAACTCCCCACCCTCAAACCGTCACAGCAGCGAATTACAGGACAGGTTCGTCGGAAATTTCCTGCAAGCCATATCGACGCTGAGCTGATTGTGCTGATCAACCTTTAAACCTACCCTGAACGAACAAAAACGGCTGTTCGTCCACGACCATTTGCTTGCGGTCCCCCTTACGACCAGAATCCCTTCGCTTAATTATCTGCCGACAAGGAGGCCAACATGCAAAAAACCATAGTGTCTAGCCGCCTTGTCGGTGTTGGCTTGTACACACCAGCGGAAGCCTCTCTCTACACTGGAATTCCTGCCGCCGATATTCGCCGCTGGCTATTCGGCTACACAGCGCATGGCGTTCAGCATCCGGGGCTTTGGAACTCGGAACTGGCTGATTTGGGTGAGGCCGTTCTAGGCTTTCATGATCTTCTGGAAATTCGCTTCGTCCATGCCTTCCGCAAGCACGGCGTAAGCCTGCAAGCCATCCGAAACGCCTCGCAACAAGCCAAAGAACTCTTTAATCAAACCTACCCGTTTACCTGCAAACGCTTTCAAACCGACGGTCGACGTATTTTTGCCACCGTCATGAGCGAAACGGGGGATGAGTCTCTTCTGGATCTGATCAAGCGACAATATGCGTTTGAGCAGGTCATTAAACCTTCTTTATATGAAGGCATCGACTACACGGAATCAGATGCCGCTCAGCGCTGGTATCCGGTAAAGCGCAGTAAAGCCATCGTTTTGGACCCTTCCCGGAACTTCGGCAAGCCGATACACGCGAGTACGGGAATCGATACCGCAGCGATTTTTAGCGCCTACAAGACAGAAGGAGAAAACACCAAACGAGTGGCACTTCTCTACGAGATTCCTACCGCAGCCGTTGAAGCAGCGGTCAATTTCGAGCAAAGGAATGCCGCTTGAATTTCCTACTGGACAACAACCTCCCCCCAGCCCTGGCTCGCGCGTTAAATGAGCTGACTAAAATAGAGGGCCATTCAGTATTGCCACTCAGAGATAAATTTCCGCAGGACACTTGCGACGCTCATTGGATTTCAGTCCTGAGTAACGAAGGTGGCTGGGCGGTCATTTCACAAGATAAATTTACAAAAGGCGATATTGAAAAACGGGCATTTCGTGAATGTGGACTACCGGTGTTTTGTTTAGCCAAGCACTGGGGGAACGAATCCTATTGGAACAAGGCCCATAATCTGGTGCGTTGGTGGCCCGCGATCACGATTCAAGCAAACCTGATAAGAGGTGGCGCAGCCTTCAGAGTGCCTTGGAAGCTTCCCGCACACGGGAAATTCGATCAGATAAAAATATAGCCCGGCCAACAGCCGGGCTTTTTTGTTTCATTGAATATTTCTCTGTTCGTTGGGCCTTCTACACTCAATCCCCACAAGCCCCATCCCCCAACAAAGAGCCCCCATGACCACCCTCAATGACCGCTTGAAGCAAGGTAAGGATGCTCGCAAGAAATGCCCCCGCAATGCTCAAGCCGAGCCAGGGAAAATCAATCGCGACCCACTACCGCTGATCAAGGCGTCCAGCGTAGGACGAATCAGCTCCCTGGTCGAATTACGCTACGGCCGCATGCTGGTCTCGCCGTTCACGTTCTATCGCGGCAATGCGTTGCTGCAAGCCCACGATCTGGGCGGGACCTCGAACATGGGCCTTGTATCGCCGATCTGCGGCGATTGCCACCTGATGAACTTCGGCGGCTTTGCCACGCCCGAACGCAATCTGTTGTTCAGCGTCAATGATTTCGACGAGGTGCATCCGGGCCCGTGGGAATGGGACCTCAAACGTTTGGTGGCGAGTTTTGTCGTGGCCGCGCGCGACCTGCGTCATGGCGAATCCGTTGAAGAAAGCGTCTGCCGCGAAGTGGTCGTCTCCTACCAGAGAACCATGCTCGAATGCGCCGAACAAAGCGCGCTGGAAAACTGGTACGAGTCCATCAGCTACGACGATCTGCGCAAACAGGCGAATAAAGCCACGCTGGAACATGTGGAGCGCGCCATCGAAAAAGCGGAACGGCGGACGCATGCCGAACTGCTGCCGAAAATCAGTGAGCGTGATGCGCAGGGTCGTCTGGTCATTCGCGATGACCTGCCGGAGATTTTCCACCTGCACAAAAACACCACGCTGCTGGATGCCGACGATGACTGGCTGCGCCTCTCGGACTGGCGGGCGCTCTATGACACGTTTATGCGCGACTATCCAGGCACGTTGCAGGCCGACCGTCGAGCATTGCTGTCACGTTTCCATGTCCATGACTTGGCGTTCAAAGTGGTCGGTGTTGGCAGCGTCGGCACGCGTTGCCTGGTGGCGCTGCTGACCGATGAACAGGAGTTCCCGCTGTTCCTGCAATTCAAGGAAGCGCGGCGCTCGGTGTTGGCCGATTACGTGAAAGCCCGTTCAAAGGTGCGGCATGACGGTCAGCGAGTAGTCGAAGGTCAACGGTTGATGCAATCGGCCAGCGATCTGTTCCTCGGCTGGACCACCGGACCCAACGGTCGGCATTTCTATGTGCGCCAGTTGCGCGACATGAAAATTTCGGCCGAACTGGAGACTTTCGACGCACCAACGTTTGTCGCCTACGCTCGCGTCTGTGGCCGCGCCCTCGCCCGTGCGCATGCCAAAGCGTCAGGGCTGGCCGCACAGATCAGCGGTTACATCGGCAAGAGCGATGCATTGGCCGATGCGCTCTTCAAGTACGCCAAAAGCTACGCCAAGCAGAACGAAAAGGACTTTGAGCGATTCCAGCAGGCCTGCCGCAAGGGCCGGTTACAGGCTCGCTCGGAGGCCGATTTCGCCGCCGACCACCTGCCGTAGAGGTGCTGGCACGGGGGCGTTCATGTGCATAAATTTTTCTTCACCCCCGCGCGCCTCTTCAACCGGTACATTGCCCTCGCTCATTCAAGAAACTACGGTTTGCCCGCCCTCCCGCGGGCTTTTTTTTTGCCTTTTGATTGATAAGCTGTTGTTTGTCATCCGAGATGCGCGGCCAGCCAAGTTGACTGATTCATCGGGCAACAAAAAACCGCCATTCCTTCGCAGGATTGGCGGTTTTTTCACACAGGTGGAGCCGTTTACGTTGCGACGTGCGGCTGTGCACGCTGCGCGAGCCGCTCATGCTTTTGCAGCACCGGCATCTCCAGCCGCGCTCGCCCGTAGAACGCCAGCGCCGTCAGCAAGCACGCCAACCACACGAAGATCCCGGCCCAGAAGGTGTGGGACATGTAGTGCCAGCCTTGCAGGACCCGCGTTGTGCCGTAGACGAATCCGAGCAGCAACGCGCCATACATCAGCGCCTTGGAATAGTGCCAGCGGTAGCGGCGCGCGACGAAGTACAGCGCGAGCATGGTGAAGCCGCCTGAAGCATGGCCGCCCGGCCAGCAACGACCATCACCGGCTTCCCTGAACAGCTGGAAGTTGTTGTACCACTCCATGTGGGCAATTTTCCCACCGTAGATAGTCGTTTCAATCGGGCAGTACACACTGGTGTGCGACTTGAGGAAGTGAATCACGCCGGTGCAGATGGCAAACGCGAAGACCACAAACAGGAAGTCGCGACGATGGTTGTAGGCAAACCGCAGCACAGGGGCCGCTTTGCAGCGCTCCAGGAAGCTGACGAAACGCGGATATTTCTGCGTGTTGATCAGCGGCCAGACAAACGACAGGATCGCGCCGATCAAGGCAATCTCGGCAGTCCAGTTCGGAATGATCCGCGCCCATTTATGGGTCAGCTTTTCGAAGAAGCGAACCTGGTCCAGCGGGAAGGTCTGGGTGACCGGATCAAACAGAAGGTTGCTGAAAGCGATGTCGATTTTGGTCATGTCGAACATCAGGAAAACCACGGCCGCGCAGAGCAACGGGATACCAAAGTTCGCCCAATAAAAGCGTTGGCGGGAAGAAGTCAGCATTGTGTGTCCTGGTTCAGAGAAAAAGACTCATTCGGTGCTTACCGAGCGCCAATCGGAGGCTTCAATGAAACCCAGCATGCGCGGTGCCTGCTGTGATTGGGCGGAGATAAACAAAGAAGCGCCATAGCCTAACGTAGAAGTTGGTAACTTGAGGTCTTTTTCGAGCTGATCCATGCATTCGCTATGGGTCACAAGAATCAGATTGCGGCCCGCCACCTTGTGCGAAAGGGCATCGCGCAACATTGTGCCTTTGCAACTGACCAACCAGTCTTCGCCCACACCAACCTTGTTGAACATGTAGGTGGCCGTCTGCGCGGTACGAGTCATGGGGCTGTTGTAAATATCAGCCTTGCTCAACCCCATCTGTTGGAACTGTGCACCGACACTCACCGCGACGCTGCGTGAGCGCTCGGTGATGCCGTCATTACCGCTCAGGCACGCGGCTGTCGAGTGATCGCAGCGCTCGACGTGGCGCACCAGCACGATCACGTCACCTTTGGCCCAATCGGCGGCCAACGCACGCGCGCCCGCGACATTACCGTGCGCCAGATCCGGCACAGCAGCAGGCTGCAACAGCCAAATCGTCAATGGAATCACCAGCAGCGCGGAGGCAAGCACCACGATGGCATTTCGATAACGGCTTAAACGACCCAGTTTTATTGAGCGTTTTATCCCAGCCAGACTCAGTCTCAATTCCACATCAGGCCGCCTCGCCGGCATGCATTACTGTCATTCAAAGCGACAAGGCTAAATAAACGAGCGTCGGCGAACAGTGAAAGCTATGTGAAAAAAAGCTTAAGACTGAAAAAACGAGTCACCGAATCCGCCCACAAAAACCTTTCAGCTCTCGCGATTGCTGCCGATACAGTCCTGCTACCCCCTTGCTGGCACCTAAAAACAACAATCTTCCAGCCAACCGACGATCAAAAGCGCAACGTTCCTGGAGGAATTTGATGAATAGCTGGTTCGGCAACATCAGCGTGAACATGAAACTGGGCCTGGGATTTGGCCTGGTTTTGGCATTGACCTGCGTGCTGGCCCTGACCGGCTGGACGAGCCTGGGCGGGCTGATTGACCGCAGCAACTGGATGAGCGACATCACCCAGCTCAACGCAGGCCTGACCAAGCTTCGAGTGGTTCGCCTGCAATACATGCTGACCAACGGCGATGAAACCGCCGCTCAGACCGTTCAGACCACCCTTGACGCCTTTTCCGCTCAGCAACAATCGCTGCTGTCGTCCTTCAAGAGCCCGGAAAACCTCAAGCTGCTCAAAGAGCAAGGCACCTACATCGACGCTTACAAGACGTCGCTTAATAAAATGCGCAGCGCCTACCGCACCGGCAACAGCGCCCGCGACGCCATGGGCGCCAACGCAGCAACCGCCGGCACGCTGATCGAAGCCATCAACACGGCTGTGCAGCAGATGCCCCTGAGTGATCAGCGCTTCGAACAATTCCAGGCCATCACCGCCGCCAAGGAAGCGTTCATCCTGGCCCGCTACGAGGTTCGCGGCTACACCGCCAGCTCCAACGCCGAGACCGAACAAAAAGCCATCAACCAGCTGGACGCGGCCATTGCCAGCCTCAAACCGCTCAACGTGCATTTTGCCGACACCCAGCAAGATGCGCTGCGTCAGCTGGAAACCGCACTGAGCAACTACCGCAGCGCGTTGCAGGCTTATAAAGCGGCCAATTCCGATGCCGTGCAGGCACGCAAGGAAATGACTGATCAGGGGGCCGCTATCGTGACCCTGAGCGATCAGCTGTATCAGATCCAGCTCGATCGCCGCGACGCCGAAAGCGCCCAGGCGCGCACGTTGCAACTGATCAGCACGTTGCTGGCGCTGCTGGTGGGCATCATTGCGGCGGTGATCATTACCCGTCAGATCACCGGCCCGCTGCGCGACACCCTGGCCGTGGTCGAACGCATCGCCAGTGGCGATCTGTCCCACGACGTCAAAGTGACTCGCCGCGACGAACTCGGCGTATTGCAGCAAGGTATCGCGCGCATGGGCGTGACCTTGCGTGACTTGATCAGCGGCATCCGCGACGGCGTCACCCAGATCGCCAGCGCCGCCGAAGAATTGTCCGCTGTGACCGAGCAAACCAGCGCCGGGGTCAACAGCCAGAAGATCGAGACCGATCAAGTGGCCACGGCCATGCACGAGATGACCGCCACCGTGCAGGAAGTCGCGCGCAACGCCGAACAAGCGTCCCAGGCCGCAGCCGCCGCTGACGGCGAAGCTCGCGAAGGCGACAAGGTTGTCAATGAAGCCATCGCCCAGATCGAACGTCTGGCCACCGAAGTAGCGCGATCGACCGAAGCCATGAGCGTGCTGCAACAGGAAAGCGACAAGATCGGCAGCGTCATGGACGTCATCAAAGCCGTGGCCGAACAGACCAATCTGCTGGCCCTCAACGCCGCGATCGAAGCGGCGCGTGCCGGTGAAGCCGGTCGTGGTTTTGCGGTAGTGGCCGACGAAGTCCGGGGCCTGGCGCAGCGCACCCAAAAATCCACAGAAGAAATCGAAGGTTTGGTGGCCGGCCTGCAGAACGGCACTCAACAAGTATCGACAGTGATGAACAACAGCCGCGCCCTCACCGACAGCAGCGTCGCCCTGACCCGCAAGGCCGGTGTGTCACTGGAAAACATCACCCGCACGGTGTCCAACATCCAGTCGATGAACCAGCAGATCGCCGCCGCTGCCGAACAGCAAAGTGCCGTGGCCGAAGAAATCAGCCGCAGCATCATCAACGTGCGCGACGTGTCGGAACAGACCGCCGCCGCCAGCGACGAAACCGCTGCGTCCAGTGTTGAACTGGCGCGGCTGGGTAGCCAGTTGCAGCAGATGGTGAGTCACTTCCGGGTTTGATGTTCAGTCAGCGGTGAACGACAGATCCCATCGCGGGCAAGCCCGCTCCCACAGGTTCAATTAGCAACTTGTGGGAGCGGGCTTGCCCGCGATTGCTACTGGACGAAAAACTGCAACTTCGGGTCAGCCCTGATCGCACATGCGGCGTCCACCCTTAAACACTGATCGCATTGGTAAACACCAACCGATTGCCGAACGGGTCGACAATGGTCATGTCCTGGCTGCCCCACGGCATGGCCTGAATCTGCGGGTGCGAGAACGTGTATTCCTTGGCCAGCAGTTGCTGCTGGAACGCCTCAAGTTCATCCGTCTCAATGCGCAGCGCTGAGCCTGGCGTGCTGTCGCCGTGATGTTCGGACAGGTGCAGAACGCATTCGCCACGTGACACTTGCAGGTACAACGGCAAATCCGGTTCGAAACGGTGCTGCCAGTCAACCGAGAAACCCAGGAAGTCGACGTAGAACTCCAATGCCTTGGTTTCATCGAAGATCCGCAGGATCGGGGTGGTTTTGCCGAAGCTCATGAAATTGCTCCCAGACTGGAAAGGCCCAGAGTGTAGCTGGGCAAGTATCAGCGCTTCGGCTTGGCGATGGCTTTCTTTAATTGCAATGTGCCACCATCGTGACTCATTTCAAAAAACCGTCACGCAAATCCCCTTCCCGAGCCAGAAACCGCCCTTCCCTTCTACCGTTTGCCTGCCCCTCGCTGTAACTCAACACGCCGTTGATCCATACGCCATCAATCCCTTCCGCCGCCCGTTGCGGATCATTGAAGTCCGCCACATCGCGAATGGTCACCGGGTCAAACAACACCAGATCGGCCCAATGCCCTTCACGGATTTCACCTCGCCCCTTCAAGCCAAATCGCGCCGCCGACAATCCGGTCATTTTGTGCACAGCGGTGTGCAGCGGAAACAGCCCGACATCGCGACTGAAATGTCCGAGGACGCGTGGGAATGCACCCCATAAGCGTGGATGCGGAAACGGGTCTTCCGGTAATCCGTCAGACCCGACCATCGACAGCGGATGCGCGAGGATTCTTCGTACATCGGCCTCGTCCATCCCGTAATACACCGCACCGGCCGGTTGCAGTCGGCGAGAGGCTTCGAGCAACGGCACGCCCCATTCCGCGGCGATGTCCATCAAGTCGCGGCCGCCCAGTTCCGGGTGTGGCGTGGACCAGGTAATGGTGATGCGGTGGGCATCGGTGACTTGCTTGAGGTCCAAAGTCGAAGAGCTCGCCGCATAGGGGTAGCAATCGCAGCCCACCGGATGGGTTTTCGCGGCGTGTTCAAGGGACGCCAACAGTTGCGGGCTGCGTCCCCAGTTACCGGCGCCGGCGCATTTGAGATGGGAAATGATCACCGGGGATTTGGCATGACGGCCAATCTGGAACGCTTCGTCCATGGCTTCCAGCACCGGTTCGAATTCGCTGCGCAAATGGGTGGTGTAGACCGCGCCGAACGCGCTCAGCTCTTCGGTCAGTTGCATCACTTCATCCGTGGACGCCGAAAAGGCGTTGGCATAGGCCAGGCCGGTGGACAAGCCCAGCGCGCCGGCCTCGAGGCTTTCGCGCAGCTGCTCGCGCATCGCTGCAATTTCATCCGGCGTGGCAGTGCGCATCAGGTCGTCAAGATGATTGCTGCGCAGCGCCGTATGCCCGACCAGTGCAGCGACGTTCAGCGTGGTGTTCGCCGCCTCGACTGCCGCGCGGTAGTCGCTGAACCTCGGATAAACAAAGGCCGCCGAGGTGCCCAGCAAGTTCATCGGGTCCGGCGGATCACCGCGCAAACTCACGGGCGAAGCACTGATCCCGCAATTGCCGACAATCACCGTCGTCACGCCTTGGCTGAGCTTGGGCAGCATCTGTGGCTGGCGGATCACTACGGTGTCGTCGTGGGTGTGCACATCAATGAAACCCGGCGCCAGCACCCGTCCGGCGGCATCGATTTCTTCGGTGGCGGTGGCATTGTGCAAGTCGCCGATGCGCTCGATGCGACCGTTCAGAATCGCCACGTCGGCGGGATATCCGGGGGCGTTGCTGCCGTCGATGATCAGGGCGTTGCGAATCAGCGTGTCGTAAATCATGTCAGTCTCCCAACGGCAAGTGATCGTCGCCGCCGCGGTAATCGTCCAGGGCGAGTTTGATCCGCCGCAGACGTTCTTGATTGTCTTCAGGATTGGACAGCGCCAGCTCGGTGGCGAGCACGTCGATGGCCAGCAGCATGCCGTAGCGCGCCGCCGTGGGTTTGTAGATAAACGAGGTTTCGACGCCTTGCAGCGGCAGCAGCACATCGGCCAATTGCGCCAGTGGCGAATCGGCGCGGGTGATGGCGACAATGCGGGCACCGTAGTTGCGGGCCAGCTCGACGGCCTCGATCAGCTCGGGGGTGATGCCGGTCAGCGAGCAGGCAATCACCGCGCGTTCGGCATCGAGGCTGGCGGCGGTGACGCGCATCATCACCGGGTCGTGGCACGCCGCAATCGGGTAGCCGAATCGCACCAGCCGCACTTGCAGCTCGTCGCTGCACAAGGTCGAGCAACCGCCCATGCCGAACGCATGAATCATCCGCGCCTTGCCCAACAGTTTCACTGCATCGGCGAAACGCGACTCGTCGAATGCCGACAAATGCTGACGCAACGTCGATTCGATATCGCCGACGATCTGCCCATAAAACGCCGACTGCTCGGGCTTGCCCGCCGGGTCGAGAAAACGACTGCCAACGCCGCTGGCCTGAGCCAGTTGCAGGCGCAGGTCACGCAAGTCGCGGCAGCCCACGGTGCGGGCAAAACGCGACAGCGTGGCGGTGCTGACTTCCGCCCTCAGCGCCAGCTCATCGAGGCTGGCGGCGGAGGCAAATCCCACGTCGTCGAGCATCAGCCGAGCGATGCGTCCTTCGCCGGCGCTGAAGGAATCCTGACGGGCGCGTATCTGGTAGAGGATGTCCATGGCGAGCGGCTCCGACTAAATCAGGTAAGAAAGACCCACGGTCAGCGCGAACGCCACCACTGAAATGATGGTTTCGAGCACGGTCCAGGTCTTGAAGGTCTGGGCAACGGTCATGTTGAAGTATTCCTTGATCAACCAGAAACCGCCGTCGTTGACGTGGGAAAAGATAACCGACCCCGCGCCTGTCGCCAGCACCAACAGCTCCGGGTGCGGATAACCCAGACCAATGGCCACCGGCGCAACAATCCCCGAGGCCGTGGTCATCGCGACCGTGGCCGAACCGGTGGCGATGCGCATCAGCGCGGCGAACAGCCAGCCCATGATCAGCGGCGACAGGTGGAATTCATGGGCCAGGCTGACGATCTGGTCGGTGACCCCGGCGTCCACCAAAATCCGGTTCAAGCCGCCGCCGGCACCGACCAGCAAGGTGATGCTGGCGGTGGGTGCCAGGCATTCGTTGGTGAACTTGAGGATCGATTCGCGGTTGAAGCCCTGGGCGATGCCCAGGGTCCAGAAGCTCAGCAAGGTCGCCAGCAGCAGCGCGATCACCGAGTTGCCGATGAACAGCAGGAACTGGTTGAAACCGCTGCCCGGCGTGGAGATCAGGTTGGCCCAGCCGCCGATCAGCATCAGCACCACCGGCAACAAAATGGTCGCCATGGTGATGCCGAAGCCCGGCAGGCTGTCGCGTGGTTCGCGGTCGAGGAACTGGCGCTCCAGCGGGTTTTCCGCCGGCAGTTGAATACGCGGCACAATGAATTTGGCGTACAGCGGCCCGGCGATGATCGCCGTGGGAATGCCGATCAGAATCGCGTACATCAACGTCTGCCCCACCGACGCCCCATAGACCTGCACCGCCAGCATCGCCGCCGGGTGCGGCGGCACCAGCGCATGCACCACCGAAAGCCCGGCGACCATCGGCAAACCGACCATCAGGATCGACACGCCGACGCGCCGCGCCACGGTGAACGCAATCGGCACCAGCAGTACAAAACCGACCTCGAAGAACAACGGCAGACCGACCAGGAAGGCGATGCAGACCATCGCCCAGTGCGCGTTCTTCTCGCCGAAACGGTCGATCAAGGTGCGCGCCACCTGCTCGGCGCCGCCGGACTCAGCCATCATTTTGCCGAGCATGGTGCCGAGCGCCACCACCAGCGCGATGTGCCCCAGGGTCTTGCCGACCCCCGCCTCGTAGGCGCCGACCACGCCGGACGCGGGCATCCCTGCCAGCAAGGCCAGGCCGATGGACACCAGGGTGATGACAATGAACGGATTGAGTCGGTAACGGGCGATCAGAACGATCAGCGCAATGATGGCAATGGCGGCATATACCAGCAGCCAATAGCCGAAGGACAGGGTCATGCGGTACTCCTCGAAAGGGTCACGTCGAAAGATTGTGAAAGTCATAAAACATTTCGAGAGGTGATTTTCAAACGAGGTGAAACTAATTTTCGTGCAAGGGTAAGGGTTGTCGCTTAGAGATATGCGCGGTCGGTAGATATGAAAATCGAATAGGAGAATTTACATGCCGATCGTTGCAGATCGTTCCCACGCTCTGCGTGGGAACGATCATCAAATTCAGTCGTGATTCACCCGGGCGCGTTTGAGCAGTTTCTTGCAGCGCTCGGACAAGTGCAGCACGCGCAGGTGTTTGCCGGCCTTGTCGTAGCGCTCACGCAGCGTCTTTAGCGCGGCGATGGCCGAGTAGTCGACAAAGCTCAGGTGCCGGCAATCGATCGTCACGACGGGTGGATCGTTGGCAGGATCGAATTGATTGAGAAAAGGCGTGGTCGAGGCAAAGAACAGCGTGCCATGCAGGTGATAAAGCTTGCTGCCGTCGGCTTCAAGATGACTGTCGGCATAGAGCTCGCGGGCCTGCTGCCAGGCGAAGTTGAGCGCGGCAATGATGATCCCGCAGAGCACGGCGGTGGCCAGGTCGGTGAACACGGTAATGACCGTGACAGCGATGATGACCAATACGTCGTTCAGCGGCACCTTGTTCAGCACCCGCAACGACGCCCAGGCGAAGGTCTGTTGCGACACCACAAACATCACGCCGACCAGCGCCGCCAAGGGAATGCGCTCGATCAGCGGCGAAAGAAACAGAATGAACAACAGAATCAGCACCCCGGCCACCACCCCGGACAATCGTCCGCGACCGCCGGAACTGAGGTTGATCACCGTCTGGCCGATCATCGCGCAACCACCCATGCCGCCCAATACTCCGGAGACCATATTGGCCGCGCCCAGCGCCACGCATTCGCGATCCGGAAAGCCACGGCTCTCGGTGATCTCGTCGGTGAGGTTCAGGGTCAGCAGGGTTTCGAGCAGGCCAACCAGCGCCATCAAAATCGCGTAGGGCGCGATGATCCGCAGGGTGTCCAGGTTCCACGGAATGTCTGGCAGCGCAAATGTCGGCAAGCCGCCAGCGATGTGCGCCATGTCGCCGAGCGTGCGCGTCGGCAAGCCAAGCACAAACACCGCCAGCCCAACGCCCAGAATCGCCACCAGTGCCGGTGGCACCGCACGCGTCAGGCGCGGCAGCAGGTAAACGATCGCCATGGTCAACGCCACCAGCCCGGTCATCAGGTAGAGCGGCGCGCCACTGAGCCAGACGTCACCACTCTTGAAATGCTCAAGCTGAGCCAGCGCAATGATGATTGCCAGGCCGTTGACGAAGCCGAGCATCACTGGGTGCGGCACCATCCGCACCAGTTTGCCAAGCTTGAGCAGCCCGAACGCCAGCATGATCAAACCGCCGAGCAACACCGTGGCCAGCAAATATTGCACGCCGTGCTGCACCACCAAGGCAACGATGACCACCGCCATCGATCCGGCCGCACCGGAGACCATGCCCGGACGTCCGCCGAAAAGCGCGGTCAGGGTGCAAATGATGAAAGCGCCGTAAAGCCCCATCAACGGGTTGAGGTGGGCTACCAGCGCGAAGGCGATGCATTCGGGAAGCAGGGCGAAAGAGGTGGTGAGTCCGGCCAGGACATCGGCGCGCAGACTTTTTGATTTCATGGCTTACCCAACAATACGGGCCGCAAGACGTGGCCGAAAAAGAGGGAGCGGATGTTACGGAATCGAAGACGAACCGGCCAGTTGTCCGGACGCCTGAAATGCAATCGCGAGCAGGCTCGCTCCCACATTTGTCCTGCGTCGTTCCCATTTTTTTGGATCGACACAAGTCCCCTGTGGGAGCGAGCCTGCTCGCGATGAACGATGACGCGGTTTAAGGCGAACTCACACCATCTCGTCACGAATCCAGTCAACCACCGACGTCCGCTTCGGCACCCAACCCAACAATTCACGGGCATTTTTGCCACGTACCCGGCTGTTGGAGCCCAAACCATAGTTGGCCATTTCATAACCCCACTCGGCTTCGGCGTCCTTGAGCGGCCAATCCTGTGGCGCGTCCAGTTTCAAGGCCTGCGCCATGGCGGTGGTCATGTCGATGAACGACGCCTCACCGCTTTCGACGAAGTAGAACGTGCCCGGTACGTTCTTGGTCAGCGCCAGCAGGTACAGAGCCACTACATCTTCAATGTGGACGTTGGACCAGATGTTCTGGCCAGTGCCGACATGCCGCACCACGCCACTTTTGCGCGCTTGTTTCAACAGGCGTGGCAATTGCACGCTGTCGCGATTGACCCCCAGGCTGTGGCCATAGATCAGGGTGTTGCAGATCACCGCCGAGTTCACGCCGTCTTTCGCGGCAGCGAGAATCAGGTTGTCGATGGCCACACGGGCGGCCTTGTCGACGGTCGGTTCCGGCAGGTTGTCCTCAACGTAGATGACGTCGCTGGATTTGCCGCCCGACGCATCGCCGACGATGCTCGAACCGCTGGTGTGCAGGAACACTTTGTTGGAACCGCGCAAGGCATTGAGCAAGGCTTCCACTGCGCCGCGATGGTCGCTGCTGGCGGCATTGATGACAGCGTCGGCCGCCCGGGCCTGTTCGGCCAACAGCGCGCTGTCGTCAAGTGTACCGATCACCGACGTGATGCCCAATGCGCTCAGTTCATTGGCTTGTGCTTCGCTGCGGACCAGGCCGGTGACCTTGTGGCCAGCCCGGACCAGACCGGTGGCGATGGAGCCACCGATGAAACCAGCAGCGCCGGTAACGAATACGTTCATGGAGAAACTCCCTGCGTTAATAAGTGATGCAGCGAGTATCAGGGACTGATCGCAGGCGAAAAATCCCTGTTGACCCAATTCACTCTTGCGCAGGAATCACGAATCAGCCCTTGAAGTCCGAATTCGCGTACACCGCCAACTTGCCCTGGATGAAGTCCAGGAAACACTGAATCCGCAAGGCCAGTTGCGAGTTTCGGTAGTACACCGCGTTGATCGGTTGGCGATAGCCGCTGTTGAACTCGGCCAGCAGCACTTTCAAGCGCCCGGCACGAATGTCCTCGATGGTCATGAAATGCGACAGGCTGGCAATGCCTTGGCCTTCCAGCGCCAGTTGCCGGATCGTCTCACCGCTGGACGCGCCAATCGCCGCCTGAATCGGCCAGCGATCACCGTGCACATAGCGCAACGGCCACTGGTTGAGCCCTTCGTTGTGGGTAAAGCCCAGCAATGAGTGCCCGCTCAATTCCTCGACAGTCTTGGGCGTGCCGTGTTGCTCAAGGTAAGCCGGGCTGGCAACGATGTGCAGCGGACTGCAACCCAGGGAGCGTGCGTGCAAGGTCGAGTCGGCCAGCGTGCCGATGCGGATGGCGATGTCGGTGCTTTGTTCGAGCAAGTCGATGATCAAGTCGTTGCTGTTGAGTTCAAGCTGGATGTCGGGGTAAAGCCGGCGAAACTCATCGATGTACGGCACGATGGCATGCAGCATGAACGGTGATGCCGCGTTGATCCGCAGGCGCCCGGACGGGGTTTGCTGACGGGAATTGAGGCGCTCTTCGAGTTCATCCATCTGATCGAGAATCAGCTTGGCGTGCTCGAAGAAATACTTGCCCTCCTCGGTCAGGTCCATGCGCCGCGTGGTGCGGTTGATCAGCGTGGTATCCAGCTTGGCCTCCAGCCGCGACAGCGTGCGGCTGACCGCCGAAGGCGTTTGCCCGACCTGTTCGGCCGCAGCGGAAATCGACCCGCACTCAATCACGCAGACGAAAATCTGCAATTCATCGGATCTGGCTTTCACGGATGCCCCTCATTCAAAAACTGGCTTGATAGTAGCTGGATGCGGGGCAAAAGGAACCTTACGCCGGCAGGCCGAACACCTCGGTCAAATGCTGTTCGTAGCGTGCGACATCGGCTTCGATGTTCGGGCGTTTCATGACATCGACACACAGGAACGTCGGCAAACCGGTCATGCCGAGAAACTCGTTGGCCTTGTGGAACGGGAAGTACACCGCGTCCACGCCCTTGGCTTCGAAGAAGTCGGTCGGGTCGTCGAAGGCTTGTTGTGGCGCGTTCCAGGTCAGCGACAACATGTATTGCTTGCCGTGCACCAGACCACCGCTGCCGTATTTTTGCGAGGCGTCGGAACGGGTGCGGCCGTCACTGGCATAGAGGCTGCCGTGACCTTCGGTGAAGACTTCGTCGATGTACTTCTTGACGGTCCACGGCGCGCCCATCCACCAACCGGGCATCTGATAAATGATCACGTCGGCCCAGAGGAATTTGGCGACTTCTTCGGCGACGTCGTAACCCTCGTCGATGAACGTGGTTTTCACGTCCAGACCACCGCGATCCAGCACGCTCAGCGCGGTGTCGTGCAGGGTGGTGTTATAGCGGCCATCGGAGTGGGCGAATTTTTTGCCGCCATTGAGCAACAGGACTTTTTTCATGAAAGGTCTCATAAAGGTCAGAAATTGGATGGCGGCAGGTTAGTGGTCAGCCTCGCGCGGAGTAAGCACCAACCGGGCAAAATTCATTTGACCCACACGCACGAATCGACCTTGAATTGTTGCCGTAGACTTGCGGCCGATTCTGACTTCTTGAGATTTTTTGATGAGTGATTTGCAGGGCTTCATCCTGCACGCCAAGACCCGCCCGGAAAAATCCGACGCCTTCGAAGTGTTTTTCAGCGGTTATGTAGAGGCAAGTCGTGCCGAGCCCGGCTGCATCGAGTACCACATGCTGCGCGACAAACAGGACCCGACGCTGTTTATCTTCTACGAGATCTGGCAGTCCCAGGCCCACCTCGACGTGCACTCGAACCTGCCGCACATGCAGCAGTTCCGCGACATGCGCATGGAGTACCTGGAACGGGATTTCGATATCCGCGCCATCGAGATGCTCAGCCCGTCGTCCGCTACCCGTTGATCAGCAAGTGGCCGCCGAGCACGCCGAGGCCTACGAAAAACACACGCTTGAACACCACGGCACTGATCCGCTGACGCAGCCACTGGCCCAGTAACATGCCGAGGACTGCGGGGATCAGCGCCAGCAATGACGCGCTCAATTCGCCGCCCCCCAAAGACCCGCGCCAAAACAAACCGGCGGCCAGTGCGAGTGTCGAGATGGTGAACGACAGGCCCAGCGCCTGCACCAGTTCATCCCTGTTTAAGTCGAGAGCTTGCAAATAAGGCACCGCCGGAATCACGAAGACCCCGGTGGCCGAGGTGATCATGCCGGTCAACAGGCCGCACAGCGGGCCAAGCCAGCGCTCGCCTGGGCCATCGATGCGCAAGGTCGGCAGGAACAACCCGCTCAACGCGTAGAGCAACAACGCAGCGCCCAAACCCCGCACCACCCAATGACCACCCGCCATGCCAATCCACAGCGTACCGACGCCGGTGCCGATGAAGATCGTCAGCAGCATCGGCCACAGCCGTTGGACCAGCCCACTCAAGTGCCCGCCGAATGCCAGCTGCCAGACATTGGTGAGAGTCGCCGGGATGATCAACAGTGCAGCAGCCTGTGACGGCGCCATAGCCAGACCAAGTAACCCCATGGCGATGGTGGGTAAGCCGAGCCCGATGATGCCCTTGATCATGCCGGCCAACAGGAAGGTGGCGATGACCAATAACGAAAGGGCCAGGCCGAGGTTTTGGTAGAACGCAGCGAGAGTATTCATGGGGCTATGGTGAGCCTCGACTGGCCGCTTGAAAATCTGCCATATACTGAGGCTGCCTCTTGTATTGCAAGAGGCTGATACCTACGTCGCGTTGACGAGCGCTATCGCGAGCCTGCTCGCGATAGCGAACTCTCAGACAACACCTATTCAGAGCCTGCTGCGATGCACTTCGACCTGACCGACCTGCGCCTCTACCTGAACATTCTCGACAGCGGCAACATCACCGCTGGCGCCGCCTGCAGTCATTTGTCGCTGGCTGCAGCCAGTGCGCGAATCCGCGCCATGGAGTCTTCGCTCGGTATCGAGTTTCTGCAACGCGGTCGTCGCGGCGTCGCGCCCACACCTGCTGGCAAGGCGTTGGCCAAACACGCCCGAACCTTGCTGCAACAGGCCGAACGCATGCAACAGGATTTGGCCGAATACGCCAAGGGCGTCAAAGGGCAGGTGCGCCTTCTGTGCAACACCACGGCGATCACCGAATACCTGCCGGAGTTGCTCGCCGACTTTCTGCGCGAGCATCCCAATCTCGACATCGACCTTCAAGAGCTGCCCAGCGCCCGCATCACCCACGCGTTGCGTCAGGGTGCGGCCGACTTGGGTATCGTGTCCGACGCCGTCGACACCGCTGACCTGCAGACCCGCGCCTTTCGCGATGACCCACTGGTCCTGATTGTGCCGCCCGAGCACCCTCTGGCCGATAGCGAATCCTTGAGTTTCAGCGACACCCTGCACCACGATTTCGTAGGCCTGAACGCCAACAGCGCCTTGGCCGTGTACCTCGAAGAACAGGCATTACACATCGGTTCGCGCTTGAAGATCCGCGTGCGCGCCGATGGTTTCGACGGGGTGATGCGCATGGTCGCTCGCGGTGCCGGGCTGGCGATCGTGCCGCTCGCGGCCGTCGAACGCTGGCCTGGGGATCCGCCCTTCAAGAGCATCGCGCTGCAAGAATCATGGGCTCAGCGCAAACTCCTGATCGGCGCCCGGGACTTCGCGGCGCTGCCCGGCTATGCAAAGGCGCTGCTGGAGGCCTTGACCCTCCCCTGAAGGGCAGACTTTACCCTTGAGTTTTCATCTTCAAGGGCAGAGACGATGGGCAAACGAATTCTGGTGATTCTCGGCCATCCCTCGAGCAACAGCTTCTGCGCCGCACTGGCGCAGCGCTACGTACAGTCGGCGTTGCGCGCCGGGCACGAGGTGCGCCAGCTGTTTCTGGGTCGAATGAATTTCGATCCGGTGCTGCGTGAAGGTTATCGACAGGTCCAGCCACTGGAACGTGACTTGCGCCACGCCCAGGCTGATATTCTGTGGGCCGAGCAACTGACGCTGGTCTATCCGATCTGGTGGGGCGGGGTTCCGGCCTTGCTCAAGGGCTTTTTCGATCGGGTGTTCCTGCCCGGCTTCGCCTTCAAGTACCGCGAAGGCAAAGCCTTTCCCGACAAACTCCTGCGCGGTCGCAGCGCGCATTTACTGGTGACCATGGACACGCCACCCTGGTATTACCGCTGGATCTATCGCATGCCCGGGCTGCACCAGATCCGCAAGACCACCCTCGCCTTCTGCGGTATCGAACCGCGGCGCACGTTGACGTTCGGCCCGATTCTTGGTGCAAGCGACGGTCAGCGTGAAACCTGGCTGCGACAAGCCGAGGCTATCGCCCGCCGCTGAGTGTTCCGATAATGCGTCGGGCGTCACCACCGAGAAAAAGGACTTTTCATGTACATCGGCCAAGCCGCGCAACGTTCCGGAGCGACGATCAAGAGCATCCGCCATTACGAGTCGATCGGCCTGCTGCCTCCCGCTCAGCGGCAAGGCAAATACCGCGTCTATGACCAGTCAAGCATCGACCTGCTGATCTTGATCAAATGCGCTCAACAACTGGGTTTCCGGCTCAAGGAGATGCAGGCGATTTTTGCCGGGCATCAAGGACAGGCGATGCCATGGGTATTGGTGCGGCAAGCCATCGATGCCAAGAAGCACGAAATCAGCGAGCGGATCGCTGCGCTTAGCCTTCAACACGAGCAACTGGTCGAGTTTGAAGTCAACCTTGAACAGGCCCGGGCAGATTGCCCATTGGAAAATCTTTGAGGGCAATGCGCGTTTCTGGACAGCTCAATGTCGAGCACAGACAACTGACCAGTGCATGGGCGCTATAGGGTGCAACTTCAGTTCTCTAGTCCACTGTCCCGGAGTCCACATGACCGCACCGATTACCGTCCTTCGCGATACCCACCCACTGCCGGTGCTCGACGCCTGCAAATGGGAAAAACTCGAAGGCGACCCGCACACCGTCAACCTCAATGCCTACACCAGTGAAGACGGCAGCAAGATCATGGGCACCTGGATCTGCACGCCGGGCAAGTGGTACGTGGAATACGTGAAGTGGGAATACTGCGATTTCCGCGAAGGCTATTGCATCATCACCCCGGAAGGGAAAGAGCCGATCCACTTGCGTGCCGGTGATATTTTTGTCATCGAGCCAGGCATGAAAGGCACCTGGGAAGTGGTTGAAACCGTACGTAAGTATTTCGTGTTTGCCTGATTCAAAAAACCGGGGGACCACCCGACGTGGTCTCCCGGCAAATAGTGTTGCACGATCTTGTGGCGAGCCCCCTCGCCACAATCCCGGAAGTCCCCTTATTGGGGTTTGCGATAGCTGTTGATAATCGCCGAGAAGTCTTTACCACCCTCCCCACGCTGGCTCATCGCCTGATACAACTGCTGTGCCACCGCGCCGAGCATCACCGGTTGGTGCGCCTGACGTGCCGCTTCCGTGGCCAGCCCCAGATCCTTGAGCATCAGTTCAGCACCGAAACCGCCGGTATATCCGCGCGACGCGGGCGCTGTTTCGACGATGCCCGGCCATGGGTTGTACATCTCCGAACTCCAGCAACGCCCGGTGGAACTGTTGATGATCCCGGCCAGCACCTTGGTGTCGATCCCGAGGGCATCGCCCAGCGCCATGGCTTCGCTGACGCCGACCATGGAAATCCCCAGCAACAGGTTGTTGCAGATCTTGGCGATTTGCCCAGTGCCGACTTCGCCGCAATGAACAATGTTTCGGCCCATTTGCGCCAGCACCGGTTGAAGGGTGGCGAACAGTTCAGGCGTGGCGCCGACCATGAAGGTCAGTGTGCCGGCCGCCGCTCCGCCCGTCCCGCCAGACACCGGCGCATCCGCCATCGCCACGCCTTGCTTGGCGGCAGCTGCGGCGACATCGCGCGCGGTCTGCGGATCGATGGTGCTGCAATCCACCGCAGGCACACCTTTGCCGATACCGGCGAGCACGCCGTCTTCACCCAGCCACACGCTGCGCACATGCACAGCGGCAGGCAGCATGGTGATCACCATTTCTGCGTCTTGAGCCGCTTCACGCGCCGAAGCGCTGATGTTGCCGCCAAGTTGCTCAAGCTCAGCCAGAACGGTCTTGTTCAGATCGACCAGCCGCAGCGAGTGGCCAGCCTTGATCAGGTTGCGCGCCATCGGCGCGCCCATGTTGCCGAGACCGATAAAAGCGATTTTCATGTCCGGCTCCTTAACGCAAGTTGATGGTGGTGTTCACACCGTCGTTGACGCTGTTGTCATCGAACCAGCGACTGGTGACGGTCTTGGTCTGAGTGTAGAACTGCACCACTTGCTTGCCATACGGACCGAGGTCGCCAAGCTTGGAGCCGCGCGAACCGGTAAAGCTGAAGAACGGGACTGGCACCGGAATCGGAATGTTGATGCCGACCTGACCGACGTCGATTTCGCTCTGGAACTTGCGCGCTGCCGCACCGCTTTGGGTGAACAGGCCCGTGCCGTTGCCGAACGGGTTGGCGTTGACCAGGGCGATGGCCTCATCGAGGGTCGCGACTTCCAGCACGACAAGCACCGGGCCGAAGATTTCCTGGGTGTAGATCTGCATGTCGGGGGTTACGCCAGAGAACAGGGTCGGGCCGACAAAGTTGCCCTGCTCGAAGCCTGGAACCGTGATGTCGCGACCGTCCAGCTCAAGCTTGGCGCCTTCCTTGATGCCGCTCTCGATCAGCTCGAGAATTCGTGCCTTGGCCCGCTTGGAAATCACCGGCCCCACATCAGTGCCCGGCTCGCTGCCTGCGTTCACTTTGAGTTTCTGTGCCAACGCCTTCAGGTCTGGCAGCCATTGCTTGGCCGCACCCACCAGCACCACTACCGAGGTGGCCATGCAACGTTGACCGGCCGCACCGAAACCGGCGCCGACCAAAGCATTCAGCGCTTGTTCGCGATTGGCGTCCGGCAGCACAACGGCGTGGTTCTTCGCGCCCATCATCGATTGCACGCGCTTGCCGTGTTTGCCGGCTAGGTCATAGACGTGAGTGCCGACCGCGGTCGAACCGACGAAGGACACAGCCTTGATGTCCTTGTGAGTGCAGAGCGCATCCACCACGTCTTTACCGCCATGAACAACGTTGAGCACGCCGGCCGGAACGCCGGCCTCGATCGCCAGTTCAACCAGCAGCATGGTCGACATCGGGTCCTGTTCGGACGGCTTGAGGACAAAGGTGTTGCCGCAAGCGATGGCCATCGGGAACATCCACAGCGGAATCATCGCCGGGAAGTTGAACGGGGTAATGCCGGCGCACACGCCGATTGGCTGACGCAGGGTGTAGGTATCGACGCCGCCCGCGACGTTCTCGGCGAATTCGCCCATTTGCAGGCTGCCGATGGAGCACGCGTGCTCGACCACTTCCAGGCCACGGAAGATGTCGCCTTCCGCGTCGGCGATGGTTTTGCCTTGCTCGTTGCTGAGCACCACGGCGATGCGTTTGGAGTGTTCACGAATCAACGCCTGGAGCTTGAGCATGATGCGCATCCGCGCGCCGATCGGCGTCAGCTTCCAGGTCTGGAAGGCGCGATGGGCGGCGCTGATCGCGGCGTCGACTTCTTGCGCGGTGGCAAACGGAACCTTGGCCAGCACTTGCTGGGTCGCCGGGTTGACGATGTCGTGCCACTCGGTGGTCTGCGACTCGACCCACTCGCCGTCGATCAACAACTTGACCTTCTGCACAGTGGTTTCGTTTGGCGTGAGCGTTGCGTTCATATTGGGTCTCCGGGAAATTGTTCTTATGTAGAGAGCTATCTGGGGAGAAGGCGAAGAGTCGCCTTGCAATGAAGCGGTTGCCGCGAATTGATTATCCGGCTGTTCCTGGAGTATAGATGTGCAAACTTCTGATAAGAACGCACATAAAAGCCGGTCCATCATGCAAAAAAACATCACGTCTTTAGGCTCGTTGAACTGGGATGACCTCAAGTTTTTCCTCGAGGTCTCCCGTACCCGCAAGGCTAGCACCGCAGCCAAGCGCCTGGCGGTGGACTACACCACGGTCTCGCGGCGCATCAGTTCACTGGAAGCCGCGCTGGGTACCTTGCTGTTCGAGAAATCCCGGACCAGCGGTTTTGTCCTGACCGCCGAAGGTCAGCGATTACTCGGTTATGCCGAATCGATTGAAAGCACGCTGCACATGGCCTGCGAACAGGTTTCAGGTTCCGGCGTGGCATTGTCCGGGCATGTGCGCATGGGCTGCACCGAAGGTTTCGGCAGCTTTTTCATCACCCCGCAGCTGAGCCATTTCGTCGATGCCTACCCGGCGATCTCGGTCGACATCCTGCCGCTACCGCACTTCATCAGCCTGTCCAAGCGTGAGGCGGATATCGTCATCGCCCTGGAGCGTCCGGAGCACGGTCCTTACGTCTGCTGCAAGCTCTGCGACTACAAACTGCAGCTCTACGCGACTCAGGACTATCTGGACAAACACCCGCCGATTCGCCGGCCCGCAGACTTGAGCAAACATCAATTCATCAGTTATGTGGACGACCTGGCCTTCAGCTCGGAGCTGCTGTACCTGGCGAACGTTTTGCCTGGCGCCAGCGCCAATCTGCGCAGCACCAGCGTGATCGCCCAATTCGTCGCAGCACAACAAGGGCGCTCACTGGCAATTCTGCCGTGCTTCCTGGCGGCTCAAGACCCGCGCTTGCTGCCGGTGTTACCGGAGGAGATCCACATTACCCGGCAGTTCTGGATGTACTGCCGGGAGGATCTGAGGAAGCTCAAGCGGATCACGTTGTTGTGGGATTACATCCGCGAGGTGACTGAGCAGAATCAGAGCCTGTTGATGGGCGAAAGCCGGGAGATGCTGTTCGCCGACTAACCGGCGCTCACCACGATCGACACTCGACGGTTTTCGGTGCGGCCTGCGGCGGTGTTGTTGGAGGCCACCGGTTCATTGCTGCCCAGACCACGCAACTGGATGTTTTCTTCTTTCATGCCGACCGTTGTCAGGACTTTGCCGACACTTTTCGCGCGGCGCAGGGACAGCGTCTGGTTATAGGATTCTTTGCCCGATGCATCGGTATGACCATCGACCCGCACGCGCTCGATGCCGACCGCGAGCAAGGCCTTGCCGATGCGTTCGACGATCTCGGTGCTGGCGGCGTTCAGGCCATCGTCGTCGCTGCCAAACAGCACTTTGCCGGACAAGCCAAACGCCCAGCCCTCATCGGTCAGTTCGAAGCCCTGTTGTTTGAGCACGGAAATTTGGCCCGGGGTCAGGCCCTTTTGGGGTGCCGTCTGGCAACCGGCCAATGCCAGCAAGGCCATGAACAGGCTGATTGTGAAAAAACGCAGGGAATGTCGAGTGATCGAAAACAAAGCTGTCAGCTCCTGGATTGAACATGGGCGACAGGGTGCTCCGACCCTGCCGTGTGTTGCGCGCCTCGGGAAACACGCTTGGCTTGGTACATGGCCGCGTCGGCGGCATTGAGCAGAGCGCCCGGTGTGGAACCATGATCTGGATACACGGCGATGCCGATACTCAGAGAGGTCAACACATGGGTGCTGCCCGGCAGCAGGATCGGCATTTCCATGCTGGCCAGGATCTTGTCGGCAATCCGTTCCGCGTCTTCGATTTTGTGCAGCGGTGTCAGTAACACGGCAAACTCATCGCCGCCCAGACGCGCGACCAGGTCCTCTTCGCGCAACTGCGCACGAACCCTGTTGGCGACGGCAATCAACACGGCGTCACCGGCGGCATGACCGAAGCCATCATTGATTTCCTTGAAGCGGTCGCTGTCGAGAAACAGCACGGCCACCCGCTCGTTGAGCTTGTTGGCATTACGCAACGCACGGATCAGACGACCTTCGAAAAACGCCCGATTCGGCAATCCGGTGAGGCTGTCGTGGCTGGCCTGGTGCGCCAGGGTTTCGTTTTCGCTTTGCAGGTGGGTCTGCCAGGATTCGAGTTCACCGAGCAACGCATTGAAGTCATTGCCCAGGTTATCGAGTTCAGCGATCTCGGCGGGTGGCACACGCCGGTCGAAGGCTCGGTCGCTGCGGGCGGCGTGCGCGACGGTAGCGAGACGGCGCAGCGGACCGGTAATTGAGCGAAGTTGTCGGCGGGCCAGATAGAGTGCGACCCAGGCACTGATGGCCGTGCACAGCACGATACCCACCAGACCGCTGAGCAAGAAACGCAGCAGGCTGCCGCCGTGACCGGTGAGCTGGATGCTACCGACTTCCCGACCTTGATGAACGATCGGCATGACGATGGGTTTTTCCAGAAACGTTTTCGCGATCTGCAATTCCAGGTCGGAGAACAAGCCGCTGTCCGGTCGCTGCCAGCGCGCCAGTAGCCGACCCTTTTCATCCAGCACCTGAGCGTCGGCGACTTCTTCCGTGGAGGCGATCAACGCCAGCGCCTCAGTGGCCGCCGCTTTGTCGTTGAACACCACTGCAGCCTCCACCGTGTAATTGATCGAACGCGCGATCAGGTGCAGGTTGTGGTCGGCATACACCCGCAAGGCCAGCACACCTAACAATGTCAGGGAAATGCTCGCCATGGCCACGCCGACCAGCGCGACGATCAAGTGCCCGCGGCCGATGACCGAGCGCAAGGTGGGGCGATCACCCGGCGTGAATAGAATCATGGCGCCGCCGGCTTGCGGCGGGACAATTGCAGCACACTGGGGTGAATGCGTACGCCGCTGCGGGCGACGGAGTCGAGGTTGACCTCGAAAGACACCTGATCATCACTGACCCGCAGGCAAAACAGGCTGCCGACAGTGCACTGATCGTCGCTTTCGCTGATGCTCAGCACTGGGCGTTCTGTCAACGAGGCAAAGAGTCGACTGCGCTCATCACTGGTGAGCTTGCCGATGTACACCGCATCGCACGCATCGACAATCGATGGGTTGTCGGCCAAATACCGTTGTACGGTGACGGGTCGGCCAGTGGCCTGGGTCGTGCCTTTGACCAGGTCGTCGGTGTACTCGGTGGGGCCGACCACGCACAGGCGTAATTGGGCGGGCTCAACTGGCCAGCGCGCATAACTGAGAATCCCGAGGACGACCTGAGTAACCGATTTGGCGCGTTGATCGGCCATGCTCCCCAGGGTTTGCGCCTGAGCGAAAACCACGCCGGTCAGCAAGCAGAGAACACCTGCAAGCAGCATTTGCTTGCAGCCAACGACGCGTCCTGTCGTCCGGACAGCCACCTTCATGCAGGATTCTCTTTGAGACAGTAACGAAATGATGCCGCAACGATAGCATAGGGTCGGGACACCAGCGAGGACGCGTGCGGCACCGATTTAGCCTGTTCCGTCGTCCTGCGCTGCCCCTTCAATGACTCGGCTCGACGCCCTCTTCCCATTCCAGCATCAACCCGCTCAAGCGCTTGACCTTGCGTCGCACGGCCTCTTCAAACACCCCGGCTCGCGGCTCGATCAGAGTGAACCAGTGCTTGGCCCGGGTGATCCCGGTGTAGATCAGTTCCTTGGTCAGCACAGGGTTGAGCGCATCCGGCAGAATCAACGCCGTGTGGGCAAACTCCGAACCCTGGGATTTGTGCACGGTCATCGCGTACACGGTTTCAACGTCATTGAGTCGGCTCGGCAGGACGAAGCGCACACCGCCCTGACCATCGTTGCGCGGGAACGCTACACGCAGCACATGTTTCCCTGGCTCCAGTCCATCGCGCTCCGGCAGTTTGAGGGCAATGCCGATGTCACCGTTCATCAATCCCAGGCCATAGTCATTGCGAGTCATGAGCACCGGCCGACCTTCGTACCATTGCTGATCGCTGTCGATCAGTCGAGCCTTAAGCAGCGCGGCAGTAACTCGCTGATTCAAACCCTCCACGCCCCATGGCCCCTTGCGTACGGCGCACAACAACTGGAAGGCGTCGAAAGCCTGCAACACCTGACGCGCCCAGTCGGTCCAGCGTGGATCATCGAGCGGGCTGTCGAGCGGCGGGCGCTGGCTGCGCAGCAGGTGCAGGTAATGACGATAGCCTTGCGGCCCTTCGCCATGGCCTTCAAGCAGCAAGCGCTCAAGCGCCCGATCATGCTCGCCTTTGAGGGGCAGAGAAAACACATCTTCGTGGCTTCGAGCCTCCAGCAGTTTGCGGGCTTCTTCCGGTTGCTGCTGGTTGACCCAACGGGCCAACTGACCAATCCCGCTGCCCTCACCGAATCGGCGCGAGTGACGGAGCATCACAACTTGCTGGGCAAGGGGATGAGCACCGTCGGTGTCCTCCCGCAAACCGCTGGCGCTCAGACTTTCGCCACTGATGGACTCAAGCCACTGCCGAGTTTGCGGGCTGTACCAGCCAGCCTCGGCGTCGCGACATAGATCGCCCAGCACCGCGCCCGCCTCCACCGAGGCGAGTTGATCCTTGTCACCGAGCAACACCAGCCGGGCATGGGCCGGCATCGCGTCGAGCAGGTTGGCCATCATTTCCAGGTCGATCATCGAGGCTTCGTCCACCACCAGGACATCCAGCGGCAAGCGATTACCGGCGTGGTGACGGAAGTGTCGGGTGCCGGGGCGACTGCCAAGCAAGCGGTGCACGGTGGTGACGTCAGACGGGATTTTGTCTCTTACGGAGTCTGCAACTTCCAGTGTCCGGACTTGCTGGCTGATGGATTCCGTCAGCCGCGCCGCCGCTTTGCCGGTAGGCGCCGCCAGACGAATGCGTAGCGGCTTGCCCGCCGCCACTGCTGGCGCCTGGAGCAACGCCAGCAACCGCACGACCGTGGTTGTCTTGCCGGTGCCCGGGCCGCCGGTGACGATGCTGAACGCGCTGCGGGTGGCCAAGGCGCAGGCAAGTTTCTGCCAGTCGATCACTTCACCGGGCTTAGCCGGACCGAACAGACCCGTGAGGCGTTCGAACAGGTCATTCGGCGTAGCTTCATGCTCAGTCAGGCGCAAGCGCAGGGCATTGTCGATGCGCCTTTCGTACGCCCAGTAGCGGCGCAGGTACAAGCGCTTGCCTGACAGCACCAAGGGCCGTGATTGCGCCTCCTCGCGACCATCGACGGCCAGCGCAACCAGGCGACTGGACGCCAGGACCTTGCACCAATGCGCGCCGTCCAGAGCTTCAAGCAGTTGCGATGGCAACAACATCGCACCACTTTGCACATCGCCTTCCGGCGGTAGCGACAACGCGAAGTCCGGCTCTTTCAGCGTTTCGAACAGATCCAGGCAGACATGGCCGTGCCCCAGTTGGTGACTGGTCAACGCAGCGGCGAGCAGCACCAACGGATCATCGTCGGGCGCGAGCTCGTGGAGGAAGGCGACAAAGGCCTTGTCCAGCGCCCGCAGCCAGCCACGTTCCACCCAGCGAGTCAGCAATAGCAGCAAGTCATCTGCGCGAGTCAGGGGCGACAGGTCCGCCAGGCTTTCGGCTGCCAATGGCGTGGGCAGCAAATCGGCGAAGGTGCGACTCATAACAGTTCTCCCTGTTCCCAGGCGGGCTCGGCCTTGGGTTCCGGCTTGCCTTGGAACAGCCGGTCAAGGCGCTCGATCAGCTCTCTGGGTGGGCGGGCGAAAAACGCCCCTTGGGTGGGTGCCCGCGTGCCACGCAGGAACAGGTACAGCGCACCACCGACATGCCGGTCGTAATCGTAATCCGGCAACCGCGCCTTCAGCTGGCGGTGCAGGGCCAACAGGTACAGCACGTATTGCAGGTCGTAACGATTGTCGAGAATCGACTGCTCCATGGCCTGCTCGGTATAGGACGCGTCATCGGGCCCCAGCCAATTGGATTTGTAGTCGGCGACGTAGTAGCGGCCTTCGTGTTCGAATGTCAGGTCGATGAAGCCCTTGAACATGCCATTGAGCAATACCGGTTCGGCCGCCACCCGAGCGACGCCGTTATGGGTGTATTGGCGCACCAGTTCATCGAGCTTGAGCACATCGACTTTATGACTGGCGAACCAGAATTCCATCTCGACGCGGTACTGAGTGAGCTGCTCGAAAACGACCGGCGGCTGCCCACCGCCAATGGGCAATGCAGACTTGAGCAAGTGCTGCAGCCAATCGCTCAGCGTGGTGATCCAGCCTTCCCAGCCTCGGCGATTGCAGCGACGGGCAACGGCGTCTTCCACAACTTGCGGAGCCGCGCAGAACCCTTCATCGCCGGCCCACTCCAGCAAACCATGGAGAAAGGTCCCGGGGTTCGGGCCACGGGGGAAGCGATGAATATCAGCGCCACCGGCAACAACTTCTCGCGGCGCTTGCGGATCGAGGCGCTCGTCGTCAAAGAGCTTTTGCGCTTGCGGATTCTCCGGGGCTTCGTCACTGCCCACGCTCAGAATGTCGCCGATACGCAAGGCGCTGTAGGAGGCGATCCACCAGTTTTCGCTCGCTTTGCGCTTGGGTATCAGCGGCGCAAGCAACCTCGCTTCATTGCGTGGCGGATGATAATGGTCGGCTGTCGTCTCCGGCATTTCTCCACAGTTCAGTGCCGGGCAGCCTTGCTGAAGGTCTTCCAGCCAGCGTTTCAAGCCTGCGGATTCGGTCAGTGGAGCACCGCCACCCAGCAAATAACCCAATGCAGAAAGGTGCAGCACCGAGCTGTTGTTATTGCCGCGCTTGAGATCGGTCACGCCGAGCCAGCAGGCATGTTGTGCACGGGTCAGGGCGACATAGAGCAACCGCAGGTCTTCGGCCAGACGCTCATCGTCGGCGAGAGCAATCAACTCGGCAGTCGGCTTCAAGGTCACTTGAGCCTTGCCGTTTGCGTCGTGGAAATGCAGCGGTAAACGGCTGCCATCCACCGGTTTTGCCGAGCAGATGAACGGCAGGAACACCAACGGATATTCCAGCCCCTTGGACTTGTGAATGGTCACGACCTTGACCAGTTGCTCATCGCTTTCCAGGCGCAGGATCTGTTCTTCACCGGCCTGACCGGACAATGCCAAATGCTCGGACAGATGACGAATCAGCGCTTGCTCCCCATCGAGTTCGGCAGAGGCCTGCTGCAACAACTCCGACAAGTGCAACAAATTGGTCAAGACACGTTCGCCGTCATGGCGCGCGATCAACGCCTCGGGTAACTGAAAGTCATGTAGCAGGCGCCGCAACATGGGCAACACACCTTGCTTACGCCACAGTTCGCGATATCCGCGAAACTGCATGACTCGTGCCTCCCAGGCCAGCTCGTCTTGATTCAGACGTTCCAGTTCAGCCAGGGAAAGGTTCAGCGTAATGCAAGCCAGGGCGGCTCGAAGTGGCCGCTCGACATCCGGCTCGGCGCAAGCCTTGAGCCAGGTCAGCAGGTCGTGGGCTTCCTGCGCGGCGAATACCGAATCCTTGTCCGAAAGGTAAACGCTGCGCACGCCGCGCGCAGAGAGTTCGCCACGCACGGCCTGGGCCTCTTTGCCGTCACGAACCAGAATCGCGATGTCGGCAGGCAAGAGGCGTCTGAAATCCTTGCCGTCCTCGATGAAGCCCGCTCGACCTGCTTCGCCCCCATTGAGCAACGCGGTGATTTCACTGGCACAGGCGGCGGCGAGCTGTTGTCGATACACCACACCTGACAATGGCTGCTCGGCGGACAGGTGCCAGATGTTCAAGGCGGGGACGACTTCACCGTCAACCTGCAGAACTTCTTTGCGACCTTGGGATTCGACAGGCAGGAACGGCACTGGATTCTCGCCGTTCTTTTCACGAAACAGGAACGCGCCGCGCCCCAGCTCACGAGACTCGGCACGCTCGAATACATGGTTTACCGCACTGACCATGCCGTGGCTGGAACGGAAATTCGTTCCCAGGGTATGCAAGCGGCCGGCAGTGGCCTGGCGCGCCCGCAGGTAGGTATAAATGTCGGCACCGCGGAACGCGTAAATCGCTTGTTTGGGGTCGCCAATCAGAAACAGGCCGCATTCGGGATTGTTGTCTTCGATGCGATAGATGCTTTCGAAAATCCGGTACTGCACCGGGTCGGTGTCCTGAAATTCATCGATCAGTGCCACAGGAAACTGCTCACGAATCAGGGTCGCGAGGCGCTCGCCGCCATCGGACTGCAATGCCGCATCGAGGCGCAGCAGCATGTCATCGAACCCCATCTCCGCGCGGCGACGCTTTTCTTCCTCGAACCGTGCACTCACCCATTGAGCGGCGTGTTGCAGGACAGCCGCGTCAGGGGTGGGCAACCCATCGAGGCTGGCCTTGAGACCGGGCATGGCGTCCAGCCCTGGGTGAGTAGGGGCGCTCCCCTTCCAGGCTTCGGCCATGCCATCCGGGGTCAGACGAGTGAAGCCAGTGCCGATATCCAGCTGCTCCAGGGACTCGTCTTCGGCCCAGGCCTTTATTTTTTCGAACCAGGGTTCGAAATAACGTGCCTGCATCTTTCGACCGTCGACGCTCTTGCTCGCAACGCCTTGGTGACAGAGAGCAAGCAGCTCGTCCGCCCATTGGCGCCACGGCATCTTGAGTTCGAGCAAAGCAGTTCGTCGCTCCTGCAGGCACTCGGCGATGAGTTCCGCAGGCTCTTTACCTTCGACACTGTCCCGTTCGCTGGCGAATAAACCACGCACACGAGGCAATAACGCCGCCGGGCCACCCCAATTATTTCGCACCCAGTTCAGTGCATCGCCTTGCATCGGATAGCAGAACAGCCGCCAGTAATCGCGCAGCACTTCGCCCAGCAAATCGCTGTGATCGGTTTCAAGGGTTTGGGTAAACAGGCTGCCACTGTCGAATGCGTGCTCGCGCAACATGCGCTGGCACCAACTGTGGATGGTCGATACGGCGGCTTCATCCATCCACTGTGCGGCGATGTCCAGGCGGTTTGCGCAGCCTGACCACTGTTCCGGCAGATATTCATCACGCAGTTCAGCGATGAGGCTGTCGGGGGCCTTGATCTCCTCACGGAAGTACCGCGCGGCTTCAGCCAGACGTGTGCGAATACGTTCGCGCAACTCTTTGGTCGCGGCATCGGTGAATGTCACAACGAGGATTTGTGGCGGCAACAATTCACGCCCAAATCCACCCGATTCGCCACCGTGCCCGAGGACCAGACGCAGGTACAACGCGGAAATGGTGAAGGTCTTGCCAGTACCGGCGCTGGCTTCGATCAGTTGGCTGCCACTCAGGGGGAATGCCAGGGCCAGCGGAGTCTTCGTGGTCATGCGCGCGCCTCCTCGCTGTTCAACGAACGCCAGGGGGCTTCGAGCATCGGCTTATACAAAGTGTTGCACCAGTGGTGGAAAGTGTTCGCGGCAATCAGAGCATCGTAATCGGCGAATTGCCGAGCGAGTGCCGGGCTTTCACGGCGCTCGCCATCAGTGGTTTGACCGTCGCCTTCATAGACTTTTCGAGCGGCGTCGTCGGCTTTGACCGGGTCTGTCTGGGAGAGCCAGGCAAAAGCTGTTTTCACCGCGATCGGCAGCGGTTGGCACATGCCTTTTTTCCATGCTTGTAACAGTTGGCCCAAGGTGCGCAATGCTACGTCCTTCTCCAACGGAGCCAGCAGCAAACTATCGTCACTGGCGACCAACGCCGTGGTCATCGACATGCCGCTGGCACAGGCAACCAAGTGATTGACCCACGGTCGCGTCAGGCGATGCCACTTGCGGGTCTTGATCGATCCAATGCTGTTGGGAATCGTGGTAACCGATAGCAAGCCGCCGTCTGCACGCTGATACAAGCCACTGAGCCAGCCCTCCAGACGCAGACCTTCCAGTTCCAGGCTCACTGGTAACGCACTGGTGAGCGCTGTTGGCCACAACGTCAGCAGTTGTTGGTAGCGTTGCAACAGATCCGGCAAGGGTTCGATCAACTCTCGCTGTAGCGATTCGCCGAACCCGGCCATCGGCAGGAGACCACTGTTTTGCAGACGCTTTGCCTGCGTCTCAAGCGCCGAATCGACATGCGCCAATTGCCCCAGCGCCGCGCCAAGTAAACTGTCACTGAGGCTATAGCGCTGGAGTGCATCGAGCACGAACGGCTCTTCATCGGCCAAGGGTGCTTCAGCCGCTTCGAAAAACACCTTCAACCGCTGACTGAAAAAATGTCGCACCGGGTTACGCAGGAAGTCCTGCAATTGACCGAGGCTCAGCGGTTCCTCTTGAATGTAGTCATCGAGCGTTTGAACATCATTCGTCAGTTCACCGGTTTGATGCAGCACCTGCCACTCACTGGCGTAGCTGAACAGGTCATCGCCCTCATGAAAGTAGCGCGCGCTGAAGGGTTGCAGTGGGTGCTCTTGAGTCATGGCTTCAAGCAGGTCACTGCCGTTTGCTAATCGCCAGCCACTGGCGAGGTGGTCGCGAAGTTGGCCAATCAATACCGAAGCCGGGCGCTCACTGTTGTCCCGGATGCTGCGACCGACCCAGCTGATATACAGCTGGTTGCGAGCCGACAACAGCGCCTCCAGCAACAGATAGCGATCATCCTCGCGTCGGGAACGATCACCCGGGCGGTAATCGCTACCCATCAGATCGAAGTCCAGCGGTGGTTGCGCTCGGGGGTAGTCGCCATCATTCATGCCGAGCAGGCAGACGAGTTTGAACGGGATCGCCCGCATCGGCATCAACGTGCAGAAATTGACTGCCCCAGCCAAAAAACGCTGAGACAGGCGCCCTTGGTCGAGTCCTGCCAGCCACGCTTCACGGACCACGGTCAACGGCAGGTCATCATGCAAGCCTACTGACTCGCAGGTCTCAAGCCAGGTTTCACGCAATTCTTCGAGTTGGGCCAGCAAGTAATCGTCATGCTCATTGCTGGCCTGGAAAAACAACTGCACCAACGCCTGCATCCTGACGCCCCATTGCTTGGGTGGCGCCGGTTGCGTGAGTTCCTGATGGGCAACCTCCAACGCGTCCAGCAACGCAACCAAAGGACCGATGAGTGCGGCGTCGAGACCGCCAATCTCATCGTAAGGCTCAATTCCTTCGCAGGCACTGGCGCTGCCAACGGCGTAGCCGAGCAGCATCCGACGCAGGCCGAAACGCCAACTGTTTTGCTCCAGCGCTTCAGGTAATCCCAAACCCGCGCGTTGCTCGGCATTCATGCCCCAGCGAATGCCGGCGCCTTCGATCCAGCGGTGCAGGGTCGGCAGATCACGCTCTTCTACACCGAAGCGAGCACGCAGCGCGGGAACGTCCAGCAGGTCGAGGATCTCGCTGACCGGGAAGCGGCTGTCAGGAAGCTTCAACAGATGTTCGACTGCAATGAGCAGCGGATCACGACCGCGCTGGCCTTGGTCCGCGAGCGTGAACGGTATGAAGCGCGGATCGAAGCGGTCGAGCTGACCGAACACTGCGCGGATATGCGGTGCGTAGCTGTCGATATCCGGAACCATCACAATCACGTCGCGCGGCTTCAACTCGGGATCAGCACTGAAGCGTGCAAGTAACTGGTCGTGGAGGATCTCCACTTCGCGCTGCGCGCTATGGGCGACGTGGAATCGGATCGACTCGTCATGACTCAGATCGACGGCTGGCCACTGCTCGCGAGTCTCGTTCAGGGGACGTAGCTCAAGGATGTCGTCTTGCAGTTGGTTGAGCATGCTCTGTGGCTGGCTATCGCTGAACAAGTCGATGCGCCCATCACGAAATGCCGAACGATAGCTATTGGGGTCGTCGTAGCTATCGAGCAGATTAATGTAGTCCCGCCCCTGCTTGCCCCAGGCCGCCAATAGCGGATGGGCATGCTGGTGAAGGGTTTGTGGATCGAGCACGACAGGCATGCCGCTCTTTCGGGCC
Source organism: Pseudomonas sp. fls2-241-R2A-110 (assembly GCF_030209165.1). Lineage (NCBI taxonomy): Bacteria > Pseudomonadati > Pseudomonadota > Gammaproteobacteria > Pseudomonadales > Pseudomonadaceae > Pseudomonas > Pseudomonas sp. fls2-241-R2A-110. Next base: position 1,339 of record NZ_JARVSN010000007.1, on the reverse strand, counting down.
TGGCGCTTGTATTGATGCCGTAACAGGTCTTTATCGGCGACGATGTCGGCCCAATGGTGACGACATGGGTTGTGTACGCAAAGCAAGACCTGGCTGAATCTGGCAAGTCCGGCCAGGGCTTCCAGGGCTTGAGCGGGGAGAGAGGAGATCCCGAAAACGATCACACGGGAAGGCAATCCTTTGGGCGCCACGTCGAGGCTGTTGATACGCTCAATAAATCTCTGATGCACTCCGGCACGACTTTGAGCCATGCCTTGCTCACCGACATCCAGCAACAACGCACGCCATAGTTCTGCCTGCCAACAATTGGCCGGGGTGAGCGGCTTGGCTTCACCTCTGACATTTCGCAGCTGGTGACGACCTTCCGCCCAGTCCTCTAGCCAGTCGGCCCGGTACACCTGATATTGGTCGAACAGATCTGCCAGTCGCTCTGACAACTGGTAGCGCTTGCGTAGATCGGTGTCGTTGGTGAGGAAGCGTTGCAGCGGTTCGAAGTGTGGTTGATTGATCAGCTGCGGAAGCAGTCGCATCAGACGCCAGGTCAGTGGCGCTTTATCGAGCAGGGATTTGACCGGAATTTCATCACGCCCCAGAACCATGCGATAAAGCTGCCACATGAAGCTGCCCGGTAATTGAACATCGATGGCCGCTGCAATTCCGCAGCCGCCCATATCGTCATCTTCCGGGTCTTCGGCCAACGCCAGCTTCAGCCACTGGGCGATGCCATTACTCTGAACCAGGGCGATTTCATTTTCCAAGGGAGCTAGCGGGTAGTTCCGCATTACGCTGATCACCAGGCTACGCAGTTCATCCAGACTGTTGCTTTGAACCACCATAAAACCGGCATTGAGGGACGCGGCGTCCGGCATAAAAGCTTCCTTGGGAAATTACAAAATCTAGGGCCGAACCTTAGCACTGTCGGGAGACTGTGACAGCCGGAAGCCGTCTGAAGATGCCGTACGAACTTTCCTGCGGGCAAAACAAAACCCCTACCTGCATACGCAGATAGGGGTTTCGGAATTTAATCTTGACGATGACCTACTCTCACATGGGGAAACCCCACACTACCATCGGCGATGCATCGTTTCACTGCTGAGTTCGGGATGGGATCAGGTGGTTCCAATGCTCTATGGTCGTCAAGAAATTCGGTAGCCAGGTCGTGTTCTCTTGCGAGGTCACGCTCCAGCGAATGGGTATGTGATAGTTTTCGGTGTTTTGCGAGTCTTCTCGAACTTTCGGTTCGTTTCGTCTTCACACACCGCAATCTGGCGTCCTCTCGGATCAGCAAATTGCTTGGGTGTTATATGGTCAAGCCTCACGGGCAATTAGTATTGGTTAG
>NZ_JARVSN010000034.1:0-1264 GCF_030209165.1 Pseudomonas sp. fls2-241-R2A-110 | reverse complement strand
GGGTGCAATGGATACGGGCGCAAAACGCAGTCAGCGCGATTACACGCTGACTTTTAAATTGTCGGTTGTCGATCAGGTCGAAAAAGGCGAGTTGAGTTATAAAGAGGCTCAACGGCGCTATGGGATCCAGGGCCGGTCGACGGTGTTGGTCTGGTTACGCAAGCATGGTCGACAGGACTGGAGCCAAGGCGCTTCCATTCGCTCCCAGAGGGTCCGACCGATGGATGAGCCTAATTTGCCATTAACTCCCGAGCAGAGAATCAAAGAGCTTGAGGAGCAGTTGGCGCTGGCGAATCAGAAAGCCAAATTCTTCGAAGACGTGGTCGAGGTTCTGAAGAACGACTACGGCGTATCCGTCGTAAAAAAGCGGCCCGGCAAGTCGTTGCGCAAACCCAAACCCTGAGTGTCAGCAGGGCTTGCCAGTTTATGGGGATCAGTCGCCAAGCCTTTTACAAGCGTGATCGCGTCTATCGGGCTCGAGTCGATCAAGATCAGAAACTCATCAAGTTTGTGCAGGCAATTCGAGTGCGCCAACCCTGCATCGGCACACGCAAACTCCAGTCATTGATGCACGCAGAGCTTGAGAAGCCTGAGCTGCATGTTGGCCGTGATCGCTTGTTTGAGGTGCTGCGTGAGCACCGACAGTTGGTTCGTAGGAAACGGGCGTATCACAAGACGACCGACAGCCATCATCACTTTCACTGCCATCCCAATCTGCTAAAGCCAGGCCCGCAGCAAGTCATCGCGAGCGGTCCGGAACAGGTCTGGGTGGCCGATATTACTTACCTATCCACCAAGCGTGATGATCCGGTTTACCTGAGCCTGATAACAGACGCCTTCTCAAGAAAAATTGTCGGGTATCACGTGCACGGCAGCCTTCACGCCGACTCGGTGGCCCAGGCCTTACGCATGGCGTTGAAAACACGTCGAACACGACAGAAACTGGTTCATCACTCGGATCGAGGTGTGCAGTACTGCTCGGCGCTGTATCAAAAACTCCATGCCAAGCACGACATCACGTGTTCAATGACCGATGGCTACGACTGCTACCAAAACGCCTTGGCAGAGCGGGTTAATGGCATCTTGAAAACAGAACTGTTGCTCCACCGGCCGACAGACCTGGAACAAGCGGAGCAGATGGTGCGGGAAGCAATCCTGATCTACAACCAAGAGCGCCCGCATCTTTCCTTGAAATACAAAACGCCCGATGCAGTGCATCGGGCGTTGGGGTGAAACAGGTGTAAACCTATTTCAGGACTAGACA
>NZ_JARVSN010000051.1:0-1667 GCF_030209165.1 Pseudomonas sp. fls2-241-R2A-110 | reverse complement strand
AACCCCTGTTACCGCCGTGAAAGGGCGGTGTCCTAGGCCACTAGACGAAGGGGACACACGTACAACATTCACTCCCTACCGCGTTTCGCTGTGTGCTTTACGCTGTAAGTGGCGCGCATTCTATGGATGGATTGAGGGGTCGTCAACCCCCTGATATAAATTTATTTAAATCAATGACTTCGCCCTGCTTTGCGAGGCGATTCGGGCTTTTCCGTCTGACGGCCTTGGGTGGCTATATTCCGATACCCGGCAAGACGTTATAGTCGACGGCAACGAAGTGATGGCAATGTGCTTCATATTTGCCACCACTTATATAAGCGCAATCGCGGCCGATACAGATAGAGCCACAACCGATTCAACTCGTCGAGCGGCCCTATGCGTCCAAATGCCAAGCTACTACACTCGATCGCGAACCCTATAAAGAGGTCTTACCGGTGACACCACTCATGATCACCCTGCTAGTCGTAGCCGGGATCGCACTATTGATCGCCATTGGCTACATGAACCATGTGGTGGAAAACAACAAGCTGGAAAAGGCCCGTACCAAGGTTGAACTCAACGACCGCCTGCGTCGTTGTGGTGAAATTACCGAAACCTTCCCTGGCCAGCTGATGACACCGGCGCTCAAGCTGCTGCTGACTCGCCTGGAACTGAACGTCTGCCAGCGCCTGCTCAACCTGGAAAAAACCAGTAGCAACCTCAAAGCCCGCGTCAGCGAACTGCAAGCCCTTGTCGCCCAAGGCGACTCAATCCCGGTCAACAACCCCCCGGCCCCCATCCAGACCGAAGCCAAAGCCAAAGACGTGCGCTTCCTGCTCGAAGCCCTGCATGGCCAAATCACCCGCGCCGCCCAGGACGGCTTCCTGCCGACCAACGAAGCCAAGCGCTGGATCCGCGAAGTGCGCCACATTCTGGTGCTGCTGCACATCGAGTTCTTCAACAACCTTGGCCAGCAATGCCTGCAACAAAACCAGCCAGGCCAGGCCCGTCTTGCTTTCGAACGCGGCGTGCAATACCTGCGCAAACAACAGGAACCCCAGGCCTACGCCGAACAACTCGAATACCTGGAAAAACTCCTGGCCCGCGCCAATGCCATGGTGATGGACAACATCGCAGCGGTTGAAAGCGAAACAAACCAATTGAACGAAGGCCTCAAAGAAGTCGAGGCGGATGCAGACTGGAAGAAGAAAGTGATCTACGACTGATCAAAAGAATTAAAGAAGCCACCGCAAGGTGGCTTTTTTTTGGGTTGGATTTGAATGGGAAATACATCCGAAGAGAAAGGGTCGGCTGGCAAGCCGCCATCGCCGGCAAGCCAGCTCCCACTGTGGACCGGGTACACCTGCAAGAGATTGGGCGACTGTCAGGCCGCCATCGCCGGCAGGCCAGCTCCCACAGGGTTCGGTGTACACCTGCAAGAGATTGGTCGGCTGGCAAGCTGCCTTCGCTGGCAAGCCAGCTCCCACAGGGGAATGGGGTGCATCTAAGAGAGACTGGTCGGCTGTCAGGCCGCCATCGCTGGCAGGCCAGCTCCCACAGGGGAATGGGGTGCATCTGAGAGAAACTGGTCGGCTGTCAGGCCGCCATCGCCGGCAAGGCCAGCTCCCACAGTAAATCGAGGCGTACCGCCCGCTCCTCACCACTCAACAGGCCGAGCGTTAGCTCGC
>NZ_JARVSN010000040.1:0-2604 GCF_030209165.1 Pseudomonas sp. fls2-241-R2A-110 | reverse complement strand
CGGCCATAGTGGGTGATAGCCCTGTACGCGAAAATCTCTTAGTCATGAAATCGAGTAGGACGGAGCACGAGAAACTTTGTCTGAATATGGGGGGACCATCCTCCAAGGCTAAATACTACTGACTGACCGATAGTGAACTAGTACCGTGAGGGAAAGGCGAAAAGAACCCCGGAGAGGGGAGTGAAATAGATCCTGAAACCGTATGCGTACAAGCAGTGGGAGCCCACTTTGTTGGGTGACTGCGTACCTTTTGTATAATGGGTCAGCGACTTATTTTCAGTGGCGAGCTTAACCGAATAGGGGAGGCGTAGCGAAAGCGAGTCTTAATAGGGCGTCTAGTCGCTGGGAATAGACCCGAAACCGGGCGATCTATCCATGGGCAGGTTGAAGGTTGGGTAACACTAACTGGAGGACCGAACCGACTACCGTTGAAAAGTTAGCGGATGACCTGTGGATCGGAGTGAAAGGCTAATCAAGCTCGGAGATAGCTGGTTCTCCTCGAAAGCTATTTAGGTAGCGCCTCATGTATCACTGTAGGGGGTAGAGCACTGTTTCGGCTAGGGGGTCATCCCGACTTACCAAACCGATGCAAACTCCGAATACCTACAAGTGCCGAGCATGGGAGACACACGGCGGGTGCTAACGTCCGTCGTGAAAAGGGAAACAACCCAGACCGTCAGCTAAGGTCCCAAAGTTATGGTTAAGTGGGAAACGATGTGGGAAGGCTTAGACAGCTAGGAGGTTGGCTTAGAAGCAGCCACCCTTTAAAGAAAGCGTAATAGCTCACTAGTCGAGTCGGCCTGCGCGGAAGATGTAACGGGGCTCAAACCATACACCGAAGCTACGGGTATCACTTAGGTGATGCGGTAGAGGAGCGTTCTGTAAGCCTGTGAAGGTGAGTTGAGAAGCTTGCTGGAGGTATCAGAAGTGCGAATGCTGACATGAGTAACGACAATGGGTGTGAAAAACACCCACGCCGAAAGACCAAGGTTTCCTGCGCAACGTTAATCGACGCAGGGTTAGTCGGTCCCTAAGGCGAGGCTGAAAAGCGTAGTCGATGGAAAACAGGTTAATATTCCTGTACTTCTGGTTATTGCGATGGAGGGACGGAGAAGGCTAGGCCAGCTTGGCGTTGGTTGTCCAAGTTTAAGGTGGTAGGCTGGAATCTTAGGTAAATCCGGGATTCTAAGGCCGAGAGCTGATGACGAGTGTTCTTTTAGAACACGAAGTGGTTGATGCCATGCTTCCAAGAAAAGCTTCTAAGCTTCAGGTAACCAGGAACCGTACCCCAAACCGACACAGGTGGTTGGGTAGAGAATACCAAGGCGCTTGAGAGAACTCGGGTGAAGGAACTAGGCAAAATGGCACCGTAACTTCGGGAGAAGGTGCGCCGGTGAGGGTGAAGCATTTACTGCGTAAGCCCATGCCGGTCGAAGATACCAGGCCGCTGCGACTGTTTATTAAAAACACAGCACTCTGCAAACACGAAAGTGGACGTATAGGGTGTGACGCCTGCCCGGTGCCGGAAGGTTAATTGATGGGGTTAGCTAACGCGAAGCTCTTGATCGAAGCCCCGGTAAACGGCGGCCGTAACTATAACGGTCCTAAGGTAGCGAAATTCCTTGTCGGGTAAGTTCCGACCTGCACGAATGGCGTAACGATGGCGGCGCTGTCTCCACCCGAGACTCAGTGAAATTGAAATCGCTGTGAAGATGCAGTGTATCCGCGGCTAGACGGAAAGACCCCGTGAACCTTTACTATAGCTTTGCACTGGACTTTGAATTTGCTTGTGTAGGATAGGTGGGAGGCTTTGAAGCGTGGACGCCAGTTCGCGTGGAGCCAACCTTGAAATACCACCCTGGCAACTTTGAGGTTCTAACTCAGGTCCGTTATCCGGATCGAGGACAGTGTATGGTGGGTAGTTTGACTGGGGCGGTCTCCTCCTAAAGAGTAACGGAGGAGTACGAAGGTGCGCTCAGACCGGTCGGAAATCGGTCGTAGAGTATAAAGGCAAAAGCGCGCTTGACTGCGAGACAGACACGTCGAGCAGGTACGAAAGTAGGTCTTAGTGATCCGGTGGTTCTGTATGGAAGGGCCATCGCTCAACGGATAAAAGGTACTCCGGGGATAACAGGCTGATACCGCCCAAGAGTTCATATCGACGGCGGTGTTTGGCACCTCGATGTCGGCTCATCACATCCTGGGGCTGAAGCCGGTCCCAAGGGTATGGCTGTTCGCCATTTAAAGTGGTACGCGAGCTGGGTTTAGAACGTCGTGAGACAGTTCGGTCCCTATCTGCCGTGGACGTTTGAGATTTGAGAGGGGCTGCTCCTAGTACGAGAGGACCGGAGTGGACGAACCTCTGGTGTTCCGGTTGTCACGCCAGTGGCATTGCCGGGTAGCTATGTTCGGAATAGATAACCGCTGAAAGCATCTAAGCGGGAAACTAGCCTCAAGATGAGATCTCACTGGGACCTTGAGTCCCCTGAAGGGCCGTCGAAGACTACGACGTTGATAGGTTGGGTGTGTAAGCGCTGTGAGGCGTTGAGCTAACCAATACTAATTGCCCGTGAGGCTTGACCATATAACACCCAAGCAATTTGC